>NZ_JBITCT010000017.1:0-188353 GCF_044453465.1 Streptomyces sp. NPDC051677
GGCTCCCGGCTCCCGGCTCCCGGCTCCCGGCTCCCGGCTCCCGGCTCCCGGCTCCCGGCTCCCGGCTCCCGGCTCCCGGCTCCCGGCTCCCGGCTCCCGGCTCAAGTATTTATTATATCCTGCCCCATGGGGTGCGCCAATCAGCGGAAAACGAAGCTTGTGCAAGTCTCCGCCTCGATTTGTAGCGAGAGCGAGGTCGAAATTCTCCGCGACGGCGACCTGCCAAGGAATCGTCAGCATTCCCCGGCGGAGCAAGAAATCGGATACGCCTCCGTCCAAGGCGGAGGAATCTGTGCAGGAGAAGACAACCTGAATCCGATCGTCGCCGTCGAAGACCGCAAGAAGGTCCAGGAGCCGGGTGGCTGACGTGATGTTGTGCACAACACCGAGAACCCTCCGCTGCGGCGAGACGGTCATCCAAAGCCGCGCGTCCGGTCTGAGCGGCAACGGCAGCCGGTCAGCGTTTGCCACCTGTCAACTCCTGCCTCCCATCATTCTGCGGTGACGCCGTCGCGCCGCCACCGGTCTCACCATAGTCTCGCTCCCGAAGCCCGATCCCCTGCCCGTCGGTTTTCGATGACCGATGCCCGGCCAACTGTGCGCAGTGACCGAGGGCTGGGCACGGGTCAAACTCCCTCAGCGGGATCGGCTCGACTGCGCTGTTGTTGCTCTGTGGGGCGGTCCTGTGGGGGCGGTGGTGAGGTGCGCGGGGTGCTTCACCTCCACGGGGGTGTACGTCCGATGCCCGGTGCCGTGGGCGAGGTTCTCGGCGAGGTCGGCCAGCAGCACGCTGGGGGTGTAGCGGGATGCCGTGACGGTCCAGTTGGGGTGGTCGATGCTGGGGCCGGCCCAGATGGTCCAGGTGGCGAGCGTGCTGTGCGGCGTCTGGGCGGCGAAGGCGTCGAACTGGATACCGACGTCCCCGGACGGGGTTGTCCAGCGGATCCAGCGTCCGTCGACGGTGTGCTTCCATCCGGCGTCGGTGAGGGGTTTGGTGGCGGCGGTGACGGTCTTCTCGTCGACGGGGCTGCCGATGGCGGTGTCCCATGCGTCGCCTTCGGCGAGGTGGTGCAGCAGGGCCTGGAGCACGGGGGCGGGGGTGGTGCCGGTCGCGGTGAGGTGCCACATCCGGTCGGAGACGGGTGTCTCGTATGCGGCCACGGTCCAGGCGGCCTCACGCGGATCGGTTTCGTGGACGCGTTCGATGCGCAGAGTCTGTGATTCGTGGATCGCGTGGCTGGTGTCGTCGGTCCAGGTGCGCCACTTTTCCCAGTCGCCGTGTGCGGCGAGGAACTGGTCGAGGAGGACGTCGTGGTCGCCGGCATCGGCGGCATAGGCCGGCACGATCTCCGGTTTCTGGGCGGGCGGTTCGGCTGTTGTGGTCGGTGTGTCGAGCGTGGTGTGGGCTTCGGCGGCGGCGCGTTCGGTGTCGGTCATGGGCGCGGGGCCGGGGCGCATGGTGTCGTGGTGGAGGCGTTCGAAGGCGGTGAGGGCCTGGGCGGGCGAGTCGAAGGTGTCGGCGATCTGTCGCAGGTGGTTCTCGCCGTGGAGGTAGACGCTCTTGCCGTTGTCGCGGTAGGTGGCGACGGCGACGGTGGTGCCGTTGTCGTGGGCGTGGGCGTGGATGATGAGCCGGCCGTGGCGGATGTCGTCGTGGATCTTCTGGGCTTCGTTGGAGTTCTCTCGGATTTCCGCTCGGGTGTACCAGGGCATCGAGTGGTTGGCACAGGTCCACTCCTCATCGATCGCTTCACGGAGCCGGGGGGTGATCTCGGTGATGAAGCCGTCTGCGGCCAGGGCCTGTACGGCCTTCTCGGCCCAGTAGGGCTCCTCGTGGTCGATGCGGGCCATGACCAGGATTTCGTCGTCGAGACCCTCGAACCCGCGGGCGATCAGCGCAGCGCGGGCCGGCTCTCGTTGGGGGCCGGTGATTGTGGCGGTTACGGCGCTGGTGTGGGTGGGGTGCGTGTCGAGGCGGACGTGCGTCTCGGCGGAGGAGGTTGTCACGAAGGGGTGCTCGCTTCTGCCGGTGGCCGGATTGTTGAAGGGCCAGCCACCAGCGGGTTCGGGGTCAGCGGGAGATACGGGCGGGTGGCGCCGTCGTTCGTGGCGGGCCGGCCCGGGGCGGCGCGGCGGCCCTGGTGGGCGCGGGAGCGAGCGTGGTCGTGGGTGCGGGTGAGGTGGCGTGGTGCCAACGGGCGCGTGCGGCGGACAGTTCGGCGAGCGCGCGGCGGCTGCCGAGGATGAGCTGGTACGGCGTCATCGCCGGGTCATCGGTGAACGCCTCGATGCGCAGGCTCACGTGACGCGCGGTCGCGAGGACGGAGCGCTGGAGGATCCGCTCGCCCCAGTACTCAGCGGAACCGGCCGGTGCGCTGAGGAGGTCGAGCAGCTCTGCCGGTTCGGCCCCAGATGCGAGGAGACCGCGCTGCTGGGCCTCCCACAGGACGGTGACCGGGTCAACGGGGGCACGGCGCCGGGCCAGAGCGGTCAGGCACTGCCACAGCCCGGCGTGCAGAGGGTGGGCGAAATCGTCGGCGGTCAGCCACCGCATCTGCTCGACGTCAGCAGGGTGCGCCGTCGCGGTCGCGAGCAGCAGCCGCTCCTCCTCGACCGCTTCCTTATCGTTGTCGGAGTTGGTCGCCGACGGGGGTGCGGGGGTGCGGGGCAGGGAGCCGGAGTGCGACGGGAACCTGGCGGCGATGTCGTCCACGGCGCGGGCGAGGGCGTCGGCTTCGGCGAGGGTAGTGGGCACCGGGTGCGGGAGCGTGCCGTCCGTCGCGGTATGCGCGAGGCGCTCGGCGTGGGCGCGCAGGGTACGGAGGGCATGCTCGGTCTCGACCATCCGGGCGTACGCGGACGCGTGCCGGGGCAACGGGCAGATCTGGATGAGCGTGTGCAGGTAGGAGGCGGTCAGCCCGCGGGCGTGCTCGCGGGCGGCGGTGAGTACTGCGTTCAGCCAGGTGGTGTCCTTGGCGTGGTGGTTCGGGTCGGGGGCCGGCAGGGCGCGGATTGCGGCGAACAGGGCGCCGTGCGCGTAGTTAGAGAACGAGGCGGGCTCGATCCCGGCGATGTCAGTGAGGCGGTGGGGTTCGAGGAGGAGGGCGCCGAGGAGGGCCTGTTCGGCGTAGTACACGGGCTGGGGCGGATGCGTGTCGGGCAGGTCGTCGAGGTCGTCCTCGGGTTCGTCGGGGGCGGGGGTGAGGGGCATTAGGCGGCCAGGGTGAAGTCGTCGGGGTTGAGGGATACGCGCAGGTGCGGGGCGAGGAGGTGGCCGGCGAGCAGCGGGGGCACGGCGTTGCCGATCTGGGAGAACTGCTGGCCCTTGTTTCCCTGCCACGGGTAGTCGGCGGGGAAGGTCTGGAGGAGGCCGGCCTCGCGTGCGGTGATCCGGATCGGCTCCGGCGCGGGCGGCGTGGCCTCCGTCTCGTTCTCCGGCGGGGTGCCGACAGGCTCGGCGATCCAGGTGCACTCGTTCGCGCGGTGCCCGAAGAACAGCGTCCCGGCCGGCTCCTCGATCGATCTGACAGTGGCGTTGGCCTGGTTGTTGCTGCGCAGCGACCAGGACCAGCGGTGCGCCTCCGCGGTGAAGGTCGGAGCGGGGGCGTCGGCCAGCCGGTTGTCCCGGACTCCGTACCGGGTGACCCAGCCTGCTCCCTCCCGGCGGGACTGCAGGACGATCCCGTCAGCGCGGGGTGCCCAGGTGCCCCGGTCGCGGGCGTCGGAGAGGGTCTTGCGCGAGCCGGAAGGGAAGGGCTCGGGGCCGCCTCCTGGTCCACCGCCGGCACACACCGTGGGGACGGGCCGGTCGGTGGCACCCCAGCCGAGGGCCTCAGCCATGGACACCCAGCGGGAGCGGCCCGGCCCAAACAGCGACTCGGGCTCGGCGACCTGGGCATGGGTGGGCGCGGGCGGTTCGGCCGTACGGACCCGGGAGGCGAGCAGGATGGCGCGCTTTCGCGTCTGGGGTACGCCGTAGTCGGCGGCGTTGAGGATGCCGGTCCACACGGAGAATCCCCACCGACGGAGGATGGCCGCGTACTGGCGCCACAGCGGCAGCACGTCGGGGACCTCCTCCATGGCGACCCACTCCGGCTGGCCCACCGTGTTCAGGGCGTTTAGGTAGCGCATGGGCTCGGCGGCCAGCAGGCTGCGCTCGTCCTGGCAGGAGGCGAGCAGCTTGGCTCGGGTGTCGCGGCCGGCGGCGAGATCCGCGACAGCCTGGTGCACCAGCGGCTGGTCCACCAGGCCGAGGCGCTTGCCGGCCATCGACCACGCCTGACACGGCGGACTCGCGATCAGCCCGACGGTCCGTCCGAGGAAAGGCCAGACGGGATACATGGCCACGTCCGTGCGAATCGTCAACTGCCCTGCTGCCGCACGGGTCTTGCAGGCCCACTCGTCCCATTCCAGGCCCACGTCCCGGACGCCGAGGACGTTCAGTGCGTGGCTCCATCCACCCGGTCCCGCAAACAGGTCCAGGGTGATCAAGAGGCCAGTCCGAAGTCGTCCTGCACCGGCTCGACTTCACCGCGGCAGGCCCACGGTGAACAGCCATCGATGACGCCCTGCTCCAGCTCCTCAAGGTCCGGTCCGGTGTCGGTGAGTTCCTGCTGCATCGCTGCCCATTCGGCGGCGGTGACGTGGTCGATCGGGGCTTCGCTGAGAGGGACGCGGGAGCGGTGGAGAAACGCCTCACCGAGCAGCCTGCTGCCGGTGGCGTTGGCTCGGGCGTTTCCCTGGCGGATGGCCGCGTCGAACTCCACCACGTCCTCCCATTCCTCAGGGGAGTTGTCGCGGATATTTCGCCATTGGGCGTTTCCGTGGAACGGGCACCCGAGGCAGCTCGACTTCGGCGTGTCGGCCAGTCCGAGCGAGGTCAGGTAGCGCATGCAGTCGGAGCGCGACCAGCCCATGTCGATGAGCGGATGCCGGTTGCGCATGTACTGCACGTCGGCGTCCTTGGCCCGATGGAATTCATCGGTGGAAATGCCGACCCACTGCTCGACGAACACGCCCTTGGGAATGCGTGCCGGATAGGGAAAACCGAGTAGTTCCCGGACCTTCTTCTTGATCGGCTTTATTTTATATTCCCCGGTGCATTGGCGCCTGGTCATGCCGGGCCTGCCGTCCTTATTGAGGACGTAGAGCGGCATGGAGGCGAAACGGTGGTCCGGGTCCAGGGCGTCCTTGCGAATGTTTCCCGAGGAGACGCGCAGAAGGGGTATGCCTGCGGGCTCGGCTATTTCGCGTTGCAGGCGGTCCAGGTGTGCATAGACGGCCCTGGGTTCCCAGCCCGTGTCGGCGAAAATCGCGTAGTCGACCTTCGGGAGAACGCCTTCGGCTGACAGAGCGAGCATAGCGCTGGACTGAATCCCTGCGCCTAGTGAAATTGCTCGGAAAGCGGGAAGTTCGGAAATGACGGGTCCTTCGGGAGGTGAGAGTCAGAGTGCGGCCCGGCGGCGAGCTGGGCGATGCGGGCGCTGATGAGTGCCGGGTGGCGGATGGGCAGGGCATGCGTGGTGCGGGGCAGGATCTCCAGGCGGGCGCCGGACAGGCGGTCGGCCAGCTGTGCGCTGTGGGCGGCGGGGATGTGCTGGTCGTCTGCGCCGGCCATCAGCAGCAGCCGCCCGCCGAGCTGCTCCAGCGCGGGCAGGTGGCGGGCCCGATAGCGGCGCAGGGACTGCCAGAGCGCTGCGAGATCGGCCGTGGGGGTGTGGCGTACGCCGTGGCGGCACGGCGGCGGTCCATCAGGCGCGGTGCCGGGGCGGGGTGTGAGGGTGTAGCGGTGGGTGTCGGGCAGCAGGCGTCGCACCCGGTCCACGGCCTGGGGTGCGTGGGTGCAGGTCAGGGCGAACAGGCTGCGTCCGGCGGCCAGCAGCAGGGCGCGCGGGCTCCGGCCGGGCATAACGCTCGCGCCGTGGGCGGTGGCCGACAGCAGCACCATGCCCCGGAGCCGGGGCAGGAGCTGGGAGTGCAGGGCGGCGATTTCCTGCAGAATGAGGGCGCCCAGGGAGTGGCCGGCAAGCACCAGCGGTCCGGTGGGGGCGAGGGCGCGCAGGATGTGGTGCAGGTCGTCGGCGAGCTGCTCGATGGTCAGCGGTGCTTGGCCGCGCGGGGTGCGGCCGTGCGCGCGCTGGTCGTAGCGCAGCACGTTGAAGCCCAGGCTGGTCAGGTGCCGGGTGTGGAGGCGCCACAGGTCGGCGGTGACCGACGCGCCGTGCACCAGCACGATCGTCGCGCCGTCGGACCGCGGGCGGGCTGGGGTGTCGCGGTAGACGGACAGCGCAGTGCCGTCAGCGGCGGAGACCGACAACACCTCCGTGCAGAACGCGGATTGAGCACAGAGGGACTCCGGAAAGGGGGATTGGGGCCAGCCGTGCGCCGTCCACGCGGCGCTGTCGTGGGAAGTCGTCCGGCCCGCATGGCGGCTGGTCACGTGAAACGGGCGGGCGGAGAAGCGTGGCTTCTCGGGCCCGGCTGCTCAGCGGCGGCTGGCACTTGGTGTGCTGCCGTCCTGAGCGGTGGGGTGTGAGGTGAATTGCCGCGGCGGAGTGGGTGGCCACAGCCGGGTTGCAGAGGACGGGTAGGTGGCCTGGGCGTGGTAGTTGAGGACGGCCAGTCCCTTGTGGGTCAGGGCCAGGCGTTGGCTGAGGAGGGACGTGGGGTGGGCGGTGTGGTCGCGGTAGGCCAGGCCCTTGCGTTCCAGGATGTGCCACGTGGTGATCGCGATGTGCGACGAGGTCTGGGTGTCCACGTACGGCGAGCCGTTGGTCCGCTGCCGGACTCGACTGGGTGTCCGGGCGAGAACCCGCAGGGCGGCGCGCTGCTGCCACGTCATACGGCGTGCGATGGCGGACAACTCGGCGGCGGAGAAGGGCGGTTCGGCAGGACCGCAGGGCTGGGGGTCGCCGTGCCCGGTGGAAGGAGACGGCGGGTCAGGTGGGTTGGTTGTCATCGCGTACGTCCCGCCAACTGCTTCGCTGCTGGAGGCGTCACCGCCGCTGTTCGGGTGGGGGCCGTGGTGGGCTTGTGCTGAGCGAGGGCACGGTGGCCTTCGGCGGTGATGCGGAGGCGCTGGCCCTGGTGCAAAGGCGTCGTGGTGTCCACAGCGACGAGTCCTCGCTTGATCAGGGCGTTGAGGGTGGCGACGTTCACGGTGGCCCGGTCCTTGTCGATGGCCTTGGGCACGCCATATCGGCTGATCACATAACGGGTGCCGCCGCCTGCGGACAGCCGGGCGAGGACGGCGTACTGGCTGTCCGTGATCTTCGGCGGCGGGGTCGCCTGGCTCTGGTTCTGTTCGGCGTGTTGCTTCAGGTCCCGGGTGATGCCGCTGGCGAGGTAGTAGCAGCCGGTGTGGGCCAGGTCGAGCTGGTGGGCGGCATCCGCGAGGTGCCCTGCCATGGCCGGGACCGCCTCCGCGTGCCGTGCCTGGCGCACGGCCGCTTCATCGGTCGGCGGGCCGGGGAACGCGGCGCCCTCCAGCGGATTGGCCTCCAGCGCGCAGGCCAGGTCGGATGCGGCGATGCTGGCGGCCAAGGCGACGGAGGCAAGCGCCTCCAGAGTCGGGCGGCTGCCGGGGACCGCGGTGTACTGGCTGCCGTCGAGGGCACCGAGGCGTTCCATGGCCTGTTGGACCAGCTCGTGGGTGGCCACGATTTTCGACGTGAGCTGCTGCCGGGCGTCGGTGCCGGGTGTCAGGGTGAGCGAGCGGATCTCGCTGTGCAGGTCCTCGAAATCGCTGCCGAGCTGCCGCAGGCGGGCGATCTCGGCGTTCAGATCGATCTGTTGCATGGTGCTGTTCCGGGGGAAGAGGTGGTCAGCGGCGGCGCCGCTGGGCCTGGTCCAGGGAGGGCAGCGCCGGCGCGGACGGAGGGCGAGAGGGCGCGGGCGGGATGCCCTGGAGGGTTGGGATCCCGAGGTCGACGCGCACGCGGACGCCGTAGGAGTAGAGGTGGGTCTCTGCGCGGATGACCGCATTCACGGCGTCGGATTCGCTCAGCCCGGCAGGGAGTGTGTACTCCTGCGATGCCTTGGTGGGCGTGAAGCCGTTCTGGGCGAGGACATCGCCGGCGCGGTCCGTGAGGGCGGTGGCGGTGACTGTGCCGTCGCGGAAGCGGATGGTCGCCTCGGGTTCGGCACCGTTGGCGCCGCTGGGGTGGCGCGTGGTCCAGGCGAGGTCGACGAGGTCCAGGGTGTGGGCCATGAGCCCGTAGGCCGCGACACCGGCGCGTTCGTGCGCGTCCTCGCCCGTCTGGGGTGGCAGGAGGTAGAGCGTGCGGCCCTGGTGCTCGCGGGCGGTGAACCCCGCCCCGGTCAGCATGCGGGCGGCGTTGCGGATAGGGCGGTTGACGATGACGAAGGTCCATCCGTCGTCGGTCGAGCCGATGAAGACGTCGTGGTGGTCGGTGATGGCCATGGCAGTCCGGGTGGTCGGGTCAGCGGCGAGGCGGGCGTGGGGTGGTGCGCGCCGCTGTGGTGGGCGGTGGTGGAGTGGAAACGTTGGATTCAGGTGCGGGGTTGAGGCCGGTCAGTGAGGCGCGGGCCTCGTCCAGGGCCTGGTGGGCGTGGCTCAGGTGCACGTGCAGGTCCCTGTGGCGGTCGATCGCGTCGAGTTGCCAGTCGAGGGAGGCTCGGGCGCCGGGCTTGGCGCGTGCGGCGAGCGGGGTGAGGGCCAGGGTGTAGTGGGCCACGGCACGGCCGACATGTCCTGCGGTCTGGCTGAGGGTCTCGGCCGGATGCCGGGCGGAGGAGATCTGCTGGTCCTCGTTGAGGTGGCGGTGGGCGTCTCCGGCGAGGCGGATGGCGAGGTGGCCGAGCAGCTCGATGTGGCGCAGGGCGGTGAAGAACCCACCGGGGCCGCCAGCGATTTGGTGTTCGCGGATGTCGGCGATGACCGCGTCGAGCGCAGCGTGCACAGTCAGATCGTCGAGATCGCTGGGTTCATACGGGGCGATGAGCCGTCTCCTGACGGAAGTTGCGGAAGAACAGGACGCTCAGGACCGGGCTCCTAGGCCGCGGGCCCGAAGTCGCTCTGTTTCGGCGCTGCCTTGGCTACGGCGCGGGCGGTGATGGCCTTTGAGGCGCGGGCGGAGGCGGCGGCCAGCTCGTCGGCGCCGGGCTCCAGGTACCAGGGGCGCAGGTCGAGCATGGCGGCGCGCATGCCGGTGGCGAAGCACAGGGCGGTGCCCTTGGGCAGGGCGCGGATCGCGTCGGCGGGCAGGATCCGCTCCTGCCGCATCGACACGGAGGTCGACGGGCCGGACTCGGAGCGGGAGGTGGAGGTGGTCTCCACGTCGTGGTCGCCAATGAGCCGGCTCAGCTTGTCGGCGAAGTCCGGGTCGTCGATGCCGGAGCCGATGACCTTGATGGTGGAGGCGGACCACATGGCGTCCATGCCCGCGTCACCCCAGACTTTCTGGCCCTGGCGGTAGGACTGGAGGATGGTGATCGGGATGATGCCGCGCGAGCCCAAGTGGCTGTACAGGTCGGGGAGATCGCTGATCTTGCAGACGTTGGCGGCCTCGTCGAGGATCGCGAGCATCGGCGGGTCGAGACGCCCGCCGGCGCGTTCGGCCTGCGCGGTCGCCGCCCGCATCACGGAGTCCGCGCACGCGGCGATCAACGCTGATGCTCCTCCTCCGCCGTCCTTCGACAGCAGGTAGAGCGTGTCGGTGGAGGTGACGAACTGAGACGGGCGGAACTCCGGAAGATCTTTCTGTGGGGTGACCCACGCGGCGATCTCGCTGTTCAGCAGCGCGGCGGCGTACTGGCGGGCCGTCTCATAGATGCCGTCCCTGGTCTCCGGCGGGCCTTCCACGGTGCCCTTGAGCTGCGCGGAGACGGCCGTGAGGCGGTGGTCCCGGAGGATGTCCAGCGGTGTGCGGTCTGCGGGGAACGCCAGCCACTGCATCACGTCCGTGATCGGGCGGTCGTCGAGCGCGGCAGCGAGGAAGAGCTGGGACAGGATGTTCGATCCGGCCTTGGACCAGAAGTCGCCCTGCTGGCTCGCGTCCACGGAGGCGGCGAGGAAGTGGCCGGCCAGGCGTCCGGCCCCGTCCAGCGTCTTGGCGTCGGCGAGGGGGTTCCACCACATCTCGCGGGCGGCGTGTGCGATGTGCTGCGGATCCATCGACCAGACCCGGCCCACTCCGGCGCGGGCGTCGAGGGTGGCGGTATACGCGTCGCCGGCGGCCTTGTTGGAGGTCAGCAGAACCGGTCCTGGGGCGGCCAGGATGGACGGGATCGCGAGGCTGGTCGTCTTGCCGGAGCGCGGCGCCATGATCGCCACCGCGACGTCCTCGTACCCCATGCGGACCTCGTGCCGTGTGCCCTGCAGGTTGCCGAGGAGGATGCCGGTGTCCTTCGCATCGATGTGCTTGGCGGTCTTCAGACTCGGACGCAGGGAGCGGGCCTTGGCGGTGATCGCTTTGGCCATCAGGGGCTCGATGTCCTTCGGCTTCGCCATCCCGGCGATCTTCTTCTTCCGGCCGCCACCGCGGTTCTTGTGGCGGGAGAACAGCACGCCGGCCACGGCACCGAGCGCGAGCAGGGCTGTGATCGGGACGATGCGAGCGCCGATCAACAGGGACGTTTCTCCGGCCTGCGGCCAGAGCTGGTCGGGATGGAGGAGGGCCGTGGTCGGCTGGTAGGGCGCCCAGTCGTGTCCGGTGGCCCAGGCGGTGATGTTGCCGCTGAGCCAGGCGAGGTGAGACAGGGGTACGACGACGCCGAGCACTCCCAGAAGGAGGCGGAAGGCGACGTCGTACCCGTCGGTGGAGGAGCTGTTAGCGGGAGAAGGCAAAGGGAATGAGCGCTTCCGGGAGGCGGTGACGGCGATCAGCGGGTGTGGCCCGGGTTGGTCGGAGGACGTCGCGGGGCAGGCGGGGCGGCACGTCGGGCGGCTAGGGCGTGCACCCGGTCCTCCAGGGCCAAGGCGACCTGGACGGCAGGCAGTTCCCGGTACGTGCGGATGATGAGCTTGGTGCCGTAGCCGCGGATGCTGAGTGCGTTGCCGGTGTGTGGGAGGGGGCTGGGGTCGGCGAGCGCGCGGGTGAACGCGGTGACCAGGTGCAGTGGGGTGTGCTCACCGAAGCGGGCTTGCCACACCGGTCCCTGGCTCTCACTGAGTAGGGTGGTGGTCCACCAGCAGTTGGACGTTGCGCTGACGTAGTGCTCGACGTGGGCCTTGCCGTCGGGCGAGACGAGCCCGTCCTTGTCGGGAAGGGGCGTCCAGCCGGCCTTCATGAGCGGCTCGTAGGGGCCGACGTCGACGGCAGCGTCTGCGGCCGGGTCGGTCAGGGCGTCGGTCAGGGCTGCGATGCTTTCGACCGGGGTACGGGCCCCGAAGCTGGCGTACCAGGCCGGCCGGTCCCGCTCGGGCGCGTGATGCAGGGTCCACCACTGCCCGTCGGGATCGGGCTCCAGACGCAAGCGGGCCTTCTGGCCGGGGCTGGAGAGGATCACGCGCGGCTGCAGGGGGTCGTGGCCGTAGCTCCAGCCACAGGCGCGGTGCAGGGGGACGGTGACCCATGCGGGATCGCCGGCGCCGGCCAGGTGACGCGGGGCGACGAAGTCGACCTCCACAGGGCGTCTGAGGCACGGTCACCTGCGCACCGTGCCGGCGTGGCCGGTTGCGGGGGCCGCGGTCGTGGTCGGCGGCGGGGCCAAGGTGGAGGGGGCGTGCCGGGCGGCGGTGTTGATGTCGCCGATGGCGTGGCCGTGGGTGGCCCAGTCGTCGAGGGAGCTCCACGCTTCGGCGTAGTGAGCGGCGAGGACGTCATCGAACACCGGGGTGCCAGGGTGGGCGTCGGCGGGGAGGCTGTCGCGGGTCTGAAGCCACTTCTCGTGCAGGGCATCGAGGCGGTCGAGCGCTTCGTGCAGAACACCGAGTTGCCACACCCAGCGGCTTTGCACCGTACGGGCAGGCAGGTGCGTGAGCTGGATCTGGGCGGTGGCCAGGAGATGGTGCGCGCCGTCGCGGACGCTCTCGAACGCCTCGGCGGTCGCTGCGTCGCGCAGGCTCGCGCGCCGGCCGTAGGCGTCCTCGTCGTAGGGCCAGCCGTCGAGGTCGGTGTGCTCGTCGGAGTACGCGTCCCAGGAGTCGAGGATCTTCTGGCTGTCGCGCAGGAAGCGGCCGAGCTGTTTGAGCAACGCGCGGTGGGCATTGGAGGGTGCGGGAATGGCGGTTTCCTTGGGAGGTGACGGGGTTCGGAGTACGGCCGGTGGGTCAGCGCCGGACGGGAGGTGCTGCGGCCTTGGGTGGCGGCCCGAGGGGCTGGGTAGTGGCCGGCCGCTGGCGGCGGCGCGCGGCGCGTGCCTGGATGCGCAGGGCATCGAGGCGGGCGGTGTGCGCGTCGACCACCTGCTGCGGGCTGAGCGGGCTCAGCTCCTTGACGGCGCTGTAGTGGGCGGTGCGCTCGAACATGCCGCGCTGGAGCGGGGCGGTGTCGGTGAGTGTGGTGACGAACACGCTGACCAGGTGGGAGGGCGTGTGATGGTCGAACCAGGCGTGCCAGATCCGGGGGCCCACGGGATGGCCGTGTCCGTGCTCACGCGTCTCGATGTGCCAGGACGGCGTATCGCGGTCGCCGAGGGAACGCAGCTCGATGTGGCACATGCCGTCCGGCGAGTGGGCGCTGTTCTGTTGGTCGAGCTTCCAGGCGGCCGAGGACAGTGCCTGCCAGGGGCCCGGGGGCTCGGCGCGCGGCGGGCAGAGGAGGGCGTCGGTGACGCTGGCCAGGATCTCGGCGGGGACGAGTTCGCCGAACTCGGCGTACCAGTCCGGTTCGGTGTCGGTGGGCTCGGCCCGCAGCCGCCACCAGGCGGAGGTGGCGGACTGCGGGTCGAGCTGCAGGCTGTGACGGCCATCGGGGCTGCGCAGGACGATTTCCGCGCTCAGCGGGTCGGATGTGCGGGTCCATCCGACGGCTGCGAGGCCGTGGGTGACGTGGCGGGCGTCGCCGGGGCCGGCGAGGTGGCGTGGACTGGTGTCGAAGGGGATCTGCCAGGCGCGCTTGTCGGCGAACTCGGCGAGCTGCCGCTCGCTCACCGGCATCGGCTGCACTCCGGCGTGTTCGGGGAGTCGTTGTCGAGCAGGGTGCGCAGGTCGTCGAGGACGTAGTGGAGGGTGTGCTGGTCGGTCTGCTCCCACGCGGCGGTGCGCAGCTCCGCGATCAGGAGGTGCGTCTCGGGTGTGCGCGGGGTGTTCGGGTGGTCGAGTACGGCGCGGGCGAGGGCGCGCAGGGTGTCGCCGAGCTGGACGGGGACGCCGGTGTACTCATCCAGCAGCGGCTCGACAAGGGCGAGTGCCTCGGCGGGGTTGGGGGCGTCGTGCAGGTACTCGGTGAGCCGGGACAGGGTTTCGGTGGCGGTGTGGATGTCGTCCGGGGTGAGTGCGGGCACAGGGCTCCTTGAAAAGGGAGAAGGGGGCCGGTCAGCGGCGGGCGCGGGGGCGGCCGGCGCTGGCGTGGGGGCGGGTCGTGGTGCGGGGCTGGCTGGCAGCCCAGGAGTTGCGGGCCCAGGTGGCGGCGCGGCCGGCGTGGACGCGGGCCTGCTGCCAGGCGCTGAGCTGGGAGGGGAGAACGGAGACGGAGGTGGTGCGGATCCGCGTGCTGTGCGGGACACGGCCCCGCGGGCGCATCACGGGGTCGGGGCTGGCGAGCGCTTCGGAGAAGGCTTGGACCAGATGCATGGGGGTGGAGGCGGTGAAGCTGGCTGTCCAGCCGTTGCCCTGCTCATCCTGTGCCCCAGACCACCAGATGGCCTGGCCGCTGCGGTCGTGGTGGAACTGCATCCAGGCTGCCCCGTCGGGGCTCGTGGCGATGAAGTGTTCGTCGCCGCGGTCGGTCTTCCAGTGTTGCTCCTGGAGCGGCGCCCAGACGTTGGGGGCGTGCGCGCTGCGGGGGCGGGTGAGGGCGTCGGTGAGTCCGGCGACGATCTCCACCGGCGTCTGCCGGCCCAAGGACACCGTCCATTCGTCCTGGTGAGCGGTGGCCTTGCTGTGGATCGTCCAACCGCCTGGCAGCATGTAGGGGTTGTAGCCGATCCGGATCGTGCGGTCGGGGCTGTCGAGAACGAGCGGGCCGTTGCGCTTGGACTTGTCCTGCCACCCGCAGGCGCGCAGGAACTCCGAGACGTGCCTGAGGTCGCCGCCCCCGGCGAGGGCACGGGGCTGGACGAGGTAGTGCTGCTCTGCTTGCTCGCCCGGCCCCCAGCCCTGCCACTGTTTTCGCTTCACCGGCGCCGCCGTACGACGAGCGGCGCAGCGGTCGGGGGCTTGGCCGTCACGGCGGGGCGGGCGTGGAGGCGCTGGAGGGTGTCGGTGTGCTCGTCGAGATCCAGGCCGATGTCATGCAGTTCGTTGGCGGCCCGGCCGAGGGCGAGCCACACCTCCGCGGGCAGGGAGCCGCGTTCGGTCTGAGTTTTGGCGAAGACGCTGCCGGTGGCCACGAGGTGGGTGAAACGGCCGAGGACTCCGTCTTCGGGGTTAAGGACACGTGCGATGACGCGGGTGGCCTCACCTGCCGGGAGTAGTACGAGGTGGTCGGAGAGTTGGCCGAGCTGACGGGCGATCTCGTCGGCCAGCCGGTCCGGGTTCGGGGCGGGGTGGGGCATAGCCCTCCGGGGCGGGATTGAGGGTCAGTGGTGGTGGCGGTGGCCGATCCGCCGGGCTTCGTCGAGGCTGGCCTCGGGGTGTGCGCCGGTCGGCGGAACGATCCGGCGGGGGCCGGTGGGAATGCAGGCGCGCAGATAGCGGCGGAACAGGGCGGTGGCGAGGCGGGGTGTGAGGCGGCGGGACATCGGCGGTGGTGTGCGGGGTGCTACGGGCTTCTCCGGTCGGTGCTGCGGCGGCCCCGGGGCGGCCCCGGCACGTGCCAGGGCCGCCGTTCGGGCCTATTAGGGGGCACGCCGAGGCGAAGCGGTGACTGCGGCTGCTGGAGCAGGTTTCGGGGGCTGGGGCCGTACCTGGCGGGTGCATATGTCGTGCACGGCCTGTTGATAAACGACGGGGTCGAAGAGGTAGTCAGGAAGGAAGACCTCGTATCCGGCCGTGATCAGTGCGGGGACGGCTCGGGTTGCGAGCTGCTTCTTCTCGTCCTCGGTGAGGTGCGCCGGCGCCTCGTGCCAGATGTAGACGGGCCCGGCCGTCACTGCGGTCTTGCGCTCGAAACCGAGACGGTCGAGCAGGGCGAGGAGCTCCTCGGGCGCACCGGTGGGGGTGTCGGCGTGAACGGTGTCGGTCAAGGGCTTGCAGTAGATCTCGACGTCGGTACCTTCGTCGTCGGCGCGGTTGCCCATCACCGGGTCCGCAGGGTCGAGGTGCGTCTCTGGGGCGGCGGGGCCGCCGGCGCGGTGGACGTGGGCGCGGGCCGCGCCGCAGGGTGCTGGAGCGCGGTGGTGAGGCCCTGGGCGGCGAGCTGCTCGCCCATCTTGCGGACGGCTCGGGCCTGGACGGCGGTGTCGTCCCCGTTCAGCCGGTAGGTGCCGGTCTGCTCGTCGTGGACGAAGCCGTTGGCGACCAGGACGGCGGCGACCATGTTGCTGGTGGGGGCCGTGGCGAGGCTGCCGTCGGCCTGCCAGGTGAGCACGACCCGCTCCGCCTGGGACGGCTGGGTAGCGTCGGGCTGGCGGGCCAGGCCAATGGAGTTGTGCCGGACCTGGGTGAGCGCGGCGTCGTAGCGGGCCAGCAGGTCACCGGCGACCGTCTCGGCGCTCAGGAACGGGTCGTCGCTCAGCGCGATGCCGTCCGGCTCGCGCATCCCGCCAAACGCCTGCCCGGGGATGTCACGGGGGGCGACGGCGGCGACGAGGAAGCCGTCCCGCTCGTCGTGCCGGTCGATGACAACCAGCTGGGCGCCGTCCTTGCGGGTCAGCACGGCCGCGTGCCGGATCGGGTGCGCGGCGAGGGATTCGGCGACGAGGTCCATGTCCCAGATGTGGTCGGCCAGTTCGGCGAGATCGTCCTTGCGCTCGGGCGGGTGGTAGGTACTGCTCCAGGTGCCGGGCAGTTCGCCGGCGAGGACGTCGGCGAACGAGGCGAGGCGGCCGGGATCGGAGTCGTGGTCGTGGTCGTGCAATGTCTTCCTTAGTAATGGAGCGGGCGGGGGTGAGGGGCGCAGGCCCGCGATGCCGGAGGCGGGGTCGGCACGTGCGCTGCCGTGGCGGGTGGAAGCATCCAGCGGACGCTTCGCGCTCTGCGCCGGGCACCTGCCCGGTGCAGGTGCTGCGGGCGGGCCGATCGGCGAGCTGGGCGACCTGGGCACCGAGCGGGGCAGGTGCTGGTCGGTATCGAACGCCTCGTCGCAGTCGATGTGATAGCCGACGGCCACAGCCGGGCCACGGCGTTGGTGGCAGGTCTCGTGGACGCGGACGACGGGCCCGAAGCCGCAGCGCTGCAGGATGCTGTGGGCTTCGGGGTCTGCGCCGCGAGCGAGGACCTCACCGGAGTGGGGATTCGGCGGAAACCCGGGAAGCGGACGGCACGCAGCAAGAGCGGGGGCCTACTACGGTGATCGTCGCGTGTGCCGCCCATCCGGTGGTGCGGTGGCGATGCCGTGCCGAGAGACGGCGCCCGGTGGGCGAGCCGCGAGGTGGGCGGTGGTGGCGTCGAGGTCCTGCTGGATGTCGTAAAGCCGGTGAGCGATCAGCTCCAGGCGGTGCGCCGTGCCGGGGCTGCCGGCACCCGGCTGGCGTGCGACCCGATAGGCGGTGTGCTCGATGAGGCCGCGCACGGTGGCCAGCGGCCCGGACTGCTCGTCGGTGAGCTGCGCCAGGACCGTCGCGAGCTGAGTCGACGCGCTCGGGACGGGCCGGGCGACGGCCTGGCGCTCAGGGGCTGTGCGTACGGGGGTGAGGTGCAGCTCGTTCTCGATGCGGCGGGCTTCATCCGAGAGCCGTCGGAGCAGGCTGGTGGGCTGCGGCTGCCAGGTGCCGTCGAGCCGGATCAGGTTGGCGATCAGGTCGAGGCGGCCGGGTTGGGCCTGGACGCCGATCCAGCGGCAGCCGCCTTCGTCGCCGGGGATCTCGATCCCGGCGGCACGGGCGAGGCGGTGGGCGGCCTCAGCCCACTCCGGACCGGTCAGATCACGGTCGTCGGGGTGGAGACGGACGTCGAGGTGGAAGATCGCCCGCCGATCGCCCCGCGGGCCGACGGCGAACGGGTGCTCCACCAGCGGGTCGTCGAGGTGCTCGGCCCACTGGGCGGACGTCCAGATCGCCTGCTCGTCGTCCAGGGTGTAAAAGTCCAGGCCCGGCCAGTAGGCGATGACAGTGTGCTCGGTCAGGCCCTCCTCCGCCGAAACGTTCCGGTCCAGCGCCTGGCTGAGCGGGTGCTGGGCGGAGATGCTGCGCTCGTTGAGGCGTGGGATCACGTCTGTGTGCCTCCGCTGGTTCGTGCGGACAGCGACACCTCACCGACGGCGGCGATCAGGGAACGCTCGCGCACCAGATCCGCGTGCACCGACACATCACCCGGCGGCAGCAGGTCCAGCGCGCGGTCGATCGCCGCAAGCCCCTCCTCGTACCGGCCGAGCTGACGCAACGCGCCGGCCTTTCTGAAGAGCACGATCGGATCGGTCCGTGCGGCGAACGGCGGCCGGGCGGCGAGGTCGAGAATGCGCTCGGCGCGCTGGGGCAGGTGCTGACCGAGCCACAGGCCGTGCAGCAGCACGTGCAGGGTCTTGGCGTGCTCGTCGGCCTGGTCGAGGACCTCGTCCAAGAGGGCCAGGCCCTCGGGCCGTGACTGGCCCAGCAGCGCGAAGGCGTACAGGGCGCGGCTGTAGCAGTCCAGCCCCGCGCGTGCGGCTGCGGGGAGTCGCTCGACGAGCGACTGCAGACTGGGGCATCGGAAGTCGTAGCGCAGGCCGCTCAGGTACAGGTGCCGGTACGTGCGGGCGGTGACCGGGTCGGGGCCGGCGGCGGTGACCTGCTCGGGCAGTAGCAGGCCAAGGGCGCTGTGTCCTGCAGCGCGGGCCGCCCAGGCGGCATCCGCGCACACCTCGGCCGATTCCCGCCAGTCGGCGTCGAGTTCGCGCAGATCGGCTGCCAGACGGGCGGGCCAGCGTGCGTCTGCCGGCGTCAGGGTGGCCCGGGTGCGGGCGTACGCGAGGGCCAGGGTTCGGCCGGGGTGGCGGACGGGAAGACTCACCGGCCGTCCCGGGCGTCGTTGACGTGCACGAGCTGGCCGAGGGCCGTGGTGGTGTACCAGCCGCAGTCGATCAGCTCGTTGCGGGAGGCGTACTTCGGCAGGAGGTAGTCCTCCATGGCGCGAAGGTAGATCAGGCAGTCCGGGCACCGGCGCTTCAGGTGGACCATGTAGCGGGGGTGGGCGGTGAGGTACGACTGCTGGCCGCCGGTCGCGTCGCGCAGCCGCCATCCGTCCTCGTCGGTCGGGGTGTGCCACGAGGAGGCGACCACGCGCATGGCGTCTCCCCACAGTTCCCCGCCAGCCACGCCCTTGAGGACGACGACCTGGTCGCCGGCGTGGAAGTGCCGGTGGGTGATGTCCCGGGCGGGAGTGAGCGGATCGGGCGTCGGCGTGAAGGCCGGAGTCGGCGGAGGGGTCCAAGAGGGCGGGAGCATGCAGGTCCTTCCACGCGGTGCGGGGTGGCGGTGGGAGGATCAATGGTCCGCAGGATCGCCGGTTTGGCTAACCGGCGATGGTCGGCTATGTTCCCGCCGTCGTCAGCGGTACGGGTTCTCCGTCCCGCGGTCGGACTCGCTGGCGGCGTCGAGGAGTTCGACCAGGTCAGAGCCCTCTGCGTCCCGCTGGTCGATCCACCAGCCTGCCCTCGTGATGGTGCGGGCCTTCTCTTCCAGCACCGCCCAGTCCGCCTCGCCCCAGGTGCCTTCGACGACAAGGGCGGTGTGCGCGGCGCTCATCAGCTGGTGGCGGGAGCGCTCGCCCCAGTCCAGCGCCCTCTCGGGTCCTTCCAGCGGCGGCATGTCGAACTTCTCGGCCCACTCGGCCGCGGCCTGCTGTTCCTCGGCGCGCTTGGCCGCGAGCCACTGCTCCTTGGACTCGGTGTCGGCGTCGCGGGCGGCCTTCCAGCAGTCAGAGCATTCCCGTCCAGCGAGCCAGCGGGCGAACCCCGCCCGCCGGTCGGCCGGGCGGTCGGACAGGTCATGGACGACCTCATGGCCGCAAGGAGCATGCTCGATCGTCCATCTCGTACGGACTGCCATGGTTTGGATCTCCTCAAGTAGGTGGATGTGGAGTCGGGTTGGGGTCGTGGCTCTAGCGGTGGCGCGCGGGCGACGGGCCACGGGCGGGAGGCGCTGGCGGCGTTGTGTCCAGGGCCGGGCGCGGGCGGACCTGTGGCCTGGGAGTGCGATGGGGCGGCAGGACGGCGACACTCGCGCCGAGGTCCTCGGCCGTCTCGTGCACTTCGCGGGTGAGGAAGTCGAGGTGTCGGCCGAGGGCGGCGAGCCGGGCGGCGATCTGCTGGCCCCGCACGGTGTCCAGGGCGTGGGCGAACTGGCCTGCGGTCTCCAGGAGTTCCTGGAGTCGGACCAGCGGGCCCGCGTTGTAGCCGTGCTGGGTGGCGGTGAGCAGGACCTCGGCAACGTCACCTGCCGCTCGGGCTTCGGTGACGTCCCGGATCAGTTCCTGCAGGGACACCTCGGGCGCGGCCTCCGGGCGGTTGAATCGGGAGACGTCCGGCCGTAGCACGCCGGGCGGGACCGCGGACGGCAGTGCCTGCCCGGCGATGTATTCGTTGGCGTAGTGCCCGATCACCTGCCAGCCCGGCGCATCCGGATCGCCGGACAGTGCGATCACGGTCGAGGTGTCATCCTCGATCAGGTGGGCGATGGTGATGAGTCGGCCGTCGGCGGCGTACCACGACTCGATCAGATCCAGCTCGCCCCGCCGCTGCGCCGCGTGGGCCATATCGGTCCACATCTGCTGTTCCTCGTCGGTCAGCGGGATTTCGCGCTGCTGGTGCTGGTCGGCGAGTTCGGTGGCGAGATAGCTGTGGTCCGCCCAGAAGGCGAGGTGCGGCCACACGGCCGTGTGCTGCGCGCGCTCGGCGGTAGAGCCGGGTTCGGCAGGCTGGTCGAGGACCTTCGCGATCTCGCTGTGGGAGGCGGCGAGGCTGTCGAGCAGGATCCGCCATGCGGCGGTGTGGCGGGCGGGCGGCAGCGCGTCGAGGGCGCGGCGGGCCGCGGCGAGCAGTTCGCCTGCGTGCGGGACCAGGTAGGTGGCGTATGCCTGGAGGGCTGCCTGGTCGCGGTGGGCGCGGGCTGCTGCTTCGGCGTTGTGGTGGACGGTCTGCCCGTGGCGGTCCCGGGTGGCATCGAGCGCGGTCTCGACCTCACGGCCGATGCGAATCATGCGAATTCGGAAGTCCCGTGCTTTCCAGGCCAGTTCGCTCGCGGTGGGAGTGGGCGGGTTGGGGATCGGTTGCTCCTGGCGGTTGCGGTCAGTGGCGTGTCCGGCGTCCTGCCGGCGGTGCCTGTGCGGTCATCGCCGGCCGGTGCGTCGGGGCGGACGGGGTGGACTGGCCGGGGCGCGAAACGCGCAGGTCGGGGTCGAGGTGAACCGAGTAGCGGGCGGCCACCAGCATCTCGGCGGCCCAGCTGGCGTGTTCGTTCTCCCAGGTGCGCCCGAGGTCGAAGGGCAGCCGGATCCACTGCCCGCGCAGCGTCGGATAGGTCTCGAATCCGGCGCGGGCCAGGATGCTCGCGGCGAACGCGTCGTACGGTCCTTCGACTTCGACCTCGCCGCCTTCGCCCCGGGTGATGCGGATCGGCTCGCTGGTCATGTTCACCGGCTCCGTCCTTGACCGGCAGTCGGGGCGTGGCTGGCGGCGGCAGGCGGTGCCGCCGGCGCGGTGTTGGCCAAGGCGGAGATGCGGGAGGGGCGAACGGTGGCGGCCTGCGCGATGCGGGAGCGCCGTTCAGCCAGGCTGTTGCTGGTCGTCGGCCGGGCAGGAGCCGATGCACGGGCGGGGTCGAGCGCGCTGTCGTCCCGCACGCGGTAGCCGAGGCTGCGCAGGTCGTGGACGGCTTGGCGGGTACGGCGCAGCCCGTCGCGTTCTGGCTCGGTGAGCCGGTACAGGCCAGGAGAGAAGGGGATGGGCTCGAACTGCTCGCGGAGGAGGAACCATTCGGCGAGGTGGGGGGTGAAGTTCGCGTCGGCGGAGGCGACGAAGCCGTGTTCGGGATGGGCGCGGAAGTGGAAGTGGTCGGACAGAGAGGGATCCTTATCGGTCAGTGGCGGTTCTGCTGCCGTGTCTGCGGGACGGCAGCCGGCTGGGTTCGCAGGCCGGTCGTTCGCGGTGTGGACGGCCCAGCCGGTGCCGGTGTGGAGGGCGCGCGCAGGGCGGCGGCGGTGTGCCGCAGACGGGCGCGGGCCGCGACGTATTTCTCGGCCGTCATGATCCGCAGGACCTCAGGGTCGTTACGCAGAGGCGAGTGGGCGAGGTCCTCCACGGCCTCGCGCTGGAAGCCGGTCGTGGCGTAGGTCAGGGCCTCGGCGAGTGTGTCCAGAGCTCGGGCGATACCTGCGGCGGCCCGGGCGAGCCGGGTCAGGGCGGCGCGTTCGGGCGGGTAGACCGTCTGCGGTGTGGTGAACCGTTCCTGCGCGCGTTCGATGGCGTGCTGCAGATGGTGGGCCAGCACGCCGATGTCGTCGGTGAGCGTGACCAGGTCGACGGTGTCGGGGCTGGTGGGGAATTGGGCGGCCAGCTCGTCCAGACGCCGGGCCAGGTAATCGAGCGTGGCCGGGGTGACGGAGGACGACATCAGACAACCCCGGCCACACTGCTTGTCTCTGGGGCGCAGAGGGCGGCTCGCAGGCTGCGTCCGTAGTTCCACGCATGCCGCCGAGCCTGCGGCTCCAGGACGTCATAGACGTCCTGGTGAGTCATCTGGCCGGGGTGTTTGCGGTACCGGTAGACCGGCAGGCGCAGCAGGATCCCGGGGGCGAGGCTGGTGACGCCGACGGCGGCCATGTAGTCCTCGCCCTGGACCAGGCCGCCCATCGGCGCCGCACGCACGAGGTCGGTGCGGGCCAGGAGGGTGGTCGGCCCGATGGGGATGGTGTCGGACGGGGACTTCCAGTACGTCCACACGTCGCCGGCCTCGTGCCGGCCGGGCGGCGTCGGGCAGCGCCACAGCGTTGTCGTTCCGTCCGGGTGGAGGTCCTGGCTGTATCCGGCACACCAGCCCACCCCGGTCGCTTCCAGGGTGTGCAGCCGTACGGCCATGGCGTCGTCGGTGAACTCGTCATCGTCATCGGCCCAGTTGACGTAGGGGGTGCGGACGTCGTTCAGGGCGAGGTTGCGGGCGCAGGCCGCGCCGACCGGGCGGGGCAGCACGAGGGTGCGGACACGCGGGTCACTCGCGAGCGGCGCGGGCAGAAGCTTGGGGTCGGCGCCGTCGATGGCGATCACGGCTTCCCAGGGCACGCTCTGCCGGGTGAGGCTGGCGTGCATGGCTTCCAGGTAGCCGAGCCGGTCCTCGCGCAGGCGGGTGGCGATGACGACCGTGATCAGGGGCGATGCGGGAGTGGGCAGGGCAATTCCTCCGGGAAGGCGGGCGAGGAGCGTTTAGCGGCGAGCGGCGGGGCGGGCCGGGGAGCCGATCGCTGGGCGCGTGGTGGGGGTGGCCTGGGGCGGGGCGGCGCGCAGGGGAGTGAGGACGGGGGCGTGTGCGGTGGAGGACCAGTGGGCGGGGCTGTCGCTGAAGACAGTGCGCGGGTCGGTGTTCCAGTCCACGACCGGGCCTGCGTCCTCGTGGAGCAGGCTGATCACTCCGATCCCGTGCGGGCGCAGGATGTAGCCCCACTGCAGGTCCTGCTCGATGGCGGTCGCATCGGTGACCGTCATCCGTACCGGCGGGGAGCCGTCCGGGGTGATCAGGTTGTCCAGGGTGCGGCTGGGCCAGTGTTCGCCGCCGGTCAGCGCGGCGACGAGCGCGGGCGGGGCGCCGTCGAGGAGATCGGTGCCCAGCTCCTCCCAGCCGACGGCGACATCGTCCGCGAGAAACCGGGACATGGCTTCCAGGTCGCGGCGGAAGCGGTGCTGGAACGCGGTCAGGAGCAGGGGCAGGTGGTGGCTCGGCACGCCGTCGAGATGGACGTAGATGCCGCTGTAGCCCAGGCCGGTGGGGCGGGCGACGAAAGAGCGGGTCGACAAAGGCGGGTCTCCCAGTGGGCACGGGCGGATGCGGCGGGGTGTTCGCTGAGACTCAGGGACGCCGACGGGTAGGGTGCGGACCACCGGTGTCGGGGGCGCGGCCGTGCTCTGCTGCCAGCACTGGCAGGGGTACCGCGCCAGCCCGGGGGGCGTCGGGTGTGGTGACGGCGTGCAGGGCCCGGTTGAGGCTGCGCAGGGCGGCGGCGTGGCCGAGTGTCGCGTTCAGCCGGTTCTCCACAGGTTCGTCTCCCCTGGCGTGGGAGGTGAGCCGGTGGGCGTCGGCAAGACCGGTCACGGCCGTGCCAAGGTGCGTGGCGGCGCGGCTGCTGTGCGCAAGCGCGGCGGCCAGACGGGACAGGTACTGACATCCGACGTCGGTGCCGGCGAGGGAACTCTCGGCAGTCTGGCGCAGGTCGGAGACGAGACCGGACGTCAGGTTGTGCACGGCGACGAGCTGGTCGAGCACGGGCACCAAGTCCGCCTGGGCAGTGCCCGCCTCCGGCAGGACCACAAGCCCCGCAGTCTCCTTTACACGGCGCTGCCACAGACACAGGCGTGCGGACACGAAGTCGGCGTGGGGACGGCTCATCGGCTCGGTCCCTTCGGCAGATTCGCCGCCGGGACGGGCTCGGTCGAGGGGGCGCCGAGGGCGAGGCTGGACCGTACGGATACGTGGAAGCCCAGGTGCCGGAGGCGTTCAAGGCTCTTGATGAGCTGGCGGCGGGTCTGCGCCTCGGTGAGGGTGTCCGGCAGATGGCATTCGCCCGTGGCGGCATCGAGCAGGAAGCCGCCCCGCGCGAGCAGCTCGATCAGAGCACGGATGTAAGTGGTGCGAATGCGCGGACTGCGCTCGGCATCGAAGGTGACCTGCACCTGAAGGTGGCCCGGGCTGCCCGCACGCAGTGCGGGCAGCGAGGCGAAGCGGTACTCCAGCAGCATCCGCCGGTGCACCGCCGCCGCAGCCCGGACGGGATCGGCCGATACCGCGATGCCGCGGGGACCGGGCAGGCCCATCACGTGCTCCTGCTGGCAGCCAGCGGGCAGCAGCGGCAGCACGAGGAACTGCTCGGCTCGGTGCGGCCGGGGCAGGACGTACAGCTGCAGGCCGTACGGGGAGGTGAGCACGCACCGCTGGACATCGGCCGCGTCGAAAGCGGCGTACGCCAGCGGGCCGCTGTGCCAGATCCGGTGGCTGCCGGCCTCCTGCGCCACGAGGCTGGTGGGTTCTCCAGCCTGCCAGCGGCCGGGCAGGTGCTCGGCGAGCGAGGCGGCGAAGCCTGACACGGGCGGGAGCGGTTGCTGATGCGCGTGGCTCATGCTCACGCTGCCGAGGAAGTGGACAGGCCCTCGGCATCGGTGCGGCGGCAGGTGTAGCCGATCAGCTTCGACTTGTCCGGCGTCGTCGGGACACTGGCGACGTCGGAGCAAGTGAAGGTGTAGGTGAAGTACGGACTCGGCTTGTCCCCCAGCCAGGCCCGGTCGTCCTTCCCCGGAACGATCTGCAGCCCGGAATGGGCGACAGCATCGCGCTGGGTGTGCGTGTGCGCGAAGACGACCAGGGCTCCACCGTCGGCGGTCCTGAGAGCGTAGCTGCCAGTGAACTCGGTGGCGGCGGCGGAGAACTGGGTGGTGCCGCGGCTGCCGAACTTGTGGATCGTGTCGTCGTGCACCTTGATCTGCCGGGTGGACGTCTTCGTCGTGGTGAAGACCTTCTTGCCGGTCAGGTCGCCTCCGGTGGCGAAGTTGTCCAGGACAGCGTCACGCAGGACGTCGACCGGGGCGGCCACGTTCTTGGTGGAGGTGGCGTCGACCGCGGTGGCGTAGCCGTCCGCGTCGAGAGCGATCTTCGGGACCTGCTTCTTGTCGTCGAGGTCGACGGCGGCGACCATCGCCCACCGCTGCGTCTTGGCCTGCTCGGCCATGATCAGGACGCGGGCGTACTTGTTGTTCTTGCCGCTGTAGGTGACGGCGGCGAACCACTTGGGCTGTCCGGTGGTGAAGCGGGGGATGTAGACGTCGGTGGAGGCAAGGTTGTACGACCACGGCTTGTACTTCTCGCGGTCGGCCTTGGGCAGGCCCTCGTCGTGCTTGTAGTCCGCGACCGACATCGCGTACAGCGGGCCGTCCTCGATGGTGTCGAGGAGCTTGCGGTTGTTGTGCGCGTTGGCCTCGTTGTTGATCTTGGAGTAGTGGGCGATCTGGGCGAGGGCTTCCTTCTTCGTCAGCGCCGGCTCGGCGGTCGGCTCGGGGGAAGCGGTGCGTGTGACCCGAGCCGTGGCGCCGTTGTCGGTGCCACCGGGGGCGCCGCAGGCGGACACGGTCAGCGCGACGGACGCGGCGGCGGTGAGCAGGAGAGCGGAACGGCGGGCGGAAGTGTGCAGGGGAATGACGGTTCTCCGAAGAATGCGGGTGGGTCAGCGGTTACGCGATGCGGCAGCGGAAGCTGCGGGTGGTCGCGGCACGGTCGCGGCGGGTGTCACCTGGGTGTCCGCGGTAGCGCGCAGCTGCTTCGCGGCGTGGGCGAGGTGCGTACGGGCGTCGCCGAGGCGGTCCACGAGGTGCTGGTGCGTGGCGGCGATCGACCGGTCGCGGGCGGGGCCGGGCTGCTGGTGGGCGAGGTGGGCGAGGTGGGCCAGGAGGCCAAGCTGGTGGACTGCGGCGCCGAGGGCGGCGAGCGCGGCACCAGTGGGCTCGGCCGCCCGGGCGAGCGCGAGGGTGGTGCGGCGGTCGGTGGCTGTGGGCTGGTGGGGGTAGCGGGTGGCGGCCCGGTGGCGGAAGGCGCTCTCCCCGGCCAGGTAGCCCAGAAGGCGGGCCAGATGGCGGACTTCGTCGTCCAGGATCTCGCTCAGGGCCGGGTCCGGTTGGATCTGGTCGGTGAGCGGGAGGTGGTCGGCAACGGTGTTGATCCGGTCGGCCATGTCGTGCAGCAGCATCCGCTGGTCGAGATCAGACACCAGAGGCAACTCCAGGATGTGCGGGGGCGTCTACCGTCGTGCTGAGGACGGCGTGCCCGCTGTTGGCTGCGTGGCGGGCGCTGCTGTGGGCGGGCGGGTCGGTGGGCCTGCGGAGGCGGGGGTGGCGTGGCGGAAGTTGACGCCAATGCCCTGGGCGGTGAGCAGCTGGACGGCGCTCTGGATGAGCAGGGCGCGGTCGCTGCTGCTGTAGGACGCGGGCAGGACGAAGGCAGCCTCGTGCGGGCTGTACTGGAAACGGCAGCCGTACAGCACCATGCGGGCGTCTTCGGGCACCGACCTATACGGTGCGCCCACCACGCCGTCCGAGTACCACACCAGCGTGAGGGTCTCGGTGACCTCTGGTGCGGCGGGACGGTGCGGCGGCTCGGGCTGGACGCGGGCGTTGTGGTGGACCGCGTCCACGGCCCGGTGGTAGCGGGGCAGCACGCGGCGTGCGACCGCGGCGGCGGCACGGACTGGGTCGTTGGGCACGGCGATGCCGTTCGGCTCGTCCACGTAGCGGAAGTGGTGCGGCTTGAACCCCTCGGGCTCGAGTGGGGCGACCAGGTACTGGTGGGGGAAACGGGGGCGTTCGGTGACGCAGAGCTGTTCGTCGTCCGGCCCGTGGAGGAGTGCGACGGGCGCATTGGGGAAGTCGAGGAGCGCCGAGTGGGTGGTACCGCAGTCCCAGACCCGGTCGGCGACCGGCCGGTGGTCTTGGGGAGCGGGGAAGCCTTCGTACTTGCGATACCACTGCCCAGGCAGGTGCTGGGCGAGTGTGGTGGCGAAGGTGGGCAGGTCGGTGCGGGGTTGAGGCATGGGCTCTCGGTGGTTTTCAGGGGGCGTGGCCGGCGGGACGTGCAGACGGCGGCGGCAGAGCGGGGGCGATGTGGGCCGTGGCGTAGTAGTCGGCCACGGCTTCCTGCCAGCTTCGGCGCTGTGGGAGGGCGAGGGCCTGCATGCGTTCGGCAGCGACGTGCAGGTCTTCGCCGAGCCTGCGCAGTGTGAGTGCGGCGCTCTGGAGGGCGTGGTAGAGGTGGAAGCCGTCCTGGCGTTCGGATGCCTTGGCCGTCTTGGCTGCCGCTTCGAAGAAGCCTTCGAGATCGTGGAGGAGTCCCTCGGTGGGCTCCAGGACCTGGTGGAGGAGCTGGGCGGCTTCGTCGTAGGAGCGGGCTGCGTTCAGCTGGTCGGTGAGATCACGTACGGCCTGGGCGGCGGAGTACCGGCTGGCAGAGGTGTCGGGCTGGGGTGGCAGGCGGGTTTCTCCGGTTTCAGCAGCGGTCGGTGATGGTGGTTCGGGTCAACGCCGTGGCCGTCCCGGACCTGGCTGCTGCCTGGGCGGCGGTGGAGCCGGAGGCGTGTCGTGGGCTGCGCGAGCCTGCTGGGTGAGCGCGTCGATGTCCGGGGGCGGGTCGTAGTGGGCGCGCAGGATCTGCAGGTCGGCGTCGGCGGCCATGGCCACGGCGGTCTTGATCCGGCTGGCGGCATCCCTGAGCAGCTTGGGCGGGGAGCCGGGGGAGGCGCCGCGGTTCTGTCGGCGCCATTGCGCGGCGGCGGCCAGGTAGTCGACGACCGTGTTGAGGAGGGGTTCGGCGGCGTCCAGCAGGGCGTTGGTGACCGTGCTGAACTCGGCGGGAGTCGTGGCTGCGGCCAGCGCCGTCAGGTACGGGTCCAGGTCCGGCACGGGCAACGGCTCGTTGGGCAACGGGTGTTGGGTGCGGAAGCCTTCAGCGTCTCGCTTCGCCCAGCGGTACAGGTCGTCGGTGGTGGCGGACCGTGTGTGGTAGGCGTGGATCTGTTCGGCGGTCCGGCCTGCGTTGTCGTACAGCTCGAAGTCGGGGTGCTGCAGTGCGGTCTCCTGTCTGGCAGTGGGGACGGCGATCGTCCCGGGGGTGGAGCTGTCAGGGGCGTGGCGTCGTGCGGGATGCGGAGTTCTGAGGTGTGCGAGGAGGGCGGCGTCGCCCGTCGAGGAAGCGCTGCACGTGACAACTGCTGCAACCGGTGTGGCAGGGACTGTTCAGCGGGTTCGGGCACGTGGACCTCGTGGAATCGGCATTGCGGGGGCGGCATTGCTTGCCACCGTGGGCGGGGATGGAGTTGCCGGCACTGAACCAGGCGGGCCGAAAGCTTCCGTGCCGCCGACCAGGGAGGGGCGGCCGTCGAGTTCGTCGAGCCATCTCAGGAGCCGGGGCAGGTTCTTGTCGGGCCCGTACGCGAGGTAGGTGCCGTCGGCGGTGTCGCAGCCGAACCACTCGGCGATGCCCAGGCGCATCCGGGAATTGACGCGACCCATGTGCACGTTCTTGCCGCGGGCTTTCGCCTCGCGAGCCAGCCGCTCGGCGATAGGGCCGAGCTTCCACTGGGTTGATCCGGCCAGGAACAGAACGTCGAACGCGTCCCACGGCAGCAACCCGGGTGCATCGCAGCCGTCTTGGGCCGCATAGGCCGCCGGGACGCCCAGCTCGCGGATACGGGCCAGCCACGGCAGGGACTCCGCGAGGGTGCCGGCAGCGTCGAAGGGCTGGTCCGGGGCGAGCGCCCACAGGCAGCGGTCCAGCCCGTACCGCTCAACGGTCCGGCTCAGCCAGGCGAACCACGCATCGGTGCCTGGCCAGTAGCGGCCCTTGCCGTCGCTGCCGAACTTCGAGTTGTCGCAGGCATACAGGGCGCCGTCCGGGATGCGGCTGCCTTGTGCCGGAGTCGTCATGCAGCGCATCCGTCCGGCGCTCATCGCTGCCCGCACCTCAGGTCCCGAGGGAGTGCCGAGGTACAGCACGGCGCACCTTGCGAACGGCGAGGCGGGCCGTCATCGGGCCAACCCTCGTCAAGCCGTCGGATGGGTGAGGGCGGGAGACGGCAGTCCACGGACGTCTTGCCGGTGGGGTCGTGGGTTCGCTGCTGGCCAGGCGGGACGCCCAGGCCCGCAGTTCGTGGGAGTCACGATCCAAACAAGTCGCCCTGGTCGGCGTCGTCTTCGGTCCAGCCGAAGACCACGCGTTCCAGGTCTCCGAGGTAGACGACGTCGCGATGGGCGCGGAAGGCGTCGAGGACTTCGTCCGCGTAGTCCTGTATCTCGTTGTCCGCCTGGTCGACGCGCGTCCGGTTATTCCTCGACAGCCGGCGCCATTGCACGACGTCGGAGTCGGTGGCGCGGTTCATCCAGACCCAGACGCCGTTGCCCAGCTTGAATACGTACTCGGGGTGGAAGAAGCGGCCGGTTCGGCTGTGGCGACGGGGGTTGCGCTGTTCGCCGAACCCGGTGACGAGGCTCTGGGCAAGTTTGTCCAGGGCGGCGGCTTTGACGTGCGGGTCGAGGTCCTCGCGCGCGATCTGCTCGCGTACCGCGTCGGTGAGCTGGCGCTTGTGGAAACGGCCGTCGGCGTCGGTGAGCTTGAGCGCGGTCTGCTCAACGATGTGCCGCAGGCGCATCTCGGCGGTGGTCGTCACGGCAGGTCACGCTCCTGCCAGACCTGGTCCATCTCGGTCAGCGCCGTCATGGCGTGGGCGATGGTTTCGCGGGTGATGGGTGTTCCGCTGGCGTACTCGGGGTCGTAGCGGCTGAACGTCCGGGTCCCGCGGGCCTGGGCGAGCGGCGGCACGACCTCGTCCAGCAGCCGGGTGGCCACCCGGCGCTGCCGCTTGTCCTCCTCAACGCGTTCGGTGCGCTCGGCCCACGCGCCGGCCAGGGTCAGGTCGCCCTCGACGACCCGGTCGGCCAGCTCGGGATCCTCCTCCCGCAGCCGGGCGAGCTGGACCTCGGCGCTGTTGGCCTTGGCCTTGTTCTCCTGTGCGACGGCGTACGCCTCGTTCAGCCCGGTGGCGCCGCTGATGACCGGGTCCACGAGGTCGGGCGCGTGCTGGAGCACGACATTCGCCTTGCCTACGGTGCCCAGCGAGATTCCCAGCTGTTCACTCAGTGAACGGGAGGACTGTTCACTCGGTGAACGGCCGCTCTGTTCACTCAGTGAACAGGCTTTGGCTGTGATCATCGCAATCTGGCCCTTGGTCAGATTGCGTCGGTGGACGTTTGCCGACAGGGCGTAGCGGTCGGGGTCGTCACCGTCGTATGTGGTGTACGCGGGTTCGACGCCGGCGATCTCGCATGCCTTCAGACGGTTGCGTCCGTCGATGACTCGGCCGCTGCGGTCCAGCACGACCGGGTACAGCAGGCCCTGCTCCTTGATGTCGTCGGCGAGGGTGTTGAGGTCGTCCTCGTCGAGTGCGGGGAAGAGCAGGATGGTCGGATGGAACTGGATGGTGTGCTCCTAACTGATTGATCGTGTTGGGTGGGCGGCGGCCGGAACTCGCGGGAGTTTCAGTGCATGCGGGCGTCGGTGTCGAACAGCTGCAGCTCGTGCGGGTGGAGGAGGTGCTGGACGATGAAGGACCGGCCGGCGACCTTCCACAGGCCCCGTCCTCGGTTGAGGTGGGCGATGGCGTCGGTCTCGACCGAGGTGAGTCCCAGCAGGGAGGCTGCGGCGTGGAGTTGGTCGGTCTCCTGCCGGTAGATGATGCGGGTGGAGCAGTCGGCCAGCAGGCCCTCGGCCAGGGCGCGGCCCTGGGAGCCGGCGTCGCCGGCGGTGAGCAGGTCGGAGAGCCGGTGGATGACCATGAGGTTCGCGATGCCCAGGCCGCGGGAGAGCTTCCACTGGGCCTGCATGCGCTGCAGCAGGCCGGGGTGGCGCATCAGCCGCCAGGCTTCGTCGTAGACGATCCAGCGCCGGCCGCCGTTCGGGTCGGTGAGGGCGGACTCCATCCACGCGGAGGCGCACGTCATGGCGAGGACGAGGGCGGTGTCGTCGCCGGACCCGCCGAGCCGGGACAGGTCGATGGTGAGCATCGGGCTGCCTGGGTCGAAGGCGACGGTGGAGGGTGCGTCGAACATGCCGGCGAGGTCACCGTGGACCAGGCGGCGCATGGCGTGGGCGAGGTCGCGGGCCGCCTCACCGAGCCGCCCCGACATCATCCCGGCCGCCTCGTCGAGCTGCTCGGGGTTGTTGAGCGCGGAGGCGACGTCGCCGAGGAGCGGCGTGCGGCCTGTGTCGGCGGCGCGGGTGACGACGACGTCCAGGGCGACGTCGAGAGCCGTGTGCTCCATCGGCAGCAGGTCCCGGCCGAGAATGGTCCGGGCCAGTGACCCCAGCAGAAGGAGGCGGCGCTTGCGGATCTCTCCTACCCAGTCGGCTTCGGCGACGGAGGCGGGCCGGGGGGCTGCGTCCAGCGGGTTGAGCCTGCCGGGCAGTCCGGGGCCGAGGGCGACGGAGGTGCCGCCCAGTGCGTTGGCGACCGGCGTCCACTCGCCCTTGGGGTCACAGGGGACGTAGACGCGGTAGCCGAAGGCGATGGACCGGAGGGCGAAGCTCTTGGCCAGTGCGCTCTTGCCCTGGCCGATGACGCCGGCGAGAAGGAGGTTGGGGTTGGTGAAGCCCTCGACCTTGCCGTACAGGGCGAACGGGTCGAAGACGAAGGAGGCTTCGGCGTGGACGTCGCGGCCGATGTAGATGCCCTCGGCGCCGAGCCCTCCTTCGGCGAGGAAGGGATATGCGCCCGCGGCGATGGCGGTGGTCATGCGGTGGGCCGGCAGTTTCAGCCGGTTGCCGCGGGCGGAGGCAGGTCCGGGCCGCCCGGTCGGCGGGTAGAGGGCGGTGGGCATGTCGTGCTCGGCCGCGCTCGGGCTTGCCGGGTGGGCGCTGGCTTCGGCGCGGGCCTTGGCCGCGGCCTCCGCGAGCTGCTGGCGGGCCGCGCGGCGGGCGGCGCGGTCGGTGCCGTGGGGGGTGAACACCGGGCTGGCGGAGGCGCGGCGGGCGCGACGGTCGGGCCGGTGGCTCATCAGAGGCCCTCGATTCGGCGGGTGGTGTTCATCGCACGCATGCGGTGGTGTGCGGGCGGTTGAGATCGGTGGGGGTGGTCTTGCGGCGGACGATGTGTCCGGCTGCCAGGTGGCGCTGGCAGATCGTGAGGACCGGCGGTCCCTCCGGGAGCCGTTCCGGATGACATTCGCTCGCATCCGAGGTGGAGGCGGGCAGGAGGTGGAAGGCGGAGTGGACCTCGGCGGTCGCCTGCCACAGCCGGGCGTGCGCGGTGGCGAGGTGTCGGCCTGCGGCGGGATGCGGGGGGCGGGCGGATTCGGCGAGCTGGTCGAGGAGTTGATGCAGGGCGGTGAGGTGGGCGTGCAGCACGTCGAGGTGCACGCGGTCCACCACCGCTGAAGCGGGAGGCGCTGACCGGGCGAGGGCACGGGTGTGATGGCGGATGCCGGCGCTCGCGGCCCGGAGGTAGGGGTGCGCGTCGTCCGGACGCGTACGAGAGGTCAAAGGGGTTGTGTTCCTTCCTGTCGCCGTGTGGGGACAGGGGCGGGCTGTGAGTGCATGCCTCACAGAGCGGTTCGGGCGAGGGGCAGCGCGGCGAGGGCGAAGGCGTCGGGCTGCTGGTAGTTGAGGCGGCGCAGGTCGACGCCGGCGGTGACGGCGGCGGTCTCGATCTGCGCGCAGGCCGCGTCCAGGAGGGCGTCGGTGGCGGCGGTGACGGTGACCAGGCCGGTCAGGGCGACGTCGGCGTGCCCGGCGATGAGCTGGCGCTCGCGCTGTTTGACATCGGCGTACTCGACGGAGTCTTCCTCGCTGTCGACCTGGCCGCGGCGGGCGCGTTCGTTGGCGTCGGCGATGATCGCCGCCTTCTTGCGCTGGACGTCCCGCAGCGCGGACTCCAGCCCCTGCGGCACGTAGATAAGGGACAGGCTGCGGCGGACGCCGGCGGTGAACATGATCCCGTGCAGGAACCCGGCCCCCATCTCGGTCCGCGGCCAGTTCTCCACCCAATACGTGGCGTGGCGGGCGGTGTCGGTGGCGAGCCGGTCGTACTCCTCGACCTGGACGACGGGCCCGGCGGCTGCGGGGTCCGCTTCGGCGCGGCCAGTCTGGGACCAGTGCTGGAGCGCGGCGAGAGCCCTGGGGTCGTAGGCGGTGCGGATGACGGCGGCGATCTCCCGGGCGCTCAGCCATCCGGTGACCATGAGGCCGGCGTTGCGGGCGGCCTGGGCGATGGAGGCGGTGGTCTGCTCCATGACGGTGAATGCGCCCGGAAGCCCTCCGCCGGCCTGGTTGATCAGCCGCTTGGCGGCTTTGAGGTCGAGGGAGATGGCGAGGTAGGTCTCGTGCGGGGCGGCGGCGGGGCCGGCGGAGGCGACCAGTTCGGAGTAGATCTGCCCGGCGACGGGTGTCTGGGGCTGGCCGTGCTGGGCCCAGTGGCGGGTGAGGGTGTCGCCGGAGTCGGGGACGGTGCGTTCCAGGACCTGCACGGTGGCGACGTGCTCGGTGCGGGCGATGCCCGCCAGCGCACGCCCCCAGCCGTTCACGTTGTGGTTCTGGGTTGCGGGGTCGAGCAGGGCGAAGGCCCGGCTGGTGACGCGGGCGATGGCGGTGAGGGTCTGTTGGTGCGGGTCGTGGACGGCGGCGGCGCCGTTGGCGGAGTCGCCGGGGGTGACGACTTTGAGGGAGGCGGCGGTGCCGGGCAGGTGGAGGAGGCCGTCTTGGCGGGGCCGGGTGACGGGCCGGGCGAGATAGAGGGTCTGCCCGGTGCGGCGGCGGTGCGCGTAGCGGGCGACGATCGGCGCCCAGTCGATGAGGGAGCGGCCGTGCCGGCGGATCGCGACGAGCGCGGCGACCGCCGCCCACAGCGGGGTCAGCGCGATGGCGCCGAGGAGACCCGTGGAGACGACGGTCACCAGCGCAAGCGCCAACGCGCTTGATACGAGGATGAGTTGGGAGAGGGAGAGGCCGAGGAGGATGCCGCGGCGGGAGCGGTGCGGGAATTTCACCGTGACCGGGGCGAGGGAGAGAGCAGACAAGGGGCTGGTCCTGGAGGGCGCGGGGAGGCCCGGGGGCGAGAAGGCGATGGGCACGGCCCGCCCCCGGGGATTCGGTCAGATGGTCAGAGGCCGGTCGGGGGCGGCGGCGGGGATCCCGTGCCGCTGCTCCCGGCGCTCTGCGTGCCGGAGGGCGGCGGGGCCCCCTGCGGCGGCGGGCTCGTGGTCGGCGGGGCTGACCGCCATCCGCCGGCTTGGTTTGCTGCGGCGCCCGATCCGTGGCCGCCCGTCCCCGGGGTGCCGCCTACCTGGCCGCTGGTGTCGTCGGTGACGCTGGTCGGCGGCGGCTGTACAGCCTTCTCCAGGCCGGACTTGGCGGCGTCGCCACCGGGCGAGGCACCGGTCCCGCCGCTCTGGGAACCCTGCTGGCCTGCCGGGCTGGATGCGATGTCGCCAGGGAAGCCGCCGCCACCTGGAATCGTGTCCGGACCCTGCGGGGCGGAGCCACCTGCGGCGCCGGCTCCCGCGGCGGCGCCGCCGGTTCCTGCGGTGGCCGCCATCGCGGCTGCCTTCTTGCCGACGTTCTGGGCGTGCTGCTTGGCGAGCTGGGCACCGGCGCCGCCGGCACGGTGAAGGGTTTCTCCGTCGGACCCTTCGGCAGCCCAGTGGACGAACTTGAAGGTCGCGTACGGGCACAGCAGAACCAGGATCATGATCACGATGCCTGCGAGGACGTCGGCGAGCGCGCCCAGGCCGTCCTTCGCCTCGGTCTTGCCCATGGCGGCGATCCCGAGCACGAAGATGATCGTCATCAGGAGTTTGGAGACGATGAGGGTGGCGGTGGCCTCGACCCAGCCCTTGCGCCAGCGGCGTGCGACTTCCCAGCCGCCGCCGGCTCCGGCGAACACGGCCAGGGTGACGAGCACGAGAATGCCCACCTTGCGCACCATCATCACGCACCAGTACAGGACGGCGCCGATGGAGGCTCCCAGGGCGGCGAACACGGCGACGAGCCAGCCGAGTCCGGCGAGTCCGGGAAGCTGGTTGACCTTGACCATGCGGCGGACCGCGGAGGCGATGTCGGTGTTCGCGGCCTGGAACAGGCCGGCGGACAGGGCGTCGACCACTTCGATCGCGACAGTGGTCAGGGCGATGGCGGCGAAGGCGAAGATCACGCCGGATGCGGTGCCGGTGAACGCCTGCCTTAGGGCCTGCCCGTCGCGTCTGATCGCGGCGCGGATGAGCTGGGCGCAGAACGTGGCTACGAGAACGACCAGGCCGATAGGGAGGATGGTCTCGTAGTTGTCGCGGAACCAGCTCGCGTTGAGGTCGACGCGGGTGGTGACGTCGACGGCCTTGGAGGCGAGGTCGGCGGTGGCGGCGGCGAGTTCGCCGGCGCTTTTGGCCATCCAGTCGCCGATCGCCTTGCCGGGGTCGGAGGCGAAATCTACGGCTTCGCCGACCGTGCAGACGGTGTCCGCGAGGGGGAGGTCACAAAACCCCATGAGGACTCCTTTCGGTCAGGGCGCGACGCGCGGGGCGATGGCGACGAGTGAGCAGTCGGCCGAGGGGCGGCACTGCACGGCGAGGGTGATGGAGCGGTCCTCCGCCCCCTGGCCGCCCTTGGCCCAGGCGAGCGTCTGCTTGCCGGTGACGGTCACGGCGTAGATGTACGCCTTGGTGATCGCCGAAGGGTCATCGGCCAGGGCCTGCTTGAACGCGGCCGGGTAATGGCCCTCGGTGATGGACACGGTGGCGTACTGCTTCTGATCGGCCATCCGCGACCACAGCGTCGGATCCGGCATCTGCGCGGAGACCGACGCCCAGTCGCCGTACTCGCTCTCCTTCGTCATCCACGCCTCCATGCCGGCAAGCTGCTGCTCGTGGCTGGTGGTGCGGGTGTCGTAGGACCAGAGCATCGCCGCGGCGGCCTGGGCGAACGCGAGGGGATCGGAGATCCGCGGCGGCTGGGGAACTGACCCTGTCTCAGCTTCCGGTTTCTGCGTACGGCCCGACGGCGCCGTGCTCGGTGATGAGGACCCTGCGGGGCTGCTGGAGGAGCGGTGTTGCTGTCCGCCGTGGCCGGTGAAGTAGGCGGTCGCGCCAGCGATGGCGAGCAGGCAGGCCAGGGCGATCGCGACCAGGGTGAGGCGGCGGCGTGGAGACCAGCTGACGCTGTATCCCGACGGGGAGAAGAGGCGCGTGCGCATCAGTGGACCTGGGAGCCGAGGGCGGAGAAGAACGCGACGATGCCGTTGGCGGCACCGAGGCCGAGTGCGGCGCCGGCCGCCACGACGGCGCCCTTCTTCCCGTTCGCCTCGGCCTGGTGGCCACCGGAGTGGTGGCCCCATGCCCAGACGCCGAGGGAGACGGCGAGCGCGCCGACGACGGCCACGATGCCGAAGAGGTTGATGCTGTTGACGACGTTCTTCAGCACCGACAGGCCCGGCAGGCCGCCTCCCTTGGGGGAGATGCCCGGGTCGTACGCGAGCTGGATGAAGCGGTCGGCGAGTGGGGTCATGGGTATGACGAGGCTCCTTGCGTGCGCAGGCCAAAGGGCCCGGCAGAGGGGAAGAGGAGAAAGGGGAGGGGCATGACGGGCGGGAGAGGCCGGCGTCAGACGACGCGGCGCGCGGCGAGGACGTCCCAGTCCTTGATCGCGGTGATCCGGACGGGCTTGGATGTGCGCGGGGCCTCGATGACGAGGCCCTCGCCGAGGTACATGCCGACGTGCTCGGGGCGCGCGGCACTGCCGCGGCTGAAGAGCAGGTCACCGGGTTTCAGGGCCTTCATGGCGACAGCCTTGCCCTCGTTGACCTGCGTGTACGTGGTCCGGGTGAGCTGGATGCCGGCGTGGGCGTATGCCTGCTGCATCAGCGAGCTGCAGTCGCAGCGGCCCATCGGGTCGGGTCCGTGCGGCGCGGTGCAGCTGCCGCCCCACTGATACATCGTGCCGAGCTGCTGCATCGCCCAGACGATCGCCTTGCGGGCCCGCGGGTCGGTCCCCGCGGGGATCTTGTAGCCCTTCGGGACGGCGCCTTCGGGGATCGGACCGAACGAGGAACCGTCGTCGGTGCTGCAGCCGGACGTCGAGGGGGTGGCCTCAGTGCTCTTGCCGGCACTGTCCTTGCCGGCGCCGGGGAAGGTTTCGGCAATGGCCTTCTGCAGCACGGTCGCCAGCGGTTCCCACTGCGCGTACGCGTCCGGATAGCCGGACCTCTGCACGGCCTGAGCCGCCTGCGTGAGGGTCATCTGCTGCCAGCCGTCGACCTTCAGCAAGTGCTTGTAGAACTGCTCGGAGGCGTAGACCGGGTCGTGGATCTCCTCAGCGGTGCCCCACCCCTGGCTGGGGCGTTGCTGGAACAGACCCAGCGAATCGCGGTCCCCAGCACCGAGGTTGCGCAGCCGGGACTCCTGCATCGCGGTGGCGACCGCGATGATCTGGCCCTTCTTCGGCACGTCGAGGCTGATGCCGGTGGCGACGATGGTCTGAGCGTTGGGGATCTGCTCAGCGGGCAGGGTGAGGCCCTCGATGTGGACGTCCTTGGCGGAGGCGCCGTCGAGGATCTTGGTGACCTGATCGGCGACAGCGTTCGTGTCCAGGTCGGTCATGCATTGGAACGCGCTGCTCCTGGCCTGGGCGGCTTCGCTGGAGGAGGCCATCATCATGGCCGCGCCGCCGAGGAGGAAGGGGGAGAGGAAGACGACGCCAATACCGGCGGCGAGCGACTTCAACCGGTACGGCCCGCTCGCGCGGCGCCGTTGCGGGGCAGGGACGGGGAACGAGGCGTCATGGACGTGTCCTTCAAGGTGCGGTGCCGGACTGCCGCGTACGCGAGGCGTGGTGGAAGGGAACGCGGCAGGCCGGCGGTGGGCGATAGGGGCGGGCCGGCACGGGCGAGTTGCCGCTCGCAGAACGGGCCGGGCCGTGAACTAGGTATGCCGGGGCAGGGGAAACCTCCGCGAGGCGTGGTGGGGATGGGCCAGCGGCGGTGTGCGCCGGGCGGTTGAAAAACTGTAGGCCCGGATCGCCGGTTGACCAAAAAGCCGGCGTGAGGGGTCGGAATCCGACCCCTTGTCAGTGCACTTTTTGGTTGACCGGCGTTATGCCTCTACAGTTTTTGGACTCCCCTCGCTCTTCCCTGGTCTGTGGCCTTGGGCTTCTGCATGCCTGATTTCCGCCCGCGGGGTTCCGCGTGCGCGACGGGGGTTTTCCCGCACTCTCCCACCCGAATCGGGGTACCTCTTTGCCTTTTTCCCTGCACCACGGCGACGCGCTGAGCGTTCTCGCCACCCTGCCGGATGACTGCGTCGACTCGGTCATCACCGACCCGCCGTACAACTCCGGCGGTCGGACCGCGAAGGAGCGCACCTCCCGCAGCGCGAAGGAAAAGTACACGTCCGCCGACGCCGGCCACGGCCTGGCCGACTTCACTGGCGAGAACATGGACCAGCGCAGTTACGGCTTCTGGCTCACGCAGATCATGACCGAGGCCCAGCGGCTGACGAAGACCGGCGGGACGGCGCTGCTGTTCACCGACTGGCGTCAGCTGCCCATCACGACGGATGCGATCCAGGCAGCCGGCTGGCTGTGGCGCGGGGTGCTGGCCTGGCACAAGCCACAGGCCAGACCCCAGAAGGGCCGGTTCACACAGAACTGTGAGTTCATCGTCTGGGCGTCCAACGGGCCGATCGACGCCTCCCGTAACGCCGTCTATCTGCCCGGCCTGTACTCGGCTTCGCAGCCCTCGGGCGCCAAGCGCCAGCACATCACGCAAAAGCCCGTCGAGGTGATGCGCGAACTGGTCAAGATAGCCCCGCCGGGCGGAACCGTGCTCGACTTCTGCGCCGGCTCCGGCTCCACGGGCGTCGCCGCGCTACTGGAAGGCCGCGACTTCATCGGCGTGGAGAAGACCAAGCACTACGCCACCATCGCGACCGACCGGCTCACCGAGACCGTCCGTCAGACCCTCACCCAGGATGACGTCGTCCTGACCGCCTGAGTCATCAAAGCCGTTCACTGAAGTGAATTTGGGGCCCTTGCCCAGATGTCGCCCGGGCGCCTCCCCAACAGCCGTCCGCACATTGTCGAGGGCCCGTCTTTCCCTTCTTCCCGGCTTCAAGGAGGCCCGTCTTTTTCATGCCTGAATCCGTAGAACCCCACGGCGATGGGGAGTTGGACCCGATAAGGATTCCGGATCCCCACCTCGAAGGAATCGAGGCCCGCGTCCGGAAGCTCATGGAGCAGTCCGCCCAGCAGGCCCAGCAGCTCGACCACCTCGCCGCCGGGCCGACTCCAGGCCCATCACCGTTCGCCGCGTTCGGCATGCCGGGGCTCGGTGGCCCCACCCCGGCCGCTCCGCCCGAGCCGCGCCCGATTCTGGAGCTGGAGGGCGAGGAGTACGAGGACGAACTGGACGCCCTGAGCGACTGGGTCGACGACTTCCTGATGCCGGTGTATGGAGGCGAGGTCACGACGGCGGCACCCTGGTGCCTGCAGTGGCAGGAGCACGACGACGTCGTGGCCTGGCTCCACGCGCTGTGGCTCGCCTACCAGCAGCACAAGGATCCCGAAGCCGGCCTGAGCGGGCTGTTCGTATGGCACCGGGACTTCCTCACCCACGCCATCGCGGCGATCCGGGCGCCCGGCGGTCCGCTGTCGGCGTGCATGACCTCTCCGGAGCGGCCCGCGCACCGGCTCCTGCCCGGCCCGCCGCCCTCGGCCCGCACGGAGAAGACGGACCCGGCCGAGACCGGGACACCCGGCTCCGGTAAGCCGGGCGAGCCGACGTCATGAGCGCGGGGCAGCCGGCTTTCGGCCTCAGCTTCGATCCCCGGGCTCTGACCGACCTTCTCCAGGCCCCCAGCGACATCCGCGACCTGACGCTCGCGTACCTGCAGGACGTGGTGAACGCCGAGCGGTTCGGGATCAAGCTGACCGGCGACCTGGAGGGCTACCGCAAGTTGTTCGTGGATTCCCGCAAGGAGTGGCGTGTCGTCTACGCCGTGCGCCCCGCACCGCCGACGTCCGCGCACCGCAACGACATCCACGTCGTGGCCGTCCGGCCACGAGCGGGCAACGACGTCTACGACACCGTCGGGCAACGCCTGGGAATGGCCCGCCGGCCCCTGAGCGCCCGCACCCACGCTGCCCGCGCCCGCTCCCCGCAGCTCACCGCTCTCGGGCCCGTGCCGAAGCCGGGACCGCTGCCCTCCGCGATGCCGGGCCTGCCCCGCCCGGCCCACGCTTCCCCGCAGCACCACGCCCGCTGACACCAGGAGCACCCCTATGCCCCCTGATCCCGCGCCGGGAACAGCCCGGCGCGCCATCTCCCCACTCGACCTCCGAGTTGAGGCCGCGACCGGCCACGACATAGACACCCTCTGAGCCTATCGCGACCGCGGCGTCCTCGACGAGCCGCACGCACGCCTGGTCGACCGGCACCGCGAGCTGGCCAAGGCCGAGAGCAGAGTGACCTTCCACCGACAACTCCTGAACCGGCTCACCAGCGGCGAGTTCCCGGTCGACTCCGCCCTGCTCGCTCGGATCGACCGCGCGGCGCATGAACTGGAGGAGGCCGCCGGTGAACGCGACGCTGCCACGGCGTCAGTGATCGCAGCCCTGGAGCCGATCGAGCATCTCGCCCGCACCACTCAGCCGGACGGTCACGAACCGCTTCCGGCAGCCGACCAGGCGGCGCTGCTGGCCATCGCCGGCGGCGCCAAGCTGCACGAGCATCTCCTGTCCGGCCGGATGTCCGTGGCCACCGCCTCCGGCACCCGGATCCCGTACACCCACCTGCAGCGGCTCGAAGCGGCCGGGCTGGTCTCCCGCGACACCAGCCACCCGGTCCACGCCGGGCAGCCGGTCGCCTTGACCGACGCCGCCCGCGCCGCACTGGCCGACAGCCGCCCGCCCCCGACCGCCGCCCCGGCCAGTGCCCGGCCCGGCGCCTGGCCGACCGCCGCCAGTCGCCGCCGCTGACCCCCGCCCACCTAGCGAAAGGCCCTATGTCCCCACCCGAACCGGACTTTCGGCTGGACGACTTCGAGGCCGCCGACGAGCGGACCGAGGAGGCGTTCTCGCACGCGATCGGGATAGAGCAGGACATGCTCACCGCACTCGCCGAGCACCACACCCCCGACGGGGCGCAGAGCTACTACATCCTGCACAACCGCGCCGTCACCTGGGGCATCCCAGGTGAACCGCAGCTCGTCGCCTTGCACCTGCAGCGGGACATGGAGCGACGGACGTTCCGCTTCGAGCACGCACAACTGCCCCTGCCCGCGATGGCGCAGTCCTGGCTCATTCACCGCGGCTGCCCACCAGATGCCATCGGCCTCATGCCCGGCATGGGAACCGCGCCTGCGGATGAGACGACCCGCGCGCTGGAGCAGCGGCTCATGGACGACGGGGATCACTTCGCGCTCCTGCACAGCTACACCCGGGACGACCCCGACGACATGACCACCGTCGTCGTCCTGCGCGCCCTCGATGAGCGCAGCCCCGCGCCATTCCGCGTACTGCACGAGGAAGCGGACACCGACGCGGGGACCCACACGCTGCGCGAGGGCGGCTTCGCCACCGTCGCCGAAGCCCTCCAGTGGTGCGCCAACCGCCTGGGCGGAGAGGCCGCCCCTTTGCCCCCCGTGCGGCTCATGGCCCGCTCCACCGGGCCCTCGGGCACGGTGCCGGCACCCCCTGCGCAGCGCCCGCCAGGCCGAAACCGCTGACCCTCAAATCCGCTGAGCGGGCCGAAACATAGCCGACGATCGCCGGTTAGCCAAACCGGCGAATCCGTGGACTCTTATACCGCCGGCGGGGCGAAAGCCCCGTCCGCCTCACTCGGCATTCCCATTCCCTGCATGGAGGTTACTTCCGCATGCGCTCCACTCGAATAGTGATCTCCGCCGCGATGTTCGGCGCACTCGCTCTGCCATTGCTGTCCGCCCCCACCGCCAGCGCGACACCTGTCGCCACCGCGGCGACCGTCTCCAGCGCCAGCAGTTGCCGGACCAGCCCGCCGCTCCCCTACACGGTCCACACGAAGGCCGTGACCATCCGCTCCAAGGCGTCGGTGAAGTCCACCAGCTTGGGCATCCTCTACCGCGGTCACAAGTTCACCGTCCACAAGACCAGCGGGAACTGGCACTACATCACTGACAAGACCACCGGTGTGAAGGGCTGGGTTTCCGGCACCTACGTCTACCGCGACGTCCGCATGTGCCTCGACTGATCAAATCCCTCAACTCCGAACAGTAATAGACGAGTTGATCCGTCCTTATTCGTTGTCCTTCTCCATGGAAGGCCATCATTTCCCGTGCCTTTTGAAAAGGAGTTCTCTGTGTCCGACGGCATAGAGGATGTCGTGGGCGTGCTCACCGAACAGATCGAGCGCCGCTTCGCGATGAGCATGGACGAACTGACCGCCGCGGTCGCCGCGGCGCCGGACGCGAACCCCGAAGCCACCGACATCGTCAAGTGGCACGGGCTCCTCACCGAGTCCCAGGCGGCGCTCGGGCGTGCCGAGGACGACCTCCTCGCCGCGCTTCAGAGGCAGCCCAGCGAGGTCGACGACCCGACGCTGGACCTCGCTCACCGCGTCAATGCGGCCGTGACCACGCGTGACGGGCGGGCCCTGGTCGTGCGCTGGCTCCTTGACCCCGACGCTCCGGGGAAGAAGGACCTCGCTGCCGAGCGTCTGGCCCGCCTCAATCGTGGGTCCCGCCCGGGCCCGGCTGTGCCCACCAGCGCGCCGGTTGCCCGGCCCGCGACGGCGCCCGCCACCGGCCGAGGAGCCCTGCGGTGAACGTCCGCGACAAGCCCTGCACTCAAGACGGCAGGCTCCGGGAAGTCTTCGGCGCCCCGGTCGCCGACCTGTACGAGACGGCCGCCGGCCCGGACGCCTCCGCCGCGCTGACCCGGGCGCTTGAGATCCGCTCGTTCCTGGCCCTGGCCGAGGAACAGGTCGCCCGGATCTGCCAGCGCGTGCACGAGGCGATGAGGCCCGGGCACGACATGGACGAACTGTCCGCGGACCAGCTGCGGATGGACGCGCAGTGGCTGGAGGCGGCGCTCAGCGCCCGCGACGGCTACCGCACCGCCCTCGGCGACCTGCTGCGCACCATGCCGCCGCCGGGCCAGCAGACCCGACCGGTCCGCATGACCCAGCAGACGATCACCACCACCCTGCCCCCTGCCACCGCCGCCCCGGCACCCCAGCGTGCCGGGGCGGCCCGGGAGCGCCGACCGTGAAAGACCCCGCCGCTTGCCCCACCCCACGTCCGCCCAGATTGGCTCACGCATCGAGGAGTTGTACGGCGCTGCGCTGACCGACCTCGAAGCCCACGCCCAGGACCAGCCGCCCGGCATGCTCGCCGCGCTCCTTGGCAGCCACGACCGGCTCGCCTTCGCCGAGCAGAGCATCACCTTCTACCGCGAGCGGCTCGAGCGGCTCGTCCATCCCGAGCGGCAGATCGGCGCCTTCGAGGTGTCGCACATCTTCGACTGCGCCCGTCGCCTCGCCGAAGCCGTCGCTGTCCGCGACACCCAGGCCGCCACCACCCAAGCGGTCCTGCAGAGCCTCGGCCGCACGGACGCGCCGGCATCGCCCACCGCTTCCACGCCTTGTGCTGTTCCCGCTCCGCCCGTGCCGACCGTGAGCGCTGCCCCGAGCCGCTGACCGATCGGGCCCCAGCCCTTCCTCACTCAGGAGTTCCTCCCTTTGGCCACCACAGGTCTGCCACCCGCCGTCGATGCCGATGTCGCCCGGGTCACCGAAGCCCTCCACATGATCACCCCGCGCTGGAACGTGCGGATCCTGCTGGCCCTGAACGAGCCGCCGCAGCGCTACACGCAGATCGCGAACAAGCTGCCCTACCTCCACAGCGGTCAGCTGCACCCGAAGATCCGCTCGCTGTGCGACGCCGGCCTCATCGAGCGCACCGAGCACTCCGCCCACCACGTCACCTACGGCCTGACCCAGCGCGGCCGACAGCTCCTGCCGGTGCTGGCGGCGATCGCCGCCTGGGCCGAGGAGCACCTGGAGCAGCCGGAGCAGTCGCTGTCCGCGATCGAGCAGATCGAGGACAGCCTCACCCTCCTCACCCGCCGACAGGCACCCGCGATCCTGTGGGTGCTCAAGGCGCGCCATGAGGTCAGTGCCCGGGCCCTGGCCCGCATCGTCATCCCCGACGGCTACTGGACCAGCATCTACCCGCCGCTGCGCCAGCTCATGGACGACGGCCTGGTGGTGACCGCGGGCAAGGGCCAGCCCTACCGCCTCTCGCCGGGCGGTGACGGACTCGGTCATGTCTTCGGCGCGCTGTCCATGTGGGCTGCCGGACGGCCGATGGACCACGCGGCGAGGCACCCGCTCTGGGGCCGGCCGGATCGCAGGGCCATGACCGCTCCTGGGACGTGGGTCAGCCACCCGTCCCGGCTTCCGGTCCCCTCCGCCCGTCAGGCACCCGCTGTGCAGACCCATCCCGCCCATCGCCCGGCCTGGCAGAACGGCGACCTGTTCTCCCACGCCACAGCGGCCCGCCCGATACCCGCCCTGTTGGCCGGAGGGGTCCGCCGATGATGCCAGCCCTCTCTCCCCAGCAGCTGCAGGTCGCGTGTACGGAGCTGTCCTCGGCTGGCCTGATTCGCCTGGTCAGCGAGATCGACGACCATGGGGCCATCCCGCCCCGCGCGCTGGCATGCACCCTCACGGACCTCACCAGGGACCAGATCCGGCAGGCCACCGAGCAGGCGGACGCACTCGGACTCCTCGACCGCTCGCATTCCGGCCTCGGGCTCACCCCGGCCGGAGGGGACCTTGCCGACCTCTACGACGCGACCGCCCGCTGGGCCCGGCGCAACAACTACCCGGCACCGGTCTGCGACTTCGCCGGGCGTATCCGCCACACTTTCGCCCTGCTGGGCGAGCCAGCTGCGAATCCTCGCCCCACAGAGGGCGAGGCCGACGCCGAACTCGGCCGTGTCCAGCGGCTGCTGGCCGAATGGATCCACACGCACCAGCCCCCGCAGATCCGCGGCGACCACGGCGTTGCCGCGTGACGCCGGACGCCGTGGAGCGTTCCGCCGCCGTGCTTAGGCGCAGTCTTTATCTGCCGCGCGGGGCGGATGCCGCCGCCTTCGCGATGACCACCTACGGCATCCCCCTGCTCGTCCTGGCCACCACCAGATCGGCGGCCCTGACCGGGCTGGCCTTCGCGCTGGAGTGGATCCCGAGGATAGGGGCGTTCACCGTGGCCGGCACCCTCGTCGACCGCTACGGCACGGCCCGCGTCTTCCGTGCCGCCTGCCTCGCGCGGGCCCTACTCGTGCTCGCCTCCGCCGCCGTTCTCACGGCCCTCGAAGCCCGAACGCTGGCCGCGACGGTCACGGTGATGCTGCTCGCCGCCTCGACCGGTGTACTCACCGAGTTCAGTTTCGTAGCGGCTGAAACGGTCGGCAGTGAGGCAAGCCGGAAGGCCGGCGATAGGGCGCACCGGGTGCAGTCCGTCCTGCTAGGGATCGACCAGACCGCCACTCTGGCCGGGCCAGCGGTCTGCGGCCTGCTTCTGGATCACGGCGGACCGGCGGCCATGCTCGGCACGCTCGCGAGCTTCTCTCTCCTCGCCGCTGCACTCGGTTCCCGCGTGCGCACGGCGCCGGTCGGCGTGGCCTCTGCCAAGCGGGGGCTGCGGGCGGGCTGGGCGATGCTGGGTTCGCTGCCGGCGCTCGCCTGGCTGGTGGGCGGCCTGGTCGTCTCCAACGGAGCTATGGCCCTCCTGCAGGCCGCCGTACCGGTTGTCATCGTCACCGAGATGGACCACTCCAGCGCGGATGTTGGACTCATCTGGTCCGCCGCAGCTGCCGCCTCCCTGCTCGCCATCACCGCCTCCCGCAGGGCGATCGACCGCTGGGGCCTGTGGCTGGTCGGCGCGGTGGCTGCCACGGTCGCAGCTGCAGCGACGTTCGCCGTCGCCCAGGCCGACACCTACCGCGGCTACCTCCTGCTGATCGCCATCGTGATGGCCGGCGAAGGGAGCCTCACGGTCGTCCTGCGCACCCTGCGATCGCGTCTGATCCCGCCCGAGGTGTTCGGCAGCACCCTCGCCGTGACGGTCCTGCTGCTCCTGCTGCCCTTCCCCGCCGCCGGCCTGCTCGTCGCGGCCGTGCCACCAGCGCAGCTCGGGCACGCCATCACCGTTGCCGCCGTCCTGCAGGCCCTCGGCTTCGCGGTCGCCTTCGCGCGCCTGCGCACCCTGCCCGCGCTGCGCACATCGCTGGCCTGACCCTCCCGGTACGGAAGGAGCCTTCGTCGCTCATGTGCACCATCACGCCGACCGGACTGCCCGGCCTCGACCTCCCGCACCACGGTGTGCGGCCGACGATCACCGAGCAGTTCCACGCCTTCGACTCCCAACACCCCTGGGTGGACCGGGCTCTGGAGCAGCTCGTTTCGTCCAGCGCCTCGCGACCGGCGCGACACGGGTCGGCATGAAGGCGCTGTTCGAGGCCCTGCGCTGGCGCCACCCGCACGGCGTGAAGGGCCTCACCAACAACTACACCGCGCTCTACGCGAGACGGCTGCTCGACGCGCACCCGGAGTGTGCCTGCGCCATCGAGGTCCGCCGTCGGCGCAGCCCGTGACCACCAGCCAGCACACCCCATCCGCCCCCAGATCCTCCGAGGAGCCTTCTTGTCCGACCGCCCTGTCGTCCTGGTCGTGGCCGCGGCCGACATGGAAGCCGAGTCGTATCGCCGCTACTGCCTTGAGTCCGTGGCCACCGCCTACGACGTCTTCCTGATCACCAGTGATGAACCCTCGTGGGAGGTGCCGTTCATCCGAGACTGCGTGGTCGTGCCCGACCCCACCGACCAGGCGGCGCTGTCCGCCGCCGGCCGGACTCTGGCCGACCGCTACGAACTGGCCGGCGTGTTCACCTGGACCGAGTGGTACCTCGTCCCGGTCGCCCGCCTCGCTCGCCAGCTCGGCTTGCCCACCACGGCGCCCGAGGTGATGCAGGCATGCCGCAACAAGGCCACCGCGAGGAGCCTGTTCGCCCGCCACGGTGTCCCCTCGACAGCATCGGTGAGCGTGCGCACCCGCCAGGAGGCGCATGCCGCGGCCGAGCGGATCGGCTACCCGGTCGTCCTGAAACCCGCCGCGCACGCGGCGAGCATGGGCGTAATCCGCGTGGACAGCTCCGAACAGGTCACCGTCGCCTACGACTTCGCCGCCCGAGCCGCCGGCCTGGGGACGGAGAGCACGAGCGTGCTGGTCGAGGAATACCTCGACGGACCCGAGGTCTCGGTCGAATGCGTCACCTACCGGGGCCAGACCACCGTAGTCGCCATCACCCGCAAGACCCTCAGCGCACCCCCGTTCTTCGAAGAACTCGCCCACTCGGTCGACGCGTCCGACCCGCTGATCGACGTGGCCGCCCCGGCGGCGCGGGCCGCGATCGACGCGCTCGGCATCACCGACGGCGTCAGCCACGTCGAAATGCGCCTGGTGCACGACCGGCCCCGGCTCATCGAGGTCAACGGCCGCATAGCCGGGGACCTGATCGGCCATCTGGTGCGCCTCGCCACCGGCATCGACCTGCCCCGTGCGGCGGCCGACATCGCCTGCGACCGCGCCCCCGACCTCACCCCCACCCGGAATTCGGCCGCCGCGATCCACATGATCTATCCCGAGACCTCCGGCACCCTGACAGCCCTCCGCTTCGACGGTCCCCGGCCGCCGTGGATGGAGCAGATCTCTTTCCAGCGCAGCGTCGGCGACCGGCTGCTGCTCCCGTCCGAGGGAGACCTGTTCTCCGCCCGAATCGGCTTCCTGATCACCACAGGCCCCTGCGCCGAAGACGCCCGGCACCGCGGCCAGGAGGCGCTGCGCGCCCTCACCTTCGACGTGGCGCCCCACCAGAACGGCCAGGGCACGAGGGTGGATCCCCTCACATGAAGACGGCACTCCTCACGGACCGCCGCAGCCGTGGCTTGCTGACCGGCTACTTTCTCGGCCTCGGCGTGGTGATGGCCATCTGGGGCGCCCGGATGCCGGCCGTTCAGCAGGCCGCCCACCTGAACACCGCCCACCTGGCCCTGGTGCTGCTGGCCGCCGCGCTCGGCATGGTCGCCGGACTGCAGGCCGGAGGCCGTCTTGCCCAGCCAGAGCGCCTTCCTGCCCTGCTCACCTCGGGCGCCGCCGGCCTTGCCGGATGCCTCGCCCTCCTGGGCCGGTGCGACAGCCTGCCGTCCCTGCTCACCGCCGCCCTTGCGTTCGGTATCGCGCACGGTGTGCTGGACGTGGCCGTCAACTCCGCGGCGGTGCGCTGCCAGAACGCCGCAGGCAGACCCATCATGTCCTCGCTCCACGCCGCCTACTCCATCGGCGCCCTCGTAGGAGCCGCCCTGGCAGCCGTCACCGCCCACATTGCGCACAACACCCTCTTCCTCGCCACCGGTCTGGCCCTCACATGCGCCGCGCTCGCTGCCGCCCCCGCAACCCTCTCCCTGAACGGCACGGATCAACCAGCTGCACCCGCCGGCCCCGGGCAGAGCGAGGCGCGGCCGGCAGTCTCCTCCGGGAAGCTGTGGCTGCTGGGCGCACTGGCCGCCTCGTGCCTGCTGGGGGAGGGAGCGGCAGCCGACTGGGCCGCCGTCCACCTGCACAGCCTGGATGCCTCAACGGCCGTGAGCGCAGCCGCGTTCGCCCTCTACAGCGCGGCCATGGCCACCGGACGCCTGACCGGAGACCGGCTCACCACAGCCTTCGGCACCCCCTCGGTCGTACGGGTCGGCGCGATCCTCGCCGGGACCGGGCTTGCCACCGGCGTCGTCACCGCTAGCACGCCGTTGGCGCTGGCCGGCTGGGCCCTGTTCGGGCTCGGCCTGTCCATCACCGTTCCCTGCCTGATCACGGCTGCCGGAGTCGGCGGCCCACGGGCCGTGGCCACGGTCGCCGTCACCGGCTACCTGGGCCTGCTCGCCGGACCTGCCCTCATCGGCGCCCTCGCCACCGTCACCACCCTGTCCACCGCACTGCTGCTGCCCGCCCTGCTCGCAGCCGCCGTCGCAGCGCTGTCCCATCGAGCCCTGGAGAAACCCACCCCTTGACCCTCACCACCGCGAATTCCGCCCTCGACGCTGTGATCCTCGACTACAACGGCGTCATCGGCATCCAACCCGAGACCGAGCAGTGGCGTCACCTCGCCCGCCTCGCCAACCGGCCCGACGACATCGCCTCGTTCCAGAACGCCTTCTGGAACGCCCGCGAGGCGTACGACGCCGGCCAGCTGAGCGACCTGGCGTACTGGGCCCGCGTACTCGGCTACCACCCCGGCCCGCGCATGCTGCGCGAACTGCGCGCCGCCGATACCGCCATGTGGACTCAGGTGGACCACCGCGTTGTCTCCGTCCTACGACGCACCCACCAGCTCGGGCTGCCGATGGTGCTGCTGTCCAACGCCCCGCACCCGCTCAGCGATGTCCTCGACACCCACGACTGGTGCCGCGAGCTGATGACCCAGGCCCTGTACTCAGCCCGGCTGCAGGTGTGCAAGCCGGACCCGGCCGCCTACCGACAGGCCATGGACGCCACCGGCGCCGCAGACCCGCAGCGCGTGCTGTTCGTCGATGACCGGGCGGACAACTGCCGCGCCGCCGCACGCCTCGGGCTGCGCACGCAGCACTACACCGGCCAGCCCGCCCACCTGGAAGCAGCACTGCTGCCCCGCACCAGCTGACCCGACCCCGAACGCCTACCTCTCAGGACCCGCGTGCCAACCCACGACGACCTACACACCATCGACGGGGACGTCTACGTCTCCCCGCGCTATCTCGCCGGCACCACCGGGATCGGCGACCCCGCCCTCGCGCCCCTTCTCGACCTCGGCTGGGAACTGGAGAACGACGACCTCGGCAACGCCTACGTCCACGCACCCGACCGCAAGGTCCGCCTCGGCTACCTGCCCGAAGGCGAGGACGACGGACTGTGGCGCATCAACGCCTACAGCGATCCCTTCGGCCCGCCGGCCTGGGGCGTCTGCTTCAACGACTCCTGCCCGACGGAGTTCGTCACCGCGTTCACCACCGCGCTCGCCAAGGCGTACGAGCAGGGCCCGACCGCCTACCTCGCGACGCCGAAGCCGGGCAGCACGGACCGCGACCCGTTCCTCGCCGCCGTACCACTCATCAACCGCGGCTGGCAGATCGACCACCCCCGGTGGGGCGTCTTCGCGATCCATTCGCCCGACGGCTACGCAGGGCTGGAGTTCACCACCGGACGCCTCAACCCGCAGACGGAGTTGACCACCCGCGACGCCCGCTGGCAGCTGTGGGCCGGCACCTCGATCGACCGCCCGGCCTGGTACGCCACCGCCAGCACCGACACCCCCGTGGCCCTGATCAAGGCCGTCACCGAGTGCGTGTCCGATCCCGCGCCGCTGCCCCGCTGGCGGGAGGAAACGTACAGCTACGTGAAGGGCATGGCCCAGCTCACCCCGGTCATCCCACCCCGGTCCTCGGCCCCGACACCGCTCGACGTCCAGCGTGCCGCCGCCCGCCGCCCGGCCGCCCTTCCTGCTTCCAGCGTCCCGCGCTGGAGTACCACCAGCCGGCCCGCTCTGCCCGGCCCCGGCCGTTGACCACCTGCCACCTCACCGTCCGACCGGAGGCATCCGCTTGGCCCTGTACGCCCGCGAGTTCTTCATGGAGCACCTGAAGCTCCCGTTCACCGAGGCAGGAGTTGTCGGCAGCACCTACTACGCGACCCCCGTTCCCGGCGGCCCGCTGAGGCTGCGAATCGACTTCGCCCGGACCATCCGTGCAGACGAGTACAACGGCCTGCGCCTGGCCACCATCCACCAGGACAGAGGCGAACTCGACGCTGCGGTGCTGCGGTTCGAGGATCACAAGACCTTCGACCACCGCGACGCATCTCAGGGCCGCAGTCCGAGGGAATCGGGGTACGGCACCTTCCAGGAGTTTCGCGACCGTCCCGACTGGGTGCCCTGGGAACACGCCCACACAGACGGACTGCGCAACGCCATCGAGCAGTACGTCTCCGTCTGGTTCCCCGGCGCCTGGAAGACGCCCGCGCCGTCACGTACCTCGGGCCGCACCGCCCGGAAGGCCCCGTCACCGCCGACCGCCCGCAGCGGCACTCGCTCCCGCTGAACCGTCGCAGCCCCGCGCTGCCGCCCCTTCGTCATCCTCTTCTTCGTTAAGGAGTTCCTGCTTGCGCATCACCCCTGCCCGCCGCCTTCCCGTTGCCGCCGCCGTCGCCGCGGCGGTGACCAGCACCCTCACCTGGGCCCCGACCGCAACTGCCCAGCCGACCGAGCCGACGCCCTCCGCTGCTGTCACCGACACGCCCCAGCCCGACGCGGGCAGCATCGGCATTGTCAAGAAGGATCCGGCCGGCGACATCCTTGAAGGCGCGGCCTTCCTCCTCCTCGACGCCGCCGGCCAGGAGACCGGCAGCGGCACCACCGACGCCCAGGGGCAGCTGACCTTCACCGGTCTCGCCCCCGGCGTGTACCGGCTGAAGGAGACCACCTCAGGCAGCCCGCTCCACGATGTCATCGCCGACCAGGACGTCATCGTCACCCCCGGCGCCACCGCCCGCCTGACGATCGTCGACCCGTTCAAGCCCGCCCAGGTTCTGCTGAAGGCCAAGGACAACAAGACCGGCAAGCTCCTGCCCGGCGCCACCGTGAACATCGGCACCGGCGAGAAGACCCTGCTCACCCTCACCACCGGCCCGAAGGGCACCGCCACCGGCGAACTCGCTGTGCCCAGCCGCAAGGCCGAGTTCTGGGTCAAGCAGGTCAAGGCCCCCAAGGGCTACGAACTCTCCAAGCCCGTGAAGACTTTTACTGCCGGACCCGGCGCCCCGGTCACCGTGACCGTCACCAACACCAAGACCGCCACCACGCCCAAGCCCACCGAGAAGCCGACGGACCAGCCGACCGCTAACCCGTCGATGCCCACGGACAGTCCGGCCGGGAGCACTTCTGGCGGGTCCCCGTCCAATCCGCCGGCCACCGGCACACCGGACACTGACACCTCGGTCATCTCGTCAGCGGACGGGACGGATCCCGCGTCACCGAAGACTCCGGTCGGTTCGCTCGCCCACACCGGCGCCGACGCCACCCCGTGGATCCTCGGCGGTGCCGGACTCATGCTCGTCGGCGGCATCGGCGCGATTGTCGCCGCGCGTCGCCGTACGGGCTCCGAGCCCGAGCCGGACGAGAACGCCGACACGAACTGACCGGCCTTCCCCCATGCCAGGCCCCTGGGACCGAGTCCCGGGGGCCTGGCGCGCATCCATGCTCTTGCGCCAATCGTGGGGCTTGGGGGAAGCGCGTTTCCGTAGCGCTGAGTGGGCGCAGCGTGTTCCTTACAGCCAGCCTGCTGTACCACCGCATCCGCAACCTCGGCATGAGCAGCGCCCAGCTCGCCGAGGAAGCCATCCTCCCCGAATCTCTGGTCACCGCCCGGCTCGAGGGGCCCCCGTCACACCCTCCCAGCTCCTGCGCTACGCCCCGGCCCTGCAGTTGTCCGAGGACGTCCTGCTCGCCGCGCTGGAGGGCAAGCGAGACACCGAGTACTGGCCCCTGCCTGTTCCGCCACCGGACCAAGCAGGGCCGTCCCGAGTGACCAACCGCGGCTGGACACGTCGGACGCCCCCGCAGAGCCCCTCCACACTCGTAGGCCCACAGGCCGTACGACCGGGGATCACGCACGACGGAACCCCGACTGTGTTCAGGTTGGGGGCCTGGTTGCTGGTGTTCGGCACGGCTGGCCCAGTCGATGCGGCAGCACCTAAAGGCGCTCGGCGTCACTCCGACCGCCTATTGCCGGACCTTGCGGGCCGGAGGCGACGGGGGTGCAAGAGGCGGAGCCGAGGGCTTCGGCGGTGTCGGCTCCCGGCGCTGAACGGCCGGCTCGGCGCGCCTCGCCCCACCAGCCGACCCCCGTCAGCACCAGGGTGAGGCCGACTCCGGCCAGGATGGCCGTGGACGGTGCCACCGCCTTGAGGAGGGCACCGGCGAGCGACCCTGTCGCCGCGTAGCCTGCACCCGCCGCCGCGTACATCAGGGAGTAACCTGCGGCCAGAGCGCCCGGCGGAAGCGCCTCGCGCAGGGACAGGTTGCGGGTGAGCATCGCACACGACTGGAGTGTGCCCCCCACGACCAGCGCGGCGGCGATCCCGGCCGGGTGAGGCGTTAGCGCCGCGAGGGTCACGCACGCCGATGTCCCGGCCATCAACACCAGGCTGCGGGTGCGCAGCCTCCCGGGCCAGGACCGAAGACCGTGGACGAAGGCGCCGAGCCCCCCGCCCACGGCCATTCCGGTAAGCAGCGGACCGGACCAGCCGACGCCGACTCCGCGCTGTTCGAGCAGGGCCGGCAGCACGAGTTCGGACAGACCGAGCAGGGCCAGACTGGCTGCGCCCGTGACGTACACCGGCCAGGCGCCGGTCAGGAGCCGCAGCAGCGACGCGCTCGTCCGGTCCTCGCCGCCCGTGTCGTCCGCGCCCCAACTGGCCGGAAGCAGCCACAGGCTCGCGACCGACGACGCCATCAGGGCGGCACCGAGAAACAGCGGGGCAGGCGATGCTGCACCGAGGGCCAGACCGGCAACCGCGGCCGGGGAGACGGCCCAGATGCCGGCCGTCAGTATCGACTCGACGGACAGCGCCTGCGCTGTCGCGCGCTCCGGGACGAGCACGGTAAGCAGCGTGCGCAGGCCACCGGTGGCAGCGGCCGGGGCGGCACCGGCGAGACACGCAAACCCGGCGAGGACCGCCGGATGCGCGTCGGGGAACACCCCGAGGCCCGCGAAGGCGGCGGCTCCGACTGCGAGCCCGACGGCCAGGTGAACTCGGGCGCGGTCGGGGCGTAGGCGCATCCCGAGGACGGGGGCGCCGATGATCTCGCCGATGACGTAGGCCGCCGCGAGGATCGCGCCCAGGGAGTAGCCACCGGGACGTTCGCGCACCAGGAAGACCAGGGCCAACGGGGCCATGGCCACCGGCATGCGGGCGCCGACGGTGGTACAGGACCAGATCAGGACCTGCCTCGAGGCGACGTCGCGGTAACTCATGGGACGACGCTAGAGGCCGACACCGACAACGCCCCAGGGGATTTCCGGCGCCTGTGGATATCTCGTGGGCACCCGAGAACTCCTGAGCACCCCCTTCAAAAAGTCAGCCGCGGCACCATGTCCTGTCGGCACAGGTCTTGTCAGTGGCACCTCATACACTCCGCTAATGCGACAGCCAAGGATGATGAGCACCCTGGCCCTGGCCCTCCCAGACACCAGAGCTCACGGGTACGGCGTCTGCAAGGTCGCCCGCAGATCCAGTAGATCAACGGCACCATGCGCCAGAAGCGCTTCCGTGAGGTGGGACGGTCTCCGTTACGGATCTCGGAGAGGGTTCCACTCTCGTCCGTGTCAACAGGGGGATTAGAGCTGTGCCTTCCACTACTGGCTTGACTGACTTGCGCGAGCAGTGGATCCAGAAGATCTACACGAGGATCGCCACCTCCAGCGGCCGCCACCCGTTGCTAGATCCGGCGCGAATCGTCGGCGACACGAGCGATCTGGATCTGATGCGGGCCCTTCTGGTTCTGCAGATCGCCGTCTTGGACGCGCGTGGCCGATCTACCGCGCACATCACCGGACTCCTGGCCGAACACCCGGTCTTCGCCGATCCCAAGCCCGACACAGATCAGTTCGCCAGCCTGGTCAAGCATGTCCGCCAGCGTGTGGAATACGACGGAGTAACGGGTTCCGTCCTGCTGTCCGGCCTCGGCCTGCGTGCCGAGGACTTGGAAAGCGCGTACGCCCTTCTCCTGGACCACTGGTTCCGTCGGCGTTCCCGCGCGGCCACCACTGCCCAGGTAGTCAGAGACCTGGCCCGGCACTGGGGCGTGGAAGCCTCTCGCACCGTAGAAGCTGTGGTGCCTCGCTCACTCGCACCCCTGGAGGCGTGCTCCGACACCGTCTGGTCCCGGCTGAAAACGGAGCCCGATACTCGTGTCCAGCATGTCGTGTCACGTGTCCTAATCGGGAAAGGCCACGAGGCACAAGAGCTATGGATGAAGCAGTTTCCAGCCCGCGGTGTCAGGCATCTCTGGGAGCTGGGCTCACAGGCGGCCAGCTGCACCGCAGCTAGAGGGTACTTTCGCGAGGCGATCCGCCACCTCCAGCTGAACTATGCTCAGCGGTCGGTCATCACCCGCGCCTTGGACCTGATCGACGAGCAACTCGAGGCGCTCGCCGAGGCGATGGGTTGCCTAAGCGCCGCCGAGCGCGACCTGCTACGGCCCCGTACACAGCAGGAGCGCTTCCAGGAAGCCTGCATCCTGACCTTCCTGAACCGGTCGTTCCACTTCCGAGACAGCTACCCCGTCAGCTCCTGCGTCCCCGACCCCCAGGCGGTACACGGCACATACGGCCCTCTGCCCTGGTGGAGCATCATCGTGCGAACCGGGGAGGAGACGGAGGCCGCCCGCGCCGCACTCAGCGAGGGAGTGTTGCCCCTCGGTTTCGAGAGGGATCCCGGACACGCGAGTCGACTTCTGCTCATCTGCCGCAAGCCCAGAACGGAGTCCCTGGGTATGCGCGCTCACTTCGTCTTCGACCTGGACAACCCAGCCCACGCCTGCGAGCTGCTCCTCATAGCGAAGAGCTCGGGCGTCCCCATCGACCTCTATGCCGAATCACACCACGAGCAAGACGAATGGGACATCGAGTCCACCCACCTGGGCACGCTGTACGCTCCCATCGGCCCGGAACTCGCTGGCCTGGTCACGGAAGGGGCCATCGAGGCACTGACACGATCCTTGCCGGGCGCCCGTGACAGGGACCACGACGAGCGTGAGGGGATTGAGCCGCTCGCGGAGGCGTTGCTGCGTCTTCCTCGCGCACAGGTCGAGCACTATTCCTCGGGGCGCCACATCACCGCATCGTCCTATCGCGACCTCGAAGGCGGGGTCGTAGCGCTGACGGCCGACCCGCCGGTCGAGCTCTCTGGATTCTCCAGAAGCACCAAGAGGCGCCAGCGGTCCAGCGGCTCGCGGGAGACGCGCACCAGGACTCCCCTGCCTCCCCCTCGGACGACTGGGTTCGTGTACGTCCAGCGGAACCCTGCCTTCCCGGACATGCTCAAGATCGGCTACTCGGACCGGCTCGCAGAGGACCGCGCGAAGGAGCTGTACGGCACATCGGTCCCCTTCCCTTACGAGGTACTCTTCAGGGCTCTCTCATCCCGCCCTGAAGACGTGGAACGGGCTGTCCATCGCGTCCTCACTGCCCAACGGGTCAACGCAGACAGGGAATTCTTCCGCGTCGCCCTTGAGACGGCTATCGAGGCGATCCGCCATTGCCAGGGTGAGGCAACCGGGATCACCACCTGGGAGCCGACACCTGCCATTCATCGCCTGCGCGCGGACGACCGAGTCGTCCTGCCCCTGAGGGCCGGGCAGTTGTTCGCGCTCACGGCATACCCCCATCTGCTCAGTTCGTCCGCCGAGGTCCTCGACTTCTGGCAGGCCCACGCGGACGGTGATCTACTGGAAATTCACGCCACGCGCGACCCCGGGCATGTGGCTGGCATCAGCGACAACGATCCCGGTGCATTCGAGGACCCCGTTCCATTCCTCAATAGGGAAAAAACCGCACGGAACGGCATGCTCCACGGTCGGGAACGCCTGGTCGCCGGCGACCGGCTGATCTGGTTCTCGGACGAAGAGGGGCCGACCGACGCCCGCGGCGTCGTCTTCGAAGCGGACGCCTTCTGCCAGGTCACCTACCGGTCGGCAGCCATCCGACGGGGCCCGCTGGGAATTCCTCTCCTGCTGAACGACCTTGACCGGGACATCCCCGACGCCATGGGAACACTCATCAGGGACGTCCTCGCACTAGACCCACCGCGCAGCTGGGCGCCCCGGAACCCTCAAGAAGAAGACGGGTGGGCGGTAGCGGCCACGGATCCCCAGCCGCCCGAGCGCTGGCTCCCCCAACTCGAACGACGGCGCAGGAACGTGCGCCGAGACCGATCCTGAACACCGTGAGGCACAGGAGCCAGCTCGACGTGACCAATCCCAGCGCACGCACTGAATCTCTGTCAGATCCCAAGTAAACCCGGCAAGTTCTTTTGCCAACCGATCCCGGTCGGCGCAGGTCAGCGGGACTCCAGCGACTAACGTCACCCCCAAGGACAAACTGCCGTCCGTCGACGAATCCTCCCTCCGGGGAACTGTCCCTGCCACCCCTTCAGTCGCCATACTCGCGGCACTGGCGCTGCGGGAGGTCTTACTCGATCATCTGCCAATGAAGTTTGTCCCTGCAGGTCAGCGTCTTCCTGGACCAACTTCGATGTTGTAGGTTCTCGCGGCTCGTGTCGTATGAGATCGCGCTGACCCGGTGCTGTGCGGACAGTCTCACCTCATGTCGGGATGATCGGTCTCACCGCAGTGGCGGATTCCTAGTGACGCCCCCCGGGGGGTCCACCACGGAACTGCCTCACTAGTGACGACCACCGACGCCAGGCGCCCAAACGGTGGCGCATCCTGGCCCATGGGCCCGGCGCGGTCCCGCCTGCAGGCCGGGGAGCTCGTGCCGATCGCGTTCACGATCCTCGAAAACCTCGGTTGGCGAGCAACGGCGGCCCCACTGCACCCTGCCCGTGCGCTGCGGTCGCGGACTGTACCAGCGGAACGCTCGCCATCGCTCGGCCGAGGGCGCATAGGACAGCTCAGCGCCGACGGCTGCGGCTTCGCTTCGCTTGCCGCTTCACGATCACCGTACGAGGCGCGGCGGGAACCTCTTCCTCGGTGCCAGGATCGAAGAAGCCAGGAGCCATCCTCCGCATGCTCTGCACGTAGCTCGGGAGATCGAAGATCCGCCTATTACGGTCGATCGGGATATGGTGCAGGTGCCCGGACGCGTCGCGGGCGCCGCTCGCTCCGCCCCTTTCGCTGAGAACCTCCAGGGTGCCGTGGACACGATCGAGCCAGTCACCGCGGTCGATCTGGGGATCCCAACGTTCTTCTCGGTTCGAATTGTGCGGCGGAAACCCGAAGGCATACGACCAGGGCACCGCTTGGGACAGGTGCTCCACAACCGAATACTTGGAGCGACCTTTAGCCTCGCACACATGCTTGACGTAATGACTCGACGCGATGGCGCAGCCGTAATGTCTGGGCTCGGCGTGGCCGCACTTGTCATAGTCCTGCATGTTGGGGCAGGCGTTCCAATATGCAGGTACCGCCCAGTGCGTTCCCGGGTGGAACTCCCCTTTGGGCCAGCCGTTGTAGAACACATGGAACGGATAGCGACCCTGCGCGGGGTCGCAGCCGCGAATCAGCGTGTCGTACTGAAACGTGTCCTCCGCGGTCCCGCCATGTCGCAACTGGGCATAGGTGCCCCCTTCGTAGGCGCGCTTGGCCTGCATCCTGACACAGAGCCACCCTGCATCATCGTCTCCGATCCACCACTCCCAGTCAGCCCCTGTCTCCCGCTCGTTCGACTGGGAGCTCTGCCAGATCAACAGCCCGGGTACTTGAGTCCTCAACGCGTCGAGGTTGCTATCCGTAACGCTCGTCTCGTCGAAGCGGCGACCCGGAAGTCGGCTGTCTTCCAACCGCCGCCACGTATCCAGCGCAACCTGGTCCATCGCGGTACACAATGCCTGCAAGCTCTCGATCGCCACGAGCGCACCCTCTCCAACCGTCCCGACCTGTGGCGTCTCAACGAGCCGACATCCGTACGACATCGGACGTGAGATTCCGACATGGGGCGCGAGATCCTACAGATGTCGACGGACAGCAGTTCGCCCGGGGCAGACAGGAAAGAGCCGGGAAAGACTGGCCAACGCGCGTAGAACTATGTCAACGTAGACGACCTTCCCGGAAACAGCCAGGTCAGAGAGGTGATTGTCCATGGCTGTGGCTCCCGTGAGCCACGGAGATGCCAGCCGATATCGTCCCCGTCGTGTCACACGTGCTGGAGCCTCCCGGCCCCTGTGAAGGACAAAGGCGAGTTGGCGTCAGGAGATTCCACACGGTACCGCGCTCCTTCTGCCCAACCTTGAGCGGCGCGACCTTCGCCGTCCCGTACGCCCTCTGCCTGTATGTAAGGAGACTTCCCGTGGAGCCCTCGGAGATGACCGTCGGTGACCTCATCGACCGCCTGTCCGCCTGCGACCGGACCGCGCCCTTGCGGCTGGCGATGAACCCGTTCTTCCCCATGGCCCATCGCCCGGCGCAGGTCGTCGAAGCGTGCGATGAGGCCGGACGGCCCGTCGTCTACCTGGCCGAGGGACGGGACGCGGACAGCCAGCTCGGGCATCTGCCGCCCGAGGTAGCCGTGGCCCTGACCTGGCAGGCCCCTGTCCAGGCGCCACCGCGCCGCCCCCGCCGTACCGCCCGCGGCCGATCCGCACCTAGCACCTGGAGGCGCCCCTGAACCCCAGCCACTCGCTCGGCCCGTCTACCCCGAACCGCGCTCAGCCCGCGTACTGGGTCGGCCCTCGACACCTCGCCGGTGACGACGGACGTCTCTACGACGCTGTCGCCGACACGCTGGCGGGCCTGAATTGGACGAGCCTGGCAATCGTCCGCGGACGCCAGGAGCCTGACGAGGCACCCGAGGACCGCCAGGTCCTGCGCAGCACCGTGCTCCACGTCAGCCCCGACACCCTGCGGTGGGCCCAATGGGTGCTGCCGGACGAGCCGTTTCACCTGGGCGGGCTGCCGATCGCCTGGCAGGTCTGTGCCCGTCAGGACGTGACCACGCCGCTCGCGCAGTGGTCCGCTTACTTCACCCCCGACGTCCCAGGCGAGGTCCTAGCCGAATTCCTCGTGGCGCTCGATGCCCGCGATCAGCCCACCGCCGCGTTCACCGGGCCAGATCTGGTTCTCGACGCCGTCACCGCGCACGGCTGGCTCCGCGACGTCGACCAGCTCGACGCCGGGGCGACGGATCCGACCTTCACCTCCCACCTCAGCCTCGGCGAGGTGCCGCCCCTCATCCAGGATGGCGACCCCCGTGCCCTGACCGTCGAGGCGGACGAGGCGGGGCCTGTCGGATGGCAGGCATGGGCAGAGCCGGTGCTGGGCGCGCCGTGCCTGTGGGCTGTGTCCTTCAGCGCCAGCGTGCCGCACGACCTCGTCGCCGCCTTCGCCGCATCCCTCAGTTCCACCGCACCGGTTCTGCGCCGGGTGCTGCCCGAGAGCACGCGGGACCGACTCCTGCGCGCCCCGGCCAGCTGAGTGCCGGCGCACCGTTTGCATCCGACAGTCCGGTTTCCCGAGTCATTCGGGAGGCCGGGCTGTTTGCTGTTACCGGCTGGCTCCTACCTCTCCTCAGCCTCTTCCCCTGAAGGGTCCTGGCGCAGATACACCAACAGCGCCCCGGCCGTTCGCTTGGCCTGGGGCGCTGTGGCGTGGGAGGGCGTCAGCGGGATGCCGTTACCTTGGCGAGAGCCTTGTCGAGGTGCTGGTCGACGAGGGCCGGCGCTCCCGAGACGGTCAGTAGCACGTTCCCGGAGCGGATCGCGGTCTGCTTGACCACACTGTCCCGCCCGTCGGCGGAGAAGGTGAGGAGCATGCTCCACCGCTCGTCGCCGAGCTGGGGCGCGGACATGCGCTGCGCGGTGATGTCGATCGCGGTGCTGCCGGAAAGGAGCTGGAACTCCGGGCATCCGGTTATCGCGGCGAAGATCCGGCCGGTGCTGTCGGAGAGCTTGCCTGCGGTGTCGCTGTACAGCTCCTCGGACACTTCCGAGTTGCTATCGCCGCTGTAGGTGAAGGATGCCTTCGCCTTGCGGGGGAAGTCGAGCGAGCTTCCGGTGACCGCGTCGCCGCCGAGTTTGGCCAGGGTGGGGCAGCCGTTCTGTGGGGGTCCCGCGAGTGCGGTGGACTGTTGCACTGGGCGGACTGCGGAGCTGAGTTGAACAGGTACTCCTGCCGTGTCGTGCACGTTGTGGATGTCGTTGTGGACGCAGGCACAACTGAGGAGAGAGCACGTGCAAGCGTTCAAAGTCCGTATGCCTTCGGGCGATTGCTACTGGACTGTGCTGGATCAGCAGATGCAGGTGATGCCCGCTGCCGACGGGTTCCTGCGGTACGTACGGTTCAGCAAGGATCGAGCCGAGTCGACGACGGAGGCGTACGCAAGAGCCATCGTCCTGTTCCTGCGCTGGTGCGCTCTGCTGGGCCTGGATTGGCGCTCGGCCGCGGGACATCTGGGAGCGTTCATGCTGTGGCTTCGCCACGCTCCCGCCTCCGCGACGGCGGGCTGGGTCTCGCCTGGTCCGGGTGCCAAACCGGTCCGTGGACCGCGCCGCATCAACCGCATCCTGATCGCGGTCCGTGGCCTGCTCGTGTTCGCCGCAGGCGCCGGCGACGTCCCGTCCTCCGTCGTCTCGCAGATCTACGAGATCGCCGACACCCGTGACCTGCCGCCCGAGGCCGCCGGCTCCGACAGCGGCTTGCACTACCGGCTGCGCGCCCGCCACCGGGTCAAAGAACCGCAGTCCAACGTGGACCGCGCCTCCGACGAAGAGGCGGTTGCCATGCTGCGAGTCTGCTCCTCGGCCCGCGATCTGTTCCTGATCATCGTCATGGCCCGAGCCGGTCTGCGGCGAAGCCAGACCGTGGGTCTGCACCGCGAAGACCTTCACTTCCTCGTCGACTCCAGCGCTCTGGGCTGCGACTTCCCCGGCCCGCACCTGCACGTCGTGCGTCGCCGGAACATCAACGGCGCCTGGTCGAAGTCCCGAGACTCCCACATCGTCCCCGTCGACCGCCTCGTCGTCCAAGCCCACGACCAGTACGTCTTCGAGCGCAGAGCCCTGATCGGCGATGATCTGAGCGACTTCGTCTTCGTGAATCTCTTCCGGGAACCGATCGGTTCCCCGATGCGGCCGGACGCGATCAACGATCTGACCACCGCTCTGTCGAAGCGGGCCAGGCTCAGCCGTGTGATCAAACCGCATATGTTGCGGCACAGTTTTGGCAGCAACGTGGCTGATGCCGGTGGTGAGTTGGACGTGATCCAGGCTCTGCTCGGTCACCGCTCCCCCTTTTCGGCGAAGCCATATCTCCACCCCAGCCGGCAGCGGCTGCGCGATGCCGTCGAGCGTGTCGGCAGCCCGCGGCTCACGACGGGGGCCGTGCGATGACCCTGGCCGCGTTGCACTCGGCGCCCCCGGAGGCGGACGACCCGGCAGCGTTCCTCTGGCGGTTGGTTCCGAGCGAATTCCTTGCCGAGATCGGCTGGGACGCTCAGCTTCAGGTGCTGGCGATGCCGATGGACCATCCGCTGCTGGGCTGGACTCCTTGCAAGACGGCGGACTGCGGCTCGCCGACCCGAGCCCGCACCAGCCTGTGTCAGTCCTGCGAGCATTCGTTGGCCGCCAGCGGACAGGACCAGGACGCCTTCCTCGCCGCCCACCGCAGGAACCGCCGCTTCGGCGTCGATCGTTGCGCGGTGGGATGCCCCCGCCCTTGGAGGTCCAGCCGTGTTCCGCTCTGCGAGGCTCACCTGCACCAGCAGCGGTTCATCCACAAGGTGTCCGTCGAGGAGTTCCTCGCCAGGCCCACGGTCGCTCCGCTGCCCGGGTTCGGACAATGCAAGGTCCTCGCCTGCGACCGCTTCCGGTTGGGCAGGCAGCACGGGTTTTGCAAGGCCCATCGCGCCCGCTGGCGCCAGGACCTGCGAGCCGACTCCAGCCTGGATGAAGAGACCTGGTGCCGCCTGCAGTCCCCGGTCCCCGTGCTCAACAACGTCACCTTGCGGGGCCTGTCTCCGCTGGCCAGCGCCCAGATCGTCCACGGCGTCTATGAACGCTGCCGTCAGGGCCTCAAGACCCCTCTCAACGAGCTGAGACCTCTGGTCAACGAGCTCCGGAGACAGCAGTCGGCCTCCGTTGACGATCTCAACACCGAGCGGGGACAACGGGCCCGCTGCCTGCTCGAGTCCTTCCAACGAGTCCACCGCCGGGCGATGTCCTCGCCGGCCAGTGAGTTCCTCAAGGACACCTGGGACCTGCACGTGTTCGGCCACTCGGGATGGCTCCGCTTCGGACAGATCACCCAGCCATGGCTTCGGCAGGCCGTCAAGCGCTGGGCCATCGACGATCTGCCCCACCGTCGCGGCAGCGTCGGCGCCACCGTCCAGTGCCATATCGCCTACATGGCCAAGCTCTCCGAGAGTCTGCGCCTGCAGAATGCCGCGCAGGGCCTGGACATCGTCGCCCTCGGCCGTGACGACATCGTGCAGTTCACCAACCGGCTCGCCTACCTGGAATCCCGCAAGGACCTCACTGCCCGGCTGCGGCAGCAGACCTGCCGCCATGTCCGGCGCATGCTCACCCGCATGCGGGTCCTCGGGCTGACCCGAGCCGGGGAACCCCTGGAAGGGCTGGCACCCGACTTCGCCCTGCGGGAAGAAGACATCCCCCGCGAAGCCGAGCGCGGCGACGAACCCGGCCGAGCCCTGCCCCTGGAAGTCGTACGCATTCTCTGCGACGCCCTCCCGCTCCTGGGCTCGATGGCGTCGCGCGACTTCCGCGTCGCCATTGAGCTCCTCATCGACACCGGCCGCCGTCCCGACGAGATCTGCCAGCTGGCCTGGGACTGCCTCCGCCAGGACAAGGAGGGCGGGTGGGTGCTGATCTACGACAACATCAAGGAACAGCGGCTGGGTCGCGAGCTGCCCATCACCGCGGCAACCGCCAAAATCATCCAAGAACAGCAGCAGGCCGCCCGCGAGCGCTTCCCGAACACCGCCTCCCAGCAGCTGAAGCTGCTGGGCCGTACGCTGCGCAACCACTTCGGCCTGCACGGCCTCAGCAACGAGACCCTCACGACCAAGCATCGCGACTGGGTCGACAGCCTGCCCCCGCTGATCATGTCCAACGGCCGTGAATTCCCCAAGCAGGACGTCATCCCCTACTCGCACCGCCACACCTATGCCCAACGGCATGCGGACGCCGGCGTCCCCATCGACGTCCTGAGCGAGCTCATGGACCACGACTCTCTCCGAGTCACACAGACCTACTACCGAGTCGGCGAAGCCCGGCGCAGAGCCGCCGTCGACCAGGTGGCACGTCACCAGCTGGACCGGCACGGAGCCCCGGTCTGGCGAGAAGTCGAGACCTTGATCGACGGGCAACGGGCCCGCTACGCCCGCCACGCGATCGGCAAGGTCGCCGTCCCCTTCGGCGGCTGCACCGAGCCCAGCAACGTTCAGGCAGGCGGCGGAGCTTGCCCGTTCCGCTGGCAGTGCGGCGGTTGCGACCACTTCCGCACCGACCCCTCCTACCTGCCCGAGCTGAAGGCATACCTCGACGACCTCCGACGCACCAAGGAACGCGTGCTGTCCGCCACCGGCCTTGACGAATGGGCCAGAGAGAAGGCCATCCCCTCCGAGCAGGAGATCGAGCGGATCAAGAACCTCATCAGCCGGGCCGAGGATCACCTCGACCACCTCTCGGAAGCCGAGCGGAGCGAACTCGAGGAAGCGATCGCTCTCGTTCGCCGCGGGCGCCGGGCCGTCCCCCTGGGCATGCCACAGGTTCGCCCGCCCACCTCCGATCTCCGACTGGAGCGACCATGAGCACGCAGACGCACGGGATCATCCAGGCCCGCCGGGCCGACACCAGTCGCCGCCGGGACAGGGTCCTCAAGACTCTGGACGCCGCCACCAAGGCCAGGGAAGAGATCAGCGTCTCCGCCATCGCCCGCCGGGCCGGCGTCGATCGGACCTTCCTCTATCGGCACCGCGACCTCCTCAACATGATCCACACCCAGGCCGCAGAACCACCGCCCACCACAGGCGAAACCGTCAGCCGACCCTCACTGCTTGCCGACCTCGCGAACGCGCAGGACCGCAACACCCGCCTGGCCAAGGAGAACCAGCAGCTACGTGGCCGCCTGTCCGCCGCACTCGGCGAAGAGATCTGGCGCGAAGCCGGACTTGCGGCACCGCCGGACGTCGAGACCCTGACCCGCCGCATCACCGAGCTGGAACAAGAAGCCGTCGAACTCCACCGACGACTCCAAGAGAGCGAGGAGGACCTCGAAGCGGCCCGCTCGGTCAACCGCGAATACATGGCCCGGCTCAACGCCAGCGACACGGCCCCTGGGCCTCGGCCCGCCCCACCAGGTATCGCTCATCATCTCGATCGTGGTGGGCACTTTGACGGTCATCCCTAGCCGCGCGACGTGCCTCCATCTGGTGCTGTTCGCGGCGTACTTGGTGCTGGCGGTCACCCCCTAGCAGCACCGGCTCCCGCCCCAGGGGACCTGCCGCCCAGCCCCGGGACCAGCACCGCCGCCACCGCCACGTGCATCAGAGCAAGGGAGACCCGGGTGCCGCCGTCCATGCCGTCGCCGATCAACGGCAGGAAGGAAACGGCCAGTACGCCGCCGGCCACCCCGGTCCAGATAGCGCGGGCGCGCCGCGCCCCGAACCGCTCCAGGGCGGCCAGCAGTCCCCAGCCGGAGAGAGACGCGAGCAGTGCGACGACCGCCACGGGCACGGCGCCGATGTCGAGCGTCTGTTCGCCGTCGGCGATCCGCAGCCGGTGCCCCAGCAGTGGGTCCGCGACCAGCCACACCAGGACGGGGGCCAGGACGGCCAGGGCCGTAACCCCCAGGCGTCTTCTCCGCGCGCTCACTTGGCGCCTCCCGAGAGTGCCCCGTGCAGGAAGACCTCCACCAGCTCCTGCGGGGTCAGGTCGGGCCCGTCCTCCGTACGCGGCTGGGCGAAGAGCAGCCCGATGAAGAGGGCCGCGATCTGCTCCGGGGGCCGGCGCAGGCCGGCCTTGTCGGGCTCAAGCAGCTCCGCGAGGGCCGCGCGGATACGGGTCGTCGACTCGTCGCGGCCCGCGCCGCGCACCGTGCCGGGGTGCTTGCCGCCGCGATGCCCCAGCGAGCCGAGGATCGCGCCCATCCTGTCCATGTGTGCCTGCAGCGCCTCGGCCGCCTCCGCGAGCCGGTCGGGCAGCGGCTGGGATACGTCGATCGCGTCGAGCTCGCGGACCGCGTGCTCGGGGGAGAGCGCCTCGGCCATGCAGGCTTGCAGCAGTTCGTCCTTGTCGGCGAAGACGCGGAAGATCGTGCCCTCGCCGATGCCCGCGGCGCGGGCGATCTTCGCGGTCGTCACGGCGGAGCCGTACTCGGTGATCAGCGGAATCGCGGTCTGGATGATCATTTCGCGGCGCTGCTCCGGCGACATGGCGGGGGCGCGGCGGCGGGGGGTCTGGTTCTCCTTGGGTGCTGTCATGACCACGAGATTACGGAGTGAGGACTCACTCCGTCAATGAGTGAGTCCTCACTCCGCCCACCTTTTCCATACTCGGCTGCTTGTTGACGGCAGCCCACCAAGATCCACAACTACGGCTGGAGTACTAGGTTGAGCCGATACACACAGACATCACCTCCGCTGCCCGCGGGGCCATCGCCGTCATCCGCAACAGCAATCACGATCTCCTGATGCATCTGCGAGATGACGTGGTCGGCATCGCATGGCCTGGACACTGGTCGGCTCTCGGGGGCGGCTGCGACCCTGGCGAGATGCCAGCCGATGCCATCGTCCGGGAACTGGCCGAAGAAGCCGGCCTCGTCGTGACCGACTTGGCCGAGCTCTTCGAGATCACCGACGAGCACGGGTCAGGTCAGCGGCTCACAGTCTTCGCCGCTTCCTGGGACGGCGATCCGGCTGGCCTCCACCTGAACGAGGGCACCGAGCTCCGTTTCGTTTCGCCCGCCGAGCTTGGAGATCTCACGATCCCGCCGTTCATCCGCGACGTTCTCGCCAGGGCCGCCTCGGTCTGACAACCCGTCCGAGTGACATCGCTTGCACCACAGGTGTTGCACTCTCTACCTTGCTAGCAAGAGCCATCTGAACTGCGAAAACTACGACGTCCTCACGGCCGAGACCCGCAGAACCCCCACAGAACAGCCGAGGACGGTGACGTCGTCGTGCCGGGCGGGGCGCTGGGGCGTGCGGGTGTAGCCGCTGCCGAGGTCGCTCTCGTCGAGCAGGAGACGCTCCAGCGCGGCCGACGACAGCGGCGCCGTCTGCCGCTCGCCGTTCACCGGAATGCCGGTGCGGGTGGCGGATGAGGCGGTGGGCTTGGTCTGGCTGGAGGGGGCGGAGCAGGCCGGCAGGGCGAGGACGGTGACGGCCGTGAGGCCGAGGACGGTGGTGGCGACGCGAACACGCACGGAGAGACCCCTTGTGCTAGGTGACGGTTGGGCAGTGCGGGCCCGTGGGCCCGGAGGGGCAGGGAAGGGGGTCAGTGGCCGAGATGGCGCAGGCAGTCCTCGAACGTCGCGTGCGTCGCGTCCGAGGGGCCGGAGTGCCGGTTGAACCAAGCGGTATCGAGCCGTGGTTCGAGCTGCTGGTGTCCGGCGCGGCAGCGCAGCCACACCTGGCCGCGGGTGGAGATGATGAGCCAGTCCCGGTACGTGGCGCACTCGGCGCAGGCGACGACCTCATTGTCGAGGACGATCGGCCAGGGCCACGGCATCATCCGTCCCTCGACCTGGTCGTGGCTGGGCACCCGCAAATCCACCGGCAGGAAGTCGTCCACCACCGGTGCCGGCTCAGCGACCGACTCTGGGGCGATGGTCGCGGGGTGCGGTGGCCTCTGGTTCGCGATAATCCGCGCCTCGAACTCCGCGTGCCTGCGCAGTATCTCGGCCATCTCTGCCTCCGCGCGACGGCGCCGTATCCGGTGGAACAACCGTGGTCCTCCCTCGTCTCGTCCTGCACACACGTTGATCGTCTCGCAACGGCAGGACCAGCTTCCATTCAAAAAGTCTGTAGTTATTGCCTGCGGCTACGAGATCCGGACCGCCCCTGTTCGGACCGCTTCGCGCGGTGCGTGCCCCGGTCGGCTGGGTGATCGCCGAGTGCCATGTCGGTGGTGTCTGCGGGGAGGCCGGCGGCGCGGCGTAGCCGCCACACGAGCACGTCACTGACTGACTCCGCACTGTTCAGTTCCCGTCGCCCAGCTGCTTCGGTGAGGAGGCCGGCTGGGTCGTGGCCGGCGCTCTCGGCGTCGGCGAGGGTGGCGGCGAGGGCGTACCAGCCGGGTTCGGTCAGGATCTGCTCGGCCAGTTCCGGCAGCGCCTCGCGCAGTACGGCCGTCTGCCGTTGCCGCAGGGGGCGGTTGAGGCGTCGGCCTCGCTGGTAGAGAGCGCCGAGGGGCTGGGCTGCGGCGGCCTGGTATGCGGCGCGCAGATGCTCGGCGGCCTGGCGGGCGGCGGCGGCCTGCTGCGCATGGCCCTTCTTCGCGTGCCAGTGGATGGCGGCGGTGATGAGGAAGAACAGCATGTCGATCGCCATCGCGGTGGTCGCGCCGTCCTCGCCACGGCCGAGCGCGGGACCGCTGTGGACGAGGTCGCGGGCGGCCTGCCGCAGAGCACGGTCGTACCCGCGCTCGGCCCTGACGTGGGAGCGGGAGGCCCTCTCGAACGCCCAGGCTGCTTCTCGCAGTTCGCGGCGGGTGTGGGCGGCGGAGGTCTTCGCCAGCGCGTCCAGGACCTCGCCGGCCGCCGCGATGTACGCGGCGGCCACCGCGTCGTCGCTGTGCTCGACGACCAGCACCGCCTCCCATGCGGCCGAGGCCGTACGCCGACGCGCGGAGGCCGGGCCGCCCGGCGCCGGCTGTCTCGGCGCGGTGTCCGGGGCGTGGTTGTCGGCGGACCAGCGTTCCCGGATGCGGGGAAGAGACAGGTCCGGCGCGAGGCGCGCGCCGGGGTAGAACACCGGCTCGTCCTGGGCGTTGCGGTCATCAGGCAGGGCGACCTTGTACCCGAGCAGGTCACCGGACGGGGCGGCCCGCTTGCGGATCAGCAGTCCCGCGGCGGCCAGCCGCTCGAAGAACTCCTCCTCGCTGGTTGCGCCGGCCACCGCGCGGCGCACGGTCTCGCGCAGCTCCTCCCGCGCCGTGCGCTGTCGGCCCTGGCGTTCGGCTTTGTGGCGTTCGGCGCTGGTGGGTCGCTGCGCGGCAGTGCCGTCGCCCTTGTTGAGGCGGCGCAGCCCCAACTCCATTTCCAGAACGCGGGCTTGGGCCTGGACACGGGCGGCGTCGTGGTCAAGGTCGGGTTTGTAGCCGTCCTCGCGGACGAGGGTGGCGACGATGTGGATGTGGTCGTCGGCGTGCCGGACGGCCGCCCACCTGCAGCCCGCGCCCTGGTCGGGGTCGTCGATGCCGGCGGCGGCGACCATGCGGCGGGCAACGTCGCCCCACTCCTCGTCGCTGAGGATGCGGTCCTCGGCGGCGTTGCGTACGGAGAGGTGCCAGACGTGCTTCTTCGGCCGCTCGGCCTCGTCGATGTTCGCCAAGGGCTGGTCGAGGAGCTGCTGAAGCTGCTTGAGGGTGGCGGACTCGTCGCGGCCGGGGTCGGGAGCGTTGTTGTCCCAGGAGGCGACCAGGTGCGGGTCGATGTGCTCCTCGTACTTGCCCGGCCCGTACAGGTAGTACAGGAGGCCGAGAGTGCGCTGCCCGCGCTTCTGGATCCTGGGAATCATGCTGCTGTCCTAGAACGATTGATCAACTGGGTGGTCGGCGGGAGTGGTGCGTTCCGGTTCCTCGTGGCGGGAAGCCATCGCGGATGAACTGGATATCGCCGCTCTCCGCCCTCCTGGGAGTTCTGTTCGGTGTCGGCGCAACGGCGCTGGCCGATCGCCGGCGGTGGCGCAGGGAGTCGGTCACCCGCCTGCTGGAGCTGCGTACGGCGCTGTACGCCGAGTACTTGGTCGCGATGGAGGAGACGGGGCAGGGCCTGCTGCGCCTCCTGAGAACCGCGGCGGCGGAGGAGCGCGCGGAGGCGGCCGAGGCGGCCTTCGTGGGCTTCAATCTCGGCGGCACCCGTCAGCGGATTCATGTCCTCGCCCCGCCTGACGTGTCCGAGGCCGCCGACGCGGCTTTCCGCAGCCTCCGGCGTGCGCGGGACTACGTTGCCATCGCGGATCAGCGGGACACACAGGGGCTGAGTGCCTTGAAGGACGAGGTCGGCTGCCTACGCGACCGGTTTCAAGAGGCACTGCGGCGCGACGTACGTGGCCTGCTGGTCGGCAGCGCTTCGTGGTCCGCGTGAGCTTCGAAATCACCGCCTGTCCAGCAGCCGGTCCGTGGCCGCCTGCACGCGGGTCACGGCGAGTTGGACCGCTGCGACGACTGCGTCGACCTCCGTGGGCTGACCACCGGAGTTGATGGCACGGGCTACCTGGTTGAGGTTGTTGCCCACTTGACCGAGATGTCGGCGGGCGGCGAACAGCTCGGCGACCAGTTCGCGATGTCCGGCGATGGCTGCAGCAGTCTTGTCGAGGTCGTGCGCGGCGGCGAGGCCGCTACGCGCGAGGAAGGCAGGCAGGCTCGTACGGGTGGCGTTGGCGGCGGCGGCGAGGAGGGTCTTCTCGTCGTCGTTCAAGCGGACGCTGCACACGTAGTCACGTTTACGCGCGGGCGGCTTCGGTGAGCGCTTGCGCGAGCTCTGCTTCGTGGCGCGGCGCTTGCGCGGCGACGGCTGCTTCTCCGGCTGCGATCCGCCCTCGGTCGCTGCCTCGCGGACCAGCACCCCCCGGTGCTGGTCCGCTTCCGCCACCCCCGGGGCGGGTCCGGCCGAAGACACCTTCCCCGACGGGGAAGAGTGTCTTGGCCGATAACTTGCTCGCCCTGAGACCGAGTTGAGCTTCGGCTCGCGGTCCGGGGTGTTGTCGGTGTCGTTCGGGTTGGTCATCGGGTGCGGGGCCTCGTGGTGCGGATGCGGTGCTGGATGGTGGCGGCCAGCTCGACGATGTCGGCCGGTCCCGCGAGCACGCGAACGGGACTGTCGGACTTGCGCTGAACGAGCCACTGGCCGTTCGGGACAAGAATCGCCGCGTGCAGGAGCTGACGACGCACCAATACCTCCGCCCAAGCGGCGGCCTCGGCAGTGGTAGGCGCGGATGAACGCATGATCTGGGAGTTGATGGTGGTGCCTCCTGGAAATCGGGCCGTGGCCCGGCACTGGGCCGGGCCACCGGTCGCCTTACGGGGCCGTGAGCTGCGGCTGTGCGAGCGTCAGCCGCACTCAGGGCAGCGCACGACGTGCCGGCTGAGGGCCTTGGCCATCCGCTGTTTCGCCGACAACGCATGCTTTGCGCTGGCCTTCGCCGCCGGCCTGCCGGCATGCAGCTCGGAGTGGTTGCCCAGGAAGCCGATCTCCTGCTCGAACTCCTGACGGATCTGGGAGAAGCGGTGGCAGGTCCTCATCGGCTGGAGCTCCTTGTGGTCGTGGTGGTGGTCGCCTCACTCCGCAGCTGCTGGAGGACGAGGCTGAGTCGGTCGTTGCGGCCGCCCGTCAACCCCTCGCGCCGGATGATCTCCCGGAGCTGGACTCGGGTGACGGTCTCGTTGCCGTCCCGCTGCAGCAGGGCGGGGACGTGTGGCAGGACCTGCTGCACGAGCTGGTCGACAGCCGCCTGCAACTCCCGCGACGGGCGCTGCGCCTTCTGGCTGCGGGACCGGCCGCCTCGCTTGCCCTTGGCTTTGCCACTCGGCTTCCGCCGCAGCGGGACCATGTGTCCCCGGTCCGTGGTGGGGTCGGTCCCCGTGTCGGTGTCGGTCGGTCCCCGGTCCGTGGTGGGGTCGGTCCCCGTGTCGGTGTCGGTCGGTCCCCGGTCCGTGGTGGGGTCGGTCCCCGACTCGGCGCCGCTCGGTCCCCGGTCCTGTCGAGTGGCCTGAGCAGGCACCTCGTGCATCTGGCGGCCGGTCCCCTCGCCGCTGTCGAGGGACCTGTCGGTCCCCGGCTCAGCCGCTTCGGCCCCCGCTTCCGTGCTCGCGGGCCACGCTTCACGGTCCCCGGATTGGGGGACCGTACAGCCCGGTGCCGACGCGGTCCCGGGGACCGGTCCCCTCGCAGACTGCGCGGACCGGTCCCCGGTCGGGTTGGCGTGGGGGCGGGGACCGTCGCCGGGGACCGCGGTTTCCAGTGAGGTGGTCCCGGTGACCGGTGCGGGGACCAGGCCCGCTTGGTTGGCCTGCGGGGACCAGGGAGAGGGCAGGGGCACCGTGGCGAGGGCGAGTGCGTGCCGGCGGGCCGCAAGCTGGTTGAGCAGCTCGGCCCGCTGCGCGGGATCGGTGCCGACCGAGGCTCGACCGATGGCCTTCGACAGTCGGCGGGTGAGCCGTCGGCCGCGCCACCCCGTTCGCTGCTCGGGAGTGCGCTCCGCGAGGCGGGCGGCGAGGGTGACGGCACGGCGAGTGGCCCGCTCACGGGTGATCTGTGCGGCGTCGCGATCCCGGGCGGCGATGTTGAGGCGGGACAGCAACCGCTCGCGTGCCTCCCGGCCGAGAGTGGCGAGCAGACCGTGGGAGGCGGCGCCGGGGGTGCGCAGGCGCAGTTCGATGCCCATGGCGAGGTGCCACAGCATCGCCGCCATGACCGGGCCGACGAAGGCCCGGACGGTGCCGCCGATGGGGCCGCTCTCGGCGTAGGCCGGGATCACCTGCACGCCGGTGATGACCCAGACCAGCGTGCCCGGCATGCCCGGCGCTCCCTGGGTGGCCAGGTTCTGCCGTGCCATGAGCGCGGTCGCGAACAGCGCCAGTTCGGCGGCGGCGAACATGCCAGCCCGCTCGGCGGTGCCGGCCATGTCGAGGTAGTCGGCGGCGAACCGCCAGCTGGTGTCCGCGCTGTAGACGGTGCAGCCGAGCGCGGCAAGGGCGGCGACCTTGACCGCGGGGCCGCCAGAACGTTTCTCCTGGTCGCTGGCTCCCCGGCGGATCGCCCAGCCCGTCAGGACAAGAGCCAGGACGGCGGCGGGGACGCCGACTGCGAGGAGGACGGACAGGTCCGGGACGGCGCCGAGGGACAGGGAGAGGCGGGTCAAGCGGCGGCCTTTCCGAGAGGGGCGTGCGCGGATGCCGGCTGTACCGGGTGGGCGGGAGGCTCCTCCTGGGCTGCCTGGCCGGTCGCGGGTGTGCTCGTGGCCGGCTTGGACTGCTTCCGCTTCTTCTTCCTCGGGGGCACCCCCAGGGTGAGGTCCCGGTGGAAGACCTTGTGGGCGGCCTGGGTCAGCAGGTCGCGGGCGTGATTCTGGCTGACCTGCAGAGCGACGGCGAGCCGGTCGGCACGCCAGCCCCGGGCGTAGGCGTGGTCGATGACGACCTGCTGCTCCTTGGCGGTGAGATGCACGTCGCGGCCGTTGAAGAACGCGATCACCCGGCTGTAGTCGAGCCGCTGCGGCAGCCCGTCGTGCCAGGGCCGGCGTTCGGCCTCGGTGAGCCCGCCCCAGATGCCCTCCTTCAAAACGTTCTCCAGGGCGAAGTTGAGGCACTCCCGCTTGACCGGGCACGCGGCGCATAGCTCCTTGGCGTCGGCGATGGCCTCGTGGTCCCGGGGCAGCGGGAAGAACGTGGCATCGGCGTCCTCGGGGTCCATGCCGTGGCACACGCCGTCTGTATGCCAGCTGGTGTCGCCGATGCCACGCAGGCCGCTGAGCGGCGTGTTGTGGGTGGTGATGGTGCGCAATCTTGTCTCCGATGTGGTGCCGCGTTGGCCGCTCGGGTCCGGCGGCGGGTGGACGCGGCGTCAGGCGTCGGTTGCGGCGCAGGGCGGGCGCCGCAGGGAGGGGCGGTGGTATCGGCTGTGCACCGGGCGGGGTGCACCGCCGGGTCAGGTCACGCCATCGCGGGCTGCTGGGCGTGCTGTGCTGCGGCGAGGTCGACGCGGCCGGGGTGCGGGGTGGCGCGGGGTGCGGTCCCGTGTGCGTAGCCGTCGGGGCTGACGCGCCGGCGGCGGCACGGCTCGCCGACCGCTGCGTGGCACCATTCGCAGCGGACGCTGAGGAAGTCCGGCTGGCCTTGGGCGACGGCAGCCTCGCGGGCAGCGCGGGCTGGCCGGTAGGAGGCGAGTTCGGCGCGGACGTGATCCGGTATGTACCGGCCGATCGACTTGAGATGAGGTTCGAGGTCCGGGTCGACCTGGCCGCTGGCGATCTGCCGGTATGTCGTCGGCGCTGTGGCTCCCGAGGCAACGGCGTGCCGCGTGCGGACCAACTCGGCGGTCCAGGCGGCCTGGTCGTCCGGGTCGGCGGTGGGGGTGGGGTCGGTGTGACGCTGAAGGCGGTCACGCCGGTAGCTCTCCCACGGGCGGGCGATGTCCGCGGGCAGGATCTGGTACGGCGAGACCCGGATGTGCTGGCGGGCTGCGATACGGGCGTCCCAGCCGTGTGGTGTGGCCAGGGGCACGTCCCCGAGCAGCTCATGCCACTGGGCAAGCTGGTCGCGGGCCTCGCCTGTGTCGGTGCGGATGGTGCGGGGGTCGAGTCGGCCGATGTAGGCCAGCAGGGCGGCGACTTCGCGTCGGTCCACGAGGGTGCTACTCCGTTCCGGTCGGCTCGTCGAGGGCTGCGAGGAGGGCGGCGGTGTGGGCCTCGGCGCGGGTCATGCCGCCTTCGGGTGCGGGGCCGCTGCCGGGCAGGGCGTAGAGGCGCGGGCGGCCCGGGGCCGGGGTGTGCTCACGGGCGACCCAGGCACGCCAGTCGGCAGCCCAGGCTCCCGCCGAGCGGGGCTTCCAGGCCGCGCGGTAGGCGCGCCACTTTGCGTCGGCTGAGCGCAGTCCGTCCTCGCCGAGGCGGGCGAGGTGACCTTGCTGGCGGGCCCAGGCGTGGGTGGCTGGGTCGACTTGCCACTGGCTGGCCGAGATGACGGCAGCACTACTGCTGTCCTTACGGTTCACCTTCGGTTCACTACGGTTCTGGGGGTCGGAATCCGCACCCCCCAAGGGTCGGAATCCGTACCGTCGGGGGGTCGGATTGCGACGTGAGGGGCCGGAATCCGACCCGTTCGGAACCCGGCGGGAGGGGGCGGAATCCGTACTGTCCTTGGGCCAGATTCCGTACTGCCGGAGATCCTCGATCTTCAGCTCGGGTACCGCATCCGCTTCCGTCGTCGGCGCGACGTCCGCGTCCGAGCCCTCCTCTTCGGCGGCCTTGACCTTGGCCAGGAACGCTGCGGTCAGGGGCAGGCGGTAGACCGTGGTCCGCTGCGGGCCCTGGAGGTCCTCGCGCTGTTCCAGCTCGCCGCTGGTGGTGAGCTTCTCGAGGGCGTCGCGTACGGCGGTCCGGCTCGCGTTCGTGCGCTCGATCAGGCTGGAGAGGGAGGCCCAGGCGGTGCACTGCTCGTCGGGCACCCGGTCGGCGATCGACAGCAGGACCAGGCGAGCGGTTCCCCGGCTGGAGCTGTGCTCCCACACCCACTCGCGGGCGTCGCTGCTCATCGGCCGCTCCCGACCGACAGGCGGCAGGCACGCGCCGGCATGGTGGCCAGGGCGTGCTCATGCCCGAGGCGGGGGGACGCGGGAACGAGGGGGGCTGCCGCGCAGGTCAGGCCGTCGGGCCTTTTGCGCAGGGCGGAGCGCATGCGAGAATCTCCTTTGGTGTTGCCACGCTGAGACGCCCCGTGGAAGGGATCAGCGTGGTGATGGTGGCGATATCCGCCCTTGCCGGGGCGGTTTGTGCCGTGAAGCGTTCGGCGTCCGGGAGTTGCACCTCTCGGGCGCCGTCGCTGTTTGTGGGCCTATGAGGCCCGAAGTATGCGTATGCCGCTGCTCCTCGGGGTCGTCCTGCCCAGGCGGGCTGCCCGGGGGACGACGAACATACGCACGACCCTGCGTCAAGATCCAGACTTGGTTCTTAAACCCTGTAGAAGTCGCGCGGCCGACGCGAAGCGCGTCGGATCGCCCGCAGCAAGAAGCAGAGCGCGTTCTTGGCGGTCGTCTTCGCGCCAGGGCGCCTGGTGGCTGTCTCGATGATCTGCGCGCCGGTCCGTGTGGAGGCTGCGGGCGAGCCCAGAGCATGTTGCCGACCGTCGGGCGGCGTGGCTTGGCCCTCGCCTGGCTGCGGCGACAGGGGTCCTCAGTGGCCACGTCTGCACAGCGCCCCCTCCCCGTCCGTCTGAGCTGCGAAAGCGCTGCCTGTGCATTCGCATCAGTCGATGCCGACGCGAAGACAATAGACCAGGGAGGATGGACTGCGTCAACTGGGGAGAATGGAACAGTTGCGTCGGGCGGTGTATGGTTCACACCAGTCGAAGAGCCCCTGTGAGTCATTGAAGGGTGGGCCTGTATGGGCGAAGGAGTGCCAGCGGGGCAGCGCACCCTCGCGGAGAAGCTCGACTACCTCTTCAAGACGGTCCACCCGAAGAACCGGGGCGAGTACACCTATGAAGAGGTGGCGCAGGCTATCCAGGGGTCGGGGGGGCCTACCATCTCGGCGAGTTACATCTGGACCCTGCGGAAGGGCAAGAAGGACAACCCGACGATGAAGCACCTGGAGGCCCTTGCTGGCTTCTTCGGCGTGGCCCCTGCTTACTTCTTCAGCGACGAGTCCTCCGAGCGCATCGCCGAGCAGCTGTCCCTGCTCGCCTCCATGCGGGACAACAATGTGCGAGAGATTGCCCTGAGAGCCTCCGGCCTGTCGCCGGAGACCCTCACGACGATCAAGGGATTCCTTGAGAGGGCTCGCACGCTTGAGGGACTTCCCGACGATGAAGCGTCCAGCAGGTGAACGGAAGGTGGCCTCCGGGCGCAAGGGTGCGATCCGGCGACGAGTGTGGCGCAGGTCACTCTGCGGGGCCCGGCCTTGCGGTGCGTATCGATGCCCATGCGGATTGCCGCTCAATTCAGCCTTGATCAAGTGATGCCGAATCAGGCGCATTTCTTGATCATCATCGGATGAGCGCAAATTGAGCATGCTCTTGGCATATTCGCTTGAAGGTTGTCGTATCGTTCCTGTGCCGGAATGCTGGATTCCGGTGCCGCCTCTGTCGCGGCCACGTACAGCGCCACCTGCGGAGCTGAGTTGCCGTTGCGTAGTCGAAGACAGCAGCCGGGCGACGGACACGACCGTCCGGACATCGGGGACGTGCTGGCCTCGATCGACATCCCGGACCCGTTCGATGTCCAAGTCCTGTGTGACCGAATCGCGGCGCAGCGCGGCCGTGTCCTCCATCTGCACAGCGTCCCCGGCATCTCCGGGACCGACGCCCCGTGCGGGGTATGGATCGCCACCGAGAAGGCCGACCACATCTTCCACGAGGCGGCGACCAGCCCGCTGCACCAAGACCACATCATCCTGCACGAGATCGGTCACATGCTCCTGGGCCACCGCTCGATCCTCGACGGTGTCGAGGCAGGTGGCGGCGGCCTGTTCCCGGACATCGACCCTGCCACTGTGGTCAGTCTCCTCACCAGGGCCAGCTACGGCACCGAGGACGAACGGGACGCCGAGCGTCTCGCAGGGCTGATCGCCAGCAAAGTCGCGGCCTCCCGGACCAGTAAGACGCCGCGCAGCAGCGTGCTGCGGCGCCTGGGCGACGCGCTCAGCGACTCGTAAGAGTGCCCTGGATGATCGACATACTTCCTGCGGTCCTGTTGTGGCTGGTCACCGCGTGGCGCACCCCGGCCGCATGGCGTAAGCCGAGCAAACGAGTCCTGTGGAGCGCCTTCCTCGCCTTGGCTGTTGCCATGACACTCAGGCTCCCCTCCATCGCCGCCCCTGTGGACGCCGCCCTCGGGGTCAACAACTTGAGCTCTCTCGGTAAGCACCTCGGCTGCATCGTCGCGGCGCACTCGGTACTGACCTTCGTCCACAACATGGCCGAGGAGAAGGCAGCCGGAATCAAGTCCTCCCGCGTCCACCTCCTCGCCCCCGCCACCGCAGCAGCCATCATCACAGTGCTGTTCTTCGCCACCCCTCAGCCGCACGAAGCGATCGACCTGCTGACCGAATACGCCACCGACTGGCGCATCGCCACCTACGGAGGGGTGTGGACGGCGTACCTCGGGGCGGCACTCTTCAGCGCCTCCCGGCTGTGCTGGCGCTGGGGCCGGCAACCCGGCACCGGCCTCCTCGGCCGTGGCCTGCGTCTCACGGGCATCGGCACGATCATCGGCATCGTCTACGCCGTGTACCGCGTGGCCGCCGTGGGCCTGCCTGCTCTTGGGCAGAGCCCTCTGCCGACCAGCACGAGTGAAGCGATCGGCAGTCTTCTCCTCTTCAGCGCGCTGCTCTTCATTGTGATCGGCAGCACTGTGCCCGCCGCCGGACGACTGCTTCGATGGAACCGCGAATACCGCGACCTGCTGCAGCTGTACGCGCTCTGGCTCAGCCTCACGGAGGCCGTACCCTCCGTCCGCCTCGACCCGCCACGGGGCAGAACTTCCGAGCTTCTCTACCTCCGCCACGTTCACGACCGCCTGTACCGCCGCACCATAGAGATCCGAGACGCCGTCCTGACCCTCAGCGACCACGCCCCAGGCAGCCTGCGCGACCAGGCCCGCGCCCACGTCGCAGCCTCCGGCCTCATAGGCGCCCAAGCCGACATCGCAGCGGAAGCCTGCTGGATCATTGGCGCCCAGAACTCCCGGCAGCGCAACGAGCCCTCGTCCGGCGAGGTCCTCCCGCCTGCCAGCGGCGGCCGAGATTTGCCCAGTGAGATCCACGCTCTCAAGCAACTCGCCAGGGCCTACGAATCCGACCTCACCGGCACCTTCGCCACCAAGCTCGACCATGCCCGAACGCTGGAGACGACACAGTGACCGAGTCCCGCACGGCCCGCCTCATCACCGACGCGCTTGCGCCGGCCAACCTCGTTATCGCGATACTGCTGATCATCGGCTGGCACAGCACGAGTAGCGTCACGGGGCTCGGCTGGGGCGTGCTGGCCGCCCTGTTCTGCGGCGGCATCCCATTCGCCGTCATCATGCTCGGTGTGAAGCGCGGCCACTGGACCGACAAGCACGTGCGAGTCCGCGAGCAGCGCGCCGTGCCTCTCCTCGCCACGATGGCGTCGGTACTGATCGGCATCTCGCTGTTGGTCGCCCTCCGGGCACCCCGCGAGGTGTTCGCCCTGGTCGTCGCCATGCTCGTCGGCCTCATCATCACTATGGCCGTGACCATTTGGTGGAAGGTATCGGTCCACACCGCCGTTGCCGGCGGAGTAGTCGTAATCCTGCTCCTCGCGTACGGCGCGCAAGTGGCACCACTGGTAGTTGGGGTCGCGGCCGTGGGCTGGTCCCGCGTCATGCTCCGTGACCACACTCCTGCCCAGACGGTGGTCGGTGCCCTGCTCGGAGGGCTGGCTGCCGCTGTTGTATTCAGCGCGGTGCGCTGACGAATACTGGTGGGACGCCACGTGAGTCCATAGGCGCGCACCGCACTCAGTCAAAGTTTCTCGGCGTCCCAGTCGAAGACGAGTCGGCTGTGCTGCTTGTCCAGGACGAGCCCTTCGGACATCTCCCGGACGTTGGTCCCGGCAGGGTAGACGGCCAGCTGCGGATAACCGTGGCCGCGTACATGCAGGTTCCAGAAGCGGACGGCAGCGGCGAGTTCCTCGGCGAGGAGCGTGCCGTCCGGGCCGTAGGCGTGGGCGATGAACTCTGATCGCCGTTCCTCGGAGGTGTCCGCGTCGTTGACGAGGACGTGGGTGAGGTAGGCCAGGGAGCCGTCGCCGAGCACGGCGGGCGCGTCAGCCCCGCGGGGCACGGCGGCGATCCCGGTGTCCTTGGCACGTTCGAGGGCGAGGCGGCAGAAGCCGGGCAGCGTGGTGGCCAGGTAGAGCTGGAGGGTCTCGAACGACTCGTTGCCCGCCACGGTCACCCCGGTGGGCAGCTCGTACCGCGTCCCGCGCAGCGCATCGTCGATTCCGGACACGTCGGCCGGTTCCCCGTCCTCGAACCGCAGTTGCAGCTCCCCGCCGCGTAGTTTGGCGACCGGGGTGGTGCGGTAGCCGGTGCCGAGGTCGCGTACGAACCCGCAGAACGTGAACTTGCGGGCGTGCAGCACGTTGCCGTGCTTCTGGAAAGTGATGGCACGGGTGTAGCCGTGGATCTCCAGCGGCAGCACCAGATGCCGGTCCTCGGCCAGCTGCTCCCGCCAGGCGGGGGCGATGTCCCAGCAGTTGTGGGTGATGATGCAGCCGTCGAAGCCGCCGTCGGGCACGTGGCCGGGTGCTCCGAGGCCGCCGTCGCCGAGGAGGGCGGTGACCCGGCCGCTGCCGGCCTCGGCGGTGAACCGTCGGGTGCGCTTGACGACGTACGGGTCGATGTCGACGCTCACCACCTGGCCGGCTGGTCCGACGACGTGGGCGAGCAGCTCGGCGTTGTAGCCGCCGGACCCCACCTCGCACACGGTCATGCCTTCCTCCAGGTGGAGGCTCTCGATCATGTCGGCCTGGAGCCAGGCGGCGGACACCGAACTGGTGGCCTGCCCGTCCTCGTCGCGGCGCGTGATGACGGCGAGGTTGTCGTCGTACGCCGTGGTCAGCGGGCTTTCGGGCGTGAAGCGGTGCCGCTGCACCGTCCGCAGCGCCTCCCGGGCCTCCTTCGAGGGGGCCCAGCCACCGGAGATGACCGCTGCGGTCATCTCCTGCCGCAACCGCACCGCCTCGGCTGGCTCCCCGTCCACGCGCGGGTGGTTGATCGCGTGCGGGTAGGCGCGCACGGGCGGCAGGCCCGGGATGATGCCGGGCCAGACGGCATCCAGCGCGGAAGCGGACGGGGCGAAGATCCGGTCGAGGTGGGCCAGGGTGTGCAGGGGGTGCCACTCCCATCGCGAGAATTTGGCGGCCTCGCGGCAGGTGAGGGTGCCGGAGAAGGCGTTGAGTCGGACCACGGCGGTCAGGCGTGAGACGCCGTGGTTGTCGTCCCAGAGCATCGTCAGCAAGTGTGCGTCGGCCGGGTCGGCGATCAGGCCGGCCTCCTCGGCCAGTTCCCGCACCGCCGTCTGTTCGAACGGTTCCGAGGAGTCGGTGCGTCCGCCCGGCAGCTCCCACATGGTGCTGGTGGAGCGCCCCAGCAGGACCCGGCCGCTGCCGTCGGTGACCACCGCGCAAGCACCGGTCACCGCGTGCGCGGTGGGCCGCTCCTTTTCCGCCACCTCGGCCTGGCCCTGGCGCGGACCGCGAAGGAGCACCATGGCCAGCTCGTCCGCATCGAACCGCTGGACCTGTTCCCACCCGGAGGTCAGCAGGCTGATTTCGTCTTCGTTCAGGGCGATGTTCCGCCTGTCTGCGGGGGTGTTCGCGGCGAGCGGCGTGATGACGACGATCGCGCCGCCCTCGCGTAGCCGGCGGCCGAGTTCGTGCATGACGCGGGTGCGGTCGCTCAGGAATGCGTACATCAGCCGGAGGGTGATCAGGTCGTAGCCGTCCTCGTGCAGCGGCTCAAGGTCGCCTTGTTCGATGTCCAGGCACAGCCACCGCACCCCGGACTCGTGGTCGCCGTGGGCACGGGCCAGGGCGCTCTGCGACCAGTCCACCGCGTCGACCATGTAGCCCATCGACGCCAGGTGGACGGCCAAGTCCCCCACCCCGCAGCCGACGTCCAAGGCGCGGCCGTCCTCGGCAGGGGCGGGCACATGCTCGGCCAGCAGAGCGCGCTCACTATCCCCGAGCTGCCGGAAGCCCTGTCCTCCGGCGTAGTGCTCGTCCCATTCCTTCTGTTCGGTGTAGGCCAACGGAACGTCTCCTTCAGGCGATTGGTGGTGGGAGGGGTCAGGAACGGGCCAGTTGGTGGAGGCGGGCAGGGTGCGGTGGCCGCGCTGGAGGAATTCGGGGTCGTGGTGGGTCATGGCGAACTGGATGCCAGAGAGCGGGTCGAGTCCGGTTTCGCAACTCAGTGGCAGGTACGGGACATTCACCGAGCGAGTGGCGTCATCCCGCGCTGGGTGAAGTCCCAGCAGGCTGACGTGTGGGCCGATGCGCGACGGCTGGTTTGTCACGAACAGCCTCCGTCCGTGGAGAGGCCGGCGAACGCGTCATCGAGGTCGGAAAGGCTGTTCAGCAAACGGCGGATGGCGGTCTGCCGCTCGTTCCAGTGCTGCTTCAGGTCGGCTTCCGCTTCGGGCGGGAGGCTGTATTCGGCGGTGGTGGCGCCGTAGAAGCTGAACAGCATGTACAGCAGTGCGATCCGGGCGCAGGCCCGTACTTCCACCAGAGGGAGGCTGGGGTTCTCCGCGTGGTAGGCGCTCACCATTGCCAGCGCGCAGGCATCCCATTCCGGACTAGTGGCCACGGTGCGCGGATCGAACGCGGCCCGGCCCAGCTCCCAGGCCGGTATGCCGGTTGCCCCCCGGAAGTCGATGACACCGGTGACGGCATCAGCGAGGACGATCAAGTTGGTGCGGCTGAGGTCCGCGTGCAGTGCCTGCTCCACCATCGTGCCGGGCAGGTGCTTCCGTAGCCGGTGGACGTGATCCTTTAGGTCCTCCCGACGCTGATCGAGGTCGGTCCGTAGGCGCTCGAGACTTTCATGCCCCTGCTGCAGGGCCGTGGCCATCACGGTGTCGCATTTGGCGACCGCGTCCTCGACCGTGCCCGTCCGCCAGCGGGACTGCTGCACGCGCTGCGGCAGCGGGTAGGCGGCCAGCACCCGGTGCATGCGTCCCATCACCGTGCCGATGTGTCGGGCGAGGGGCACCGTCATCGCCGAGGAGGTCACGCGGCCGGGCGCCTCGTCGACCACGGCCCAGGCGCTGCCCTGCGCGATCGTGATGAGGTTGCCGTCCTCGTCGTCCCAGACGCGGGGGATGGGAAGGCGCGCGGCTCGGCAGTACTCCGACATGTCCCATGCGGTGCGGGCCGCCTCCAGGTCCGCGTTCGACCGGTACTCCTTGACGAACAGCCGCATTCCGTCGTCGGTCAGGACCCGCCGGTTGATCGTGTCGGTGCCCATGTGCACCGGCTCGACCACGTCCACGACCAGCCCGTACCGTTCCTCCAGCACGTCAGCTGTCACCGCCGCATCCCAGTCCGCCTCGCTCATCCCAGTCACCGGTCCGTGGAGGAGGGGCGGCGCGCGGTGAGGACGGTGAATGTGTTGTCCTCCACGAGGCATCCGCCCTCTGCGAAGGGGACCAGGGCCTCGCTGAGTGCCGTCTCGAAGGCATCCTGGCGGTCGCCGAACAGATGCGAGGCCGCGAACGAAGTCGAGTACAGGTAGCCGATGACGTCGGCGATGCTCCATTCGCGGCGAACGGGGAGGGTCGCGGTGGTGACCTCGCAGAAGGCGGAAGCGCGCAGCACTTCTTCGTACGGCGGCCCGGGCGGGCCGAATACGCCGTCCCCCGCTCGCCGCTGCTCACCGAGGAACTGCTGGACGACGGCGCGCGCGGTTTGCTGCCAGGCACTCTCGGCGGTCCACAGGCTGCGATCGCTGAACACCGCAAGCACGCCGCCGGGGCCCACGTACTCGGCCAGTCGGTCGAGGAAACGAGGGCGGTCGAGCCAGTGAAAGACACGGCTACAGGTCACGAGGTGCGGCTGCCATCCCGTCGGCGGTTCGAAGTCCTCCGCCAGCGCGTGCCGGATCTGCAACCGCTGACCGCCGGAGAGCGCGGGACGGAGCACGGTCTCAGCTTCCGCGCACATCGCCTGGTTGGAGTCGACCGCGATCACCTCGTCGAAGTACGGGGCGAGCGCGCTGGCAACGAGCCCTGGGCCGGTGCCGATGTCCAGCAGACGCCGTGGAGAGCTCGCGGGTGCCTCGTGGGCGAGGAGGACGGCAAGGTCGACTGGGATGCCGGGGCGGAAGCGCCGGTAGTAAGAGGCCGTTCCGGCAAAGGCGTTCACGAACCGCACCCGCCCCACATGCGTGCGCCGGTCTCCTGGCGCAGGTTCTCCAGCATGGTGTGGGCCTCGTCGACGAGCCCGATGTCGTGGTGTGTGATCCCCCAGGACAGCGAGTCGAGCGCGTCGAGCGCCGCGTACGCCCGGCACGCCGTTAGTTCGTCCTCGGTGAGTTGGCGGCCGTAGCCGTGATGGAAGGCGGCAAGCAGGTCTGGGCGCTGCAGCAGGATCCGGTAGCGCAGGCGACTGAAGTCCCGGCGGGCAGCGGGCTGGAGTTCCGCCCGCTCGAAGTCGATGATCCGAAGCCGTTGCTCGGTCTCGTCCCACATCCAGTTCTTGGGCATGTAGTCGCCGTGCGCCGCCACCTGCGGCAGAGGCGGCGGAGCCTCCTTCACGAGCGCTCGCACCATCGCGATCTCGTGGTCCGGCACGTGGGACGCAGCACCATCCAGCAGCTTCGCAGCCGTCGCATCCCATACCTCCTCGGTCACGTCCGCGGTCGGCTCATCCGCTGCCGCGGCGTGATGTCGGGCCAGGAGTTCACCGGCCTGCTCATACGCGTTGCGCTCCTGCTCGGCCGGCAACCGCAGCATGTCCAGGCTGCGACCAGGTACCGCAGTGACCAGGATGGTCCGCGTCTCCGCATCCGAAGCGGTCAGCTCTGGCGCACGATCGGCGCCCAGGAAGACCGTCCACTTCCTGTACGCGTCGACCTCCCGCCGGTGCAGCTTCGGGCCCGCGTGCTGTTTGGCGAACCACCGCGTGCCGTAGAGTCCGTCGATCTCCCAGAGGGACGGTCTTCTGCCGGGCCGGGGGTGTTCGGCAACCACGGTGTACGTGTCGGTTACCGAACCCATCAGCTGGTGGAGTGCACTGGGCATATCGGTCACGTTTGGTGCGCCCTTCCATTGACCAAGCCACATGAGTCACACATGGTGATGGGCTGGGTTCTCTGAGTATTCGATCGCGGGTGGGGAGTGTGCCAGGCGGCTCTGACAGTGCGGGCTGAGCTGGTCAAACGTGGGTCGGGGCGCGGAGGACCATGCCGGAGACCATCTCGACGAGGGACTCGTCGAGTATGTTGTAGGCCCTGCCGAGCGTCACCAGGTGCGGGTCGTTGTGTGCCCGGACGCGCTCCCGGAGTGCTCTCATCCGTTGCAAGGCTTCGTCTCGGCTGATGCGAGCACGGGCCGCGTAGTCCATCGAGGTCGCACCGATCGCGATCATCCGCCAGGTCTCGGTCTCCACGTCCGAGAAGGTCTCCGGGAAGATGGCCTTCTCAGGGCGCGTGAGCTGCTCGGTGACGTAGCAGGCGTGGACGACGGCGGCTCGACCGCTCCCCCCGAGCTTCTGACCGCAGTGCTTCATCTGCGCGTTGATCGTGCCGGCGGTGATCGTCAGGTCGGATGCGATGGCGTCGGTGCTCTTGCCTGCCGCGACCTTCTCGGCGATCCGAACCTGTGCGGGGGTGAGTTCGAGGTGCGAGGCGGACGGGCGCGCCGGTCGGGCACTCACGGGAGTGGGAGATCCTTTCCTTCTCGGTGGTGTGATGGTCAGGCGCGAGCCAGCCACCGCTGCCGCTCAAGATCGGTGACCAGGCGCTGATGGTGGTCGAGTTCCAGGCGGGCGAGATGGGCGTAGTGCTCGACTACCTCGGCACCGAACGAGCTCTGGGCCAAGGCGCTGTCCTGGAACGCGGCCAGGGCATCGGCGAGGGTGGGCGGCACGGGGGTACCGCCCCCGGCATAGGCGTTGCCGGTCTCCTCGGGGCCGAGGGGAAGCTTCTGCGCGATGCCGTGGTCGATGGCCGCCAGCACGGCGGACAGGGCCAGGTACGGGTTGGCGTCCGCTCCTGGGACCCGGATCTCCAGATGGAGGCCCTCCCCGCGGCCGACGACGCGGATGGCGCAGGTGCGGTTGTCGCGGCCCCAGCTGACCGTGGTCGGGGCGAATGAGCCAGGCGTGAACCGCTTGTAGGAGTTGACGTTCGGCGCGTAGAGGGGGCCGAGTTCCGGCAGGCCGGCGAGCAGCCCCGCGATCGCGTGCCGCCCGGTCGGGGACAGCTCGTGGTCGTTGTCGGGTGCGTGGAGTTGGCTGATGGCCTTCGACCACAGCGACACATGCAGATGCAGGCCGTTGGCCCGGCCGGTCTCGGGGGCGGCCATGAACGTGGGTGCTAGTCCGGTGCGCGAGCCCAGGCTGCGGACCGCGTGCTTGAAGAGCAGGTGCTGGTCGCAGGCGGCGAGCGCGCTGCCGTACGGGAAGGTCACCTCGACCTGGCCGGGGCCGGCCTCGGTCTTGATGGCCTCGATGGGCATGTCGGCGCCGGCGAGCGCACGTTGCAGGCGGCGGAAGAACCGGTCGCGGAGCGGATCGTGGTCGAGGGCGTAGTCCAGGTTCTCGGTCGTCACCGGGCGCAGCCCGCGGTATCCGGCCTGTTCCGCTTCGGCGTAGGTGCCCTGGTAGAGGACGAACTCGGTCTCGATCCCCGTCTGGGGGTGCAGGCCGTGCCGGGCCAGCCGGGTCAGTTGCTGGTGCAGGATCTGGCGGGGCGCGATCTCGATAGGTGTCCCGTCGTGGTGCACGGCGTGGCCTAGCACCATGGCGGTACGCGGCACCCACGGCACGACGCGCAGGGTCGCCAGGGCCGGCTGCACCGTCAGGTCCTGATAGCCGGTCTCCCACGAGGTCAGTGCGAAGCCGTCCGCCGGGCTCATCTCGACGTCGGTCGCCAGGGTGTAGGCGCACACCTCTGCACCGTTGTGCGCCACGCGCTTGAGGAAGTGACCCGCGTCGTACCGCTTCCCTTTCAGTCGCCCCTGCAGATCGGGTAGGGCAAGCAGCACCGTGTCGATCGTGCCCGCCTTGACCAGGCTGCGCAGGTCGCTCAGCGAGACCACCTTCGCGGAGCGCCCGCCCGAAGCGGCCGGGGCCGCACCGGCAAGGCGTGCGAGCGTGCCGTTTGCCGTACTGGTCGCTGTCATCACACGACCTCGTCTTCGTACGTGGCCGCCGAGCGGTCGAAGTTCTGGGCTGGCACTTGGTACGAGCTGCCCTGCTTTCGCCACCACCCCCAGGCCAGGAGGAGGACGACGAGCAGAGCGATCGGCGCGTAGTTGAAGGTCTCCACGGACACCAGGCCGTCGGCGGGGCGCGTCTGCGGCAGACAGAACAGCACCGTCACGAATACCACCCAGCCAACTGCGATCGTGCCGACGGTCACGCCCCAGTTGCCGAGGTTCCACGGTCCGGGCTGGAACCGGTGTCGATTCTTGATGCGCAGGTAGATCGGGATCGCGTAGGCCGGGGTGATGCCGACCACATTGATGCTGGTGATCGCCGCATACGCGACCGGGCTGTACAGGCTGGGCAGGGCCAGCACGGCGGCGCACACGACGGACAGCAGCACGGCCATGCGCGGCGTGCCCGTGCGTCGGTCAACCTGCCGCCACAGATGCGAGCCTGGCAGGGCCCCGTCACGTGAGAACGCGAATACCATCCGGCTGGCCGCGGCGGTCTCGGCATTGCCGCAGCAGAGCTGCGCGATGATCACCACCAGGAGCAGTGTCTTTGCCCCCGCCACGCCCAGAGCGTCCAGGAAGATCTGCGCCGGAGGCACCCCCGTCGCGGTGCCCACGGTGCCCGCGTAGTCCTGGATCGCGTAGGTGAGCCCGGCCAGCAGAACGAACCCGGCCAGCCACGACCAGCCGATCGAGTGGATGATCCCGCGCGATGCGGACACCTGGGCATCGGTCGTCTCCTCCGACAGGTGCGCGGAGGCGTCGTAACCGCAGAACGTGTACTGGGCCAGCAGCAGACCGAGCACGGCCGCGTAGAGGGGGCTCCAGCCTGTGTTGTTGACGAACTCGCCGAACACGAAGTCCGAGGACTGGTGGTGCGAGGGGACAAGCGCCAGTGCGCCGACGATCACCGTGACGCCGCCGAGGTGCCACCAGACGCTGATGCTGTTGAGGATGCTGACCAGCCGAACCCCGAACAGGTTCAGGGCGAGGTGCAGGGCGAGGATGCACAGGAAGATCACCATGATCCTGCCCGGCGTTGGCTCGAATCCCCACTGCAGGTTGAACAGAGCGCCCGTGAACAGTGCGGCCCCGTAGTCGATGCCGGCGATCGCGCCGAGCAGGCCCAGCAGGTTCAGCCAGCCCGTGTACCAGCCCCATTTCCGCCCGCCGAGCTGCTCTGCCTGGTAGTACAGGGCCCCGGAGGTCGGATAGGCGGAGGTCACCTCGGCGAGGGCGGCACCGATGAACATCACCATGGCGCCGACGACGATCCAGCCCCACAGCATCACCGCCGGGCCGCCGGTGCTCAGGCCGAAGCCGTACAGGGTCATACAGCCGGACAGGACGCTGATGACGCTGAAGGAGATCGCGAAGTTTCCGAACGGCCCCATGCGCCGGGTCAGCACGGGCTCGTAGCCCAGCTCCCGCAGGTACGCGTCATCGGATTTCCGGGACGTCGCACGGTGGTTCGGACTCAAGTGAGACACGGGTCAGCCTCCAAACTCAGAGAAACAACTGGGCAGGTTCATGCCAAATCGGACTTGACGGGCAGCGGATGCCGGTCATGGGTGCGGCCCGGCGCGCGATCTACGGGTACGGGCGTAAGAGAGGGACTCAGCGCGCGCTCGAAGGAGCAGTGCCTCACCCGGGTCTGGCCCTGCGGCCCCGTCGTGCACCGACGCCCACGGCTCGCGGGCCGCGTACGGGCCCATCGCCTCGAACACGTCGGCGGCTTCCAGATACTGGTGGCCGGCCCACAACGCGTAGGCGAGAAGGCTCAGGTCAGCCACTGAGCGCTGCTCGCCGTGCGTCTTGTGGAACCAGTCGTGGAAGGCGGTCAGCGTGTAGTCGAGCGTCGACTCCTGCGCCCACTGACGCCGCCACAGCGGATCGGCACGCGATCTCCGTCGCTGCTCGATCTGCGCGTACGCGGGCAGAAGCAGCAGAGGCGATCCGACAGGCCTCTGCGAGGCCACGGACCGGCCGAAGTCGAAGACCGCAGCCAGGGAAGCGCCCGACGGGCCCTCCAGGGAGAGCATGAACTGCAGCACCCGGTGGTAGGCCTCCCGGTTGTACGGATCACGCTGGTTGACCTCGTACAACAGCCCCCACGGACCGCTGGGCAGCATCGGCTCGCCGGGGTTAACCCGGTGTTCCTGGCGCAGCTGCCGCGTGTCGATCTGCGCCAGAGCCAGGAGACACACCCACGGCACGGGATCATGCGGAGCGCGACGAGCCGCCAGCAGCGCATCACGCCGAGCCCTGAACTCGAACTCCAGCATCTGTGGATGCTGTTGCCTGTGCGCGCGCAACGCCCGCTCGACGGCCACGCGGGCACCCATCAACTGCGCGTCGTAGCTGCCAGGCTCTTCGTCGCGCCACACGCCCACCACGTCCGACCGGGCGGCTGCCACCGCCAGCAGCTGGGTGCGCGACGTTCGCAGTGCCCAATGCGTGCCCGTGGCCAGCAGCAGTTCCCGTGCCGTTCTCCAGCGGCCCGCCTGTAACTCGACCAGGGCCACGCCCAAGTCGTCGTCGTGGCCAGCTGGGTGATACATGAGACGCATCAGAGTCCCTCGCCATGAGCAGAGCGGTAGCGGAACGCGAGATCGAGGCTGCTCGTCGGATGTGGTCGAACCGTGCGCGGTGGCGTCGTGCTCTCCGGGGTGGACGTCGATGTCATCGAAGGCCTCAGGCAGGTTGGGGGGAATGGGGCCGCGCAGGGGGTGGCGTGCACCGCCACCGGGAGGCGGAAAGCGTCGCGGTCACCGAGCCGGGCAGCCTAGAAACGAATCTGGCCGATCATGTCCGCGATGCTGGTCACGAACCGGTTGATGCTCGGGGCCATGGAGGTGCTCGCCAGGAAGAACCCGAAGAGCACGCAGACGATCGCGGGTCCGGCCTTCACGGACTTCCCGCGAACCAGAACGACCACGAGGATGCCGAGCAACAGGACGAGGGAGACGCTCAGGGCCATCAGGAGGCTGCTTCCTCCGCAGACCCTCGCCGCTCCCGGCGCGCCTGACTCAGCGCACGGCGAAGCGCATCGGGCCGGGTCAGTGATCGCGGTCCGCTCGGGAGGACATGCCAGTGCATCCCCGGGGGTGTCGTGCTGTCGGCAGACGGCACGACGACGTGGCATTTCTGGCCCAGCGCGACAGTCCCCGGCTCCTCCCAGCGGGTCGCGGTGCCCACGGGAACCAGGAAGTACAGCCGCGGCTCCGGCCCGCCGGCGTCCAGGATGACCGGGCCGACCGGCTCCTCCCCCTCGTTGAGGATCTCGATCGCGCGCTGGCCCACGGCCTCCACGACGCGTACTGCATCCCACCATTCACCCGCGGAGCACAGCTCGGGCTCTTCACCGATGGGCATCCAGCGCGGCGGTAGCGCACGAGCTGCTGGATTGGCGTCGGACATGGAAACGGCCTCCTCACCACTACGTGTAAGGAGACCATTCCACTCAGCAAGTTCTGTGCGCGGACAGCTTGTCCGTGGGGTTCACTCGCCAAACCCCTTGACAGAAGCTCAGGTTGTGCTAATGCCTGCCCAACTACCGAACGCTGAAAGCTCGTTGGACGGATGAGCATCCACCCTGAGCAGTGCAGCAGTGGTCTCGCGCACGGACGGGTGGAACCGCGTGTGGTTCGGAGCAACCTTCCGAGCACGCTTGAGATCGCTGAACGCACCAGCCCGGTCGCCCACGGCGAGCTTCGCGGAGGCCACGTCGATGAAGTGGTGGCTCGACCGCTCGCCGACGGTCGTACTGGGCGGCGACCACTCGCCGCCGGAAACCGGTGACCATTCGGTGAGGCGGGCGAGAGCCTGCTCGGTGTCGCCCGTGTCGATCATCGCGTGCACCTCGTGGATGCGGACGTTCGTCGGGCCGAAGGACATCTCGTACGCCAGGGAGTCGCGGTTGCCTCCCACGGCCGCGACCTGCTCCGCCTCCCTCAGGTAGTCGTCGGCACGATCGGCGTTGTTCTCGCGGGCTTCGAGAACGGCCAGCTTCAGCAGCAGGGCGCCGTCGACGGCGAGCGCGTCCTCCGTGAAGGAGCGTTCGGGCTGGAACCGCTCCAGTTCGGTCCGCAGCCCGAGGAGCTTGCGGCGTGCCGGCGAGTACGCGCCCTGGCGCAGCATCGCCCCTGCGACGAGGTAGCCGGCGGTGAACTGCATCAGCGGATCGCCGGAGCGGTCGGCCGCCCAACGGACGCGCTCCAGCGCGGTGTTCGACAGGTCGTGGTGGCCCATCTTGTGGGCCAGGGAGTTCACGGCGCGGTAGGCGCGTGCCAGGTGCCAGAACGCCTTGGCCCGATCGCCGTTGCCGCCGCCGAGGGCCACGTGTGTCAGTTCGGTGATGATCGGCGGCAGCAGGGGGCCCATCGGGGCGTACCGGGCGTCGCGGCGCAGGGCCGCCACCTGGTCGACCTCCGAGGCGAGCACGGGAAGCGCCCGCGGAGCGATCTCCAGGTCGTCGGGGCTGTCGTAGCAGAGCAGGAGACGGCGAAGTTCGGGTATGACCGCGTGGACGCCGTCCTCCGCCTCCGGTTCGCCGTAGTACGGCTGGCCGGTCAGGACCTCGGGGCCGAAGCGCAGCGCTTTGGCGAGAGCCAGCACCAGCGAGGGCGAGGCCTTACGCGCGCCCGACTCCAACTTCTGCACGTAGCTCGGGGAGACCGCGACCTTCTGTGCCAGTTGGGCGGCGGACAGCTTCCGTGTCCTGCGAGCGACGCGGAGACGGTCTCCCAGTGTCAGGTTTTCACTCATCGGTGGAGCTGTCCCTTCGCGATGAAGCACTTCGATCAGAGTACGGATAATGTCCAAGCCTGCGCCCTGAGTCGCCAACTGTTAACAGAGCCGGTGGCCGCGCGCCCACGACGTGGATCTGCTGAACGGACCCGAGGCACCTTGCGGTTCCTCCTTGGATCTCCGGCCACATGGTCAAAGCGGGGCACATCATGACGAAGTGGGCGCAGGGTGAGTGGGGTTGTCGCCTTCCAGTCAAGAGCTAGACGTCGAACTACCTACGGACAGATTGTCCGAGCGAATCCTGCACGTGCCGGAAACCTGCGTTCGTCATCCGGCCGCAGACAGTAGCCCGGCGCTTACGTCGACAGGATGAACGGGTGCGGGCCCCACGTACGCTCGGCCACACGGCGGCGCCACCCTGGTCGAAGGCAAGGAGTCGGGAGTGACTGAAGCCGAACGGTCCCTCGTGTTGTGGGACATCGACCGCACGCTGCTGTACGTCGGCGAGATCGATCGGCAGGTCTATCGCGAGACCTTCGCGGAGGTCGTTGGGTACCCGGTCGAACGTCTGCCAGCCCGGGGCACGGGCGTCACGATGCCCCTGGCGATCCGTGCGATGCTCATGGAGAACGGCGTTCCCGAAGGACGGGTGCCGGAGCTGCTGCCGCTCATGATCGAGCTTCTGCCGAATCGGCTGGCCGCGCACACAGCGGACCTCCGGCAGCACGGAAAGCTGATGCCAGGAGCTGTCGCAGCGCTGAGGGCGGTACAGGCCCGGGCGGATCTCATACCGACCGTCGTCACCGGCAATCTCAAAGCGAACGCCATGTTGAAGCTCGCGGCCTTCGACCTCGAGTCATTCGTGGACTCCGAGATCGGCGGGTACGCGTCCGATGACCACCACCGCCCCGCACTCGTCGGCATCGCCCAGAAGCGAGCACAGGCTAAGTACGGCGTCTTCTTCAACCACTCCAACACGGTGATCATCGGGGACTCGCTGGAAGACGTACGCACCGGCAAGGACGGAGGCGGCGTCCCCGTCATCGGCATCGCATCCGGTACGACATCAGCGGCGGAACTCGAACGAGCCGGCGCGGACGTCGTTCTCCGGACTCTGGAAGACGTGGAGGGACTGGAGACCGCGATCGCGGAGCTCCTCTCCTAACCGGTGGCGGTCACCAGCTCGACGATTTCCTGAGCGCAGCCCCACGACGGCGTGACGCCGGAACCGCCGTGGCCGTAGTTGTGGAGCACCGGGACTCCGTCACTGCGGCTGTCCGCCTCGACACGCCCCTCGGAGCGCGTTGGCCGTACTCCGACTCGTGATGCGACGACAGGAGCCTTCGCCAGTCGAGGTTTGACTGCTGCGCACCGCTCGGTGATCGCTCTTGCCGCGACGGGTAAAGCGGTAGCCGCCTCGTCAAGGGTCGTTCGTGGACGCGGTGGACGGGCATCGTCGACGTCCGCTGCGGGACTGTGTGGCGGGCCGACTCGACGTTGTCGCTCCGGTCCGCACGTTTGGCTGGTCGCGCGGTGAGCGTCCGCTGAGCCCGTTCCGGTCCTGAGAGGACATCGTCGACGCCGACCCATCAAACTGTCCTCCATGGCGAGCAGCTTGATCACGACAGTCATCGCAATCTGCGGCACCCTGCTCGGCAGCGGTCTGACAGCGTTCGCGACCGCGCAGACCGAGCGGCGCCGAAACGAAGCCCTGGAACAACAGCAGATACGCGAAGAGGCTGCGCGGGATCGCACTCTGCGTCGCGAACTGCGCCTCGAGCACCGGAAATGGCGCAGGGACCGCAGGCAGGCCGCCTACCAGGGCCTGCTGGACGCTGCCCACGAGGCTCAAGGGGCCATTTGGCAGCTGGGGCGACTGACGGTGGAACCGTTTGACCAACACCGCTATGACATCAGGCGGGGTGCAGCCATCGATGCCGTGCGTGCGACTCGCCGCGCAGCCGACGCAGTTCAGCTGGAAGGACCAGCCGATGTCGCCCAGGCCGCCGACGAGTATGCGAAAGCTATAGATCTGAATATCGAGCCGTCAATCGAGTCCCTGATACAGCTGAGCAAAGGGCCACTGAGCGAGGAGCAGCAGGAGTGTTATCACTCCACTGCTGCCGAGGGGAACGCCCTCGTAGAGAGCTGTCAGCAACGTTTTGTTCCCTTGGCTCGCCAGGCGTTGGACGAGTTGATGAACGACATCGATTAGCCCATCCGCATCCCCGTCGAGCCGACCACGGATCGACGGGGATGCGGATGCGTCCGCTCGGACCGTCCCATGGGGTTCTCTCGCAGGAAGTAGCGCTGGCCCCCGACGGCATCCGTCGGGGCCCCACCCACCCGCGCACGGCCAGATCCCGGATGGTGATCAGCATGCTCGGGATACAGGGATAGAGTCATGTCCCGTGCAGCCGCTGGCGCTTTTCGATCTCGACAATACGCTGGTCGACCGGCAATCCACGCTGGCCAGCTGGGTCGCCGCCTTCCTCGTTCGCCATGGTCTCCCTGGCGCGTTCGAGTCCTGGCTCTACGAGCTGCTCGCGGATCGTGCCACCCCGGCGCACTTCGCTGAACTACGCGACCGCTTCGGTATCGCCGAGCCCGTCGACACGCTATGGAACGGCTACTGCACCGACATCGCAAGCACAGTCGTCTGCCCACCCAAGGTGCTGACCGGGCTGGAGGAACTGCGTACCGCCGGCTGGCGGATCGGCGTCGCAACGAATGGAGGCACAGACATTCAGCAGGCCAAGTTGCGCGCCACTGGAATCTTCGACCGTGTGGACGCCGTATGCATCTCCGAAGAAGCCGGCCCACGCAAGCCCGACCTAGCCATGTTCCAGGAAGCTGTACGCCACTGCGGCGGCGCGCACGACGATGCCGGCAAGTGGATGGTCGGGGACAACCCGGTAAACGACATGGCCGGAGCCCGGGACGCCGGATTCCGGACCGTATGGATCGGCTGCGGCCGATCATGGCCGGAAGAGCTGCCTCCGCCCGACCATCAGGTACGGGATGCCCGTGCCGCGATCGATCTGCTGCTCGCGATCGGCCCAGCAGGGAAACCCGCATGAGCCAAGCCAGAATCACTGTGGGAATACTGCATCCCGGCCGCATGGGGGCAGCTGTCGCCGGCCAGCTCCGCCGACGCGGGACGACAGTGTTGTGGAGTCCCCACGGCCGGAGTCACGCCACTACCGCGCGGGCGGCGGCAGCCGCGCTGGAACCTGTGGATGATCTCTCTGTGCTGCTTGCACGCGCCGACGTCGTGCTCTCCCTGTGTCCTCCTGCGGCGGCTGAAGACGTTGCCCGGCAGATCGCAGATCATGGTTTTGTCGGGAAGATCTTCATCGAGGCGAACGCCATCGCCCCACAGCGCGTGCGTCGCATCGCGCATATGCTGCCGAAGGTGACCGTCGTCGACGCCGCGGTGATCGGCTCGCCGCCGGTCGGCGGCAAACGGCCGAAACTCTACGCCTCCGGCCCTTCCGCCGCCCTCGACCGTCTCGACGACCTCTTCGCCACAACGGACGTACAGGTCTGCCCCCTCGGGGAGGAGATCGGCAAGGCTTCGTCGCTCAAGCTCGCCTACACGAGCTACCAGAAGGCCTCGCGAGTCCTGGCCGCTGTGGCGTACGGCTTGGCGGACGCCAACGGAGTCGCCAGCGAACTGCTGGACATCGCCCGCCAGCGCACTGGAAGCTACTTGGCCGAGACCGAGTACATCCCGAAGACCGCCAGCCGCGCATGGCGCTGGGGTCCGGAGATGGAAGAGGCTGCCGAATCGCTCGCTGAGGCGGGTCTGCCGGACGACCTCATGCGCGCCTCCGCCGCCATCCTGTCTCGCTGGGACCGTGCACGGGATGCCGATCTGAGCATCAGCGACGCCCTCGATCACCTGCGTGGTGACACTGCCCCGCCGGTCAGCCCTGAGCGTTGACCAGCTCGTGGATCTGGGTGGCGGCCTCCTGCGGAGACACCAGTTCCGTGTGTACGGTCAGGTCCCAGACAGCACCGGGATGCTCTGCCAGGTCGCGCTCCGTGGCGTCCCACGCCTCAAGCCGGGCTGGGGTATCGCCGTCTCCTCGTGCCGATGACCGCTGCTCGGTGATCTCTCGCGGACACCACAGCAGCACCCGCTGCCAGCGGGCCGGGAATCCGTCAGCGACGGCCTGGAGCCCGGCGATCTGTCCGAGGTGGATCAAAGGGATCTGTCCGTCCGCGGTGGCATCACGCAGGCCGGGCTGGTCGACCACGTATGTGTTGCCGTACCGGTCGTTGCGGTAGAGGACATGGCCACGGGCCTCCATCTCCTTCAACTGCTCCGGCGTGCCCATGCGGTATCCACGGGTTCGCCCGCTTCCGATCTTGAGCCGGGCGAAGGGGACGTAGCGCGGATCCAGGGCTGCGAGCGCAGCTGTGACGGTGTCCTTGCCCGCGGCTGGCGGTCCGTACAAGAGAACGCCTTGGCGGCCCATCAGAACACCGTCCCGGCGACCTGACGGACCTGGTCAGTGAGCGATATGGCCGCGCCGAGTCGATTGTCGACCGCGAGGTGCGGAACGGCGGGGCGCATGTCGGGGTCGATGGTGGCGGCGTAGTCGTCCCAGTGCTGGAGCTTCCAGGAATCCCGGGCAGCCGAGCGGAAGCTGATGTACTCGTGCATGGTGTCGATGTCGCATTGAATCCAGATCGGCGAGACCGAGACGTTTCGCGCTTCGCACCGGTTGACGAAGCGCTGCATCCAGCGAGCGTCGGCGAATTCGGTGATGAAGGGTGCGGTGAGGACCGTGCTGATCGAGCAGTCCACATTAGCGTACGCGGCTTCCAACAGGCACTGGTACTCCAGCGGCCGTACCTGCTCGCGGTACAGCGCGGTGTGCCGATCGTTCGGATCACTGCCCAGGGCGATGAGCAGGCGTTCCACCAGCGGCCGGGTGATCGGGTCCTTGTCGAGCACGGGCCAGCCGGTGAGCTGGGAGAGGAACCGCGCGAACTCAGACTTCCCGCTGCCCGCGTAGCCGCCGACCATGACCAGCGTGGGCCGGTTCGGATCGCCACCGGTATGTCGGCGTTTCCACGCGTCGAGGATGCGCTGCTGCAGCTTGGGGCCGTCAGCATCTCCGCCGGCCGGTGCGATCTGCAGCAAGGCGCGCTCAACGGCCAGGATATGAGCACCGTTGTGCTGTTCGCTGGACGGGGTGAGCTGCATCCGGGTCTCTTCCCCCGGCAGCCCGCGCCGGAATCCGAGCTCAGGCTCGGTGGCCCGGTAGAGAAGGCAGTACGCGCGCCGGTAGTGCGGGCCGGGGTAGACCTCGCCTTGTTCGTGTTGCCACAGGGTCTGGAAGTTCGCGGCGGGAACCGTCAGTCCTGCGGCTCCAGCCACCTCTCGGAGCCTCTCTCCAGCACCTTCCAGCGTCAGCCCATGCGCTTCGCGCTGCTCCCGTAGTCTCTCCGGCTGCCATCCCGCGCGGACCTTGCCCACGTCCCCTACCGCCTGTTCCAGGTTCGCCATGTTCAGGAGGCTAAGTCTGCCCCTCATGAACGCATGTGTAAGCGGATGTTGAAAAGCCGTGTGACTGCGCGATGAGCAGCTTCGATAACTGTGCGTGATACTCCGGGCACGCCACTGCCGGTCTCATGGTTCCCGACAGAGCGGGGGCCAACATCCTCCGTGAGGCGCAACCGAAGTCACCGGACACGAGCCCATGAGCGGACGGAGCCTCCCGAATGGTCACCCAATCGCGGTGCGTTGTTGATCGAAGCCTCCTCCGGCCGTCCCTTAGCCTCGAAGATTTCCGTCCTACCTGAACGCGGAAGCCAACTCTCCTACCGGGCCTTGCATCTCACTGACGATCCGTCAAGGTCCTTGCACAGAAAGCCTACGGACAGCCTGTCCGCTCACACGAGCACGACAGTGGAATGGTCTGAGACCGGGAGATGACCGGCCAACTCCCGCCATGGAGCCGGGCTACCGGAGTACGGCTTGTGAAGCCTGCGGATGTTGAGAGCCACGGGGCGGCGCGACGCCCCGGACCAAGACCACCGACTCCCAAGGAGGTGCTACCAACGTGGACGCATGGGCAACCCCGAGAGGATTCGCCGACGACGTGGGGCCGATGGCAGCAGGGATCTTCCGGGCGGAGGCGGAGTTCCGTTCGGCGGCCAGTAGCTTCGGTTTCCTCCCGGTGCAGGTGTCGCCGGTTGGCTATGCGGCGACATTCGAGCAGTTCGGTACAGCGGCAACGGGGCGAATCTTCAGTTTCGCAGACCTGGGCGGACGAGAACTCGCCCTGACGGCGGACTCCCTGGTCGCCGTGCTGCGGGCGATCGCAGGGTCCGGGGAGTTACGGCACGGTCAGCCTGTTCGGGCTGCCGCCTGCGTCCCCGTGGCACGGTATCGACACAAGCGCCGCCGAGGCTGGACACAGGCTGTCGCTGTCCTGTGCAACGAACAGGACGAAGTCGGCGCGGACCTGACACTCCTTCGTCTCTGGACCGCTCTCCTGAGTGGCCGCGCTCCGGGCGCAGGCTTCCGCTACTGCGACTTCGACATGATCGACACGCTGGCGGAGGACGAAGGGCTCTCGCTGGTGCAGGCGCGGACTGTCCTGCACCAAGACCGTAAGGAGCAACCAGTCGTTGACCAGCGCGCGATGGGCTTCCTACGGCGGTACCAGGAGCTTGTCGCGCTTTGTGAGAACTCTGACGCGGAGCAGTCCTTATCGGCGATCGAGCGTGCCGAACCACTGCTGCGATCCCGGACCAGTCATGTACGCCAGGTGCTCAGCACGGCAGGAGGGCTGGGCGCTGCCACCGCCTTCTCCATGGAATGGCCACGTTCAACCGAATACGGCGCTGGGCTGAGCTTCATCGTGCACGACGCGGACGGTCGAATGCTCGGGGATGGTGGCGGTTACCACCACGTCGTCCGCGCCCTGCGGGAAGACATACAGACCTGTTGGAGCACCGCCGTCTCGGTCGAGTTACTCGCTGAGCTGGTACCCGAGAGTCCTACGCAGCAGGTCCACCTGCTGAAGGTCCACGGCTCCGCTGACCTTGACTTTTTCCTCGCGGCAGCGAGTGAGCTCCGCGCCTGCGGCATGCAGGTGATCGAACACTGGCGTCCCGCACGTCTCGGCCGCGAGCTCAAGCGCATGCCCCGTGACGAGCTGGTCTGGTTCGCCCTCGTCGGCGAACGAGAGCAAGCCAGTAGCTCACTGACCCTCCAGAACACGGCCGTCGTCGGCCGCACGCGGCAGGTCCCGGTCAGGTCATCCCTCGCCGATCGGCTGACAGGCCACGTGGTGGCTCCCCGACGTCCCGAAAGGAAGCAGGCATGATGGCCACCACCCCCTCCCCCCTCCATCAGAGCATCGGTGACAGGTCGGCTCGGATCACTGTCTGGGGAGCCGGATTCATCGGGCTCTCCGCAGCCGCCGCCTTCGCCCAAGAAGGCTTCCGCTGCACGATCGTGGACGTGGACGCCTATCGGGTCCGCTGCATAAACGACGGTACGGTGCCGCTACCCGGCTTCGAAGACAAGATCCACCTGGACCCGCGAACACTCCGGGACGGCCGGCTCCGCGCGGTTGCGCCGGACGACACGGAGGCGCTCGCGGCCCAGATCCATCTCATCTGCGTCAACACTGATCGCGGCGGGAAGGCTTTCCGGGATCCCCTCGAAGTCGTACTCAAGGCCATCGGCTCCGCGTACCGGGCGGACAAGGAGCTGTTGGTCAGCATCGAGAGCACGGTGAGCGTGCGCTGGTTGGACCTGGTGCTTCCGCTGCTCACGGGTGCGACTGGGCTGGTGGAAGCTGGGATCCATCTCGCGACGGCCCCACGCAGAGACTGGCTGCTGGACCCGGAGATGAACCTGCGCAGCCTGCCCCGGGTGATCGGCACCCAGAGAGCGGCATCCCAGGCCCTGGTCACCGATCTGTATGGGACCGTCAGCGACGTGGTGCACGTGGCCGGCGACTGGACCCGCGCGGCCCTGTCCAAGTCGGTTGAGAACCTCTATCGCTATGTGGACCTGGTGTTGACCAACCAGCTCGCAACGGCCTATCCGGATCTGGACATGGCAGAGGTGTTCCGGCTGGCCGGGACCAAGTGGAACGTCCCTGCCCTCCATCCCTCGATCGGAATCGGCGGCTACTGCATACCGCTCAGCCCGCACTACGCCGGCGACGGACTCCTCGGCGAGGGACAGTTGCCCCTCGTGGACAGCGCGCTCGAATGGGACGCCACTCACCCCGGCAGGGTTGCCCAGTGGCTGACCAGCAAGTTCGACGGTCCCATCGGCATCCTCGGCATCAGCTACGCACCCGACGTTCACGTGCCCCAGGGTTCTCCGACTCTCGCCCTCGCGGCAGCACTGTCCGCCAGCGGGGCGGACGTCCGACTCCACGACCCCTTTCTCTCAACGGAAGAAGTCCTCGCCCGCGGGGAGGGCGCGAGCGCGCTGAGCTGGCCGGAAGACCTGGCATCGGTACGGACACTCGTCATCGCCACCCCGCATGCGGCGTACGCGGATCTACCCGAGCGCCTGTCGGCCCTTGCCGACCCGCCGACTGTGATCGACAGCCTCGGCCGGCTTCGCGGAGCATTTGCCGGCACCAAGGTCCGCTACGTGGAAATGGGCACTCCGACCCTGATCGACGGATCGTCAGCTTCGGAGCCGGCCCGATGAGTGCAGACGAGGATCTGCCCATCGGTACGCGGGCCGAGATGGACACACCGCCCCGTACCGTCATGGTTGTCGTCGCTCACGCGGACGACGCCGAGATCGCTGCCGGGGGGACGATCACTCGCCTCAGTGACGCGGGCGTGCGGGTCGTCACGGCGGTGCTCTCTCTCGCGGAGGCCGGCCCCAGCGCGGAACAACGAATCGCGGACACCGAACGAGCCGCCGGCCTCCTCGGCTACGAGCTTCGCTGGCCCCGCGGGGAGCCCGCGCTCCAGGTCTCCGACTACGGGGAGGTGGCCCTCGTCGCCACCCTCGACCGGCTGATGACGGAGATAGCTCCGCAGACGGTGCTCACCCACTGGCGCGGTGACGGGCATGTCGACCACGCCCTGACTGGACGAGCCGTCGCCGCAGCTCTGCGCAACCACCGGGCGGACCTGTTCTCTCTTCGCCCCGCCGAGCCTCGAACGATCGCCACCTCGCAGTTCTGCCCCACCGTGTTCGTCGACATCACCGACCAGTTCAAGCGCAAGGCCGAGGCCCTCGAACCATTCACCCGGCCTCGTCCGGGCTTCCGGCCCGTGGACGGTGCCGCCGTCCAACTCGCTGACCGCTTTCACGGCCAGCTCAGTGGCACCGAGTACGCCGAAGCCTTCGCCTTGGAACGCCAGCACGGACTCGGAGCAGCACTGCCCCAGGGCTGAGCAGACAGCGGACCAACTCGACTCGCACGTACCGACAGAGGGGAATTCCGATGGCCAACGCCACGCATGTGAGCCTCCTGACCGCTCTGGACGCCGCCGAAGACCGCGAACCCGTCCTCAAGAAGATCGCAGCTCTTACCGCAGATCTCCTACACAACACCGGGCGGGGACTCCAGCTCGCCGAGGCAGACCTCGCCAACCTGGACCTCGCGGACGCCGACCTGACCGGTGCCGTCCTCAACCGCGCCACTCTGCACGGCACCTCGCTGCGCAGGGCGCTCCTGGACCGGGTCACCATGATCTGCCCGGGAATGGAACGGACTGATCTGACCGGCGCCAGCATGCGCGACGCCTACGTCCACGCCCTCGCCGCACAGACCTCCGTCTTCGACAACGCCGACCTAAGCAATCTGCGAGACGCCACCGGCAGCCTCTTCCACGGCTGCTCCATGCGAGGCACCGCCTTGCCCAACGGCCACCTGGCCGGCACCACCTTCTACCAGTGCGACCTCGAAGGATCCGACCTCAAGGCCGCCAACCTGCAGGGCGCGAGCATCAACGAATGCGTACTGCGCAAGACCGCCTTCGACAACGCCGTCGCCGATCAACTGACCATGACCAAGAGCGACATGGCCGGAACCCGGCTCAACGGAATGACCGGGACCGGTGTCGTCATCCAACGAGCCACGAACTGCGACGGCCTCGACCTCAGCGGAGCGAGACTGCCCCGCCTGCGCCTCGACGGTCTTCGCGGCGGCAACGTGGTCGCGCGCGACCTCCATGCACCCGACGCAGACATCGGGCACTGCAGCCTGCCCGGCATCGACCTGAGCACAGCCGCCCTTCCCGGGCTCAGGCTGCGCGACAGCGACCTGACACGCGCCAAGCTCTCCTCGGCCAGCCTCGTGGCCGGCTCCGTGCACAGGAGCTGCCTGACCGAAGCCGACTTGGGGAACGTCCAGGCCGAGAACCTGCACGTGGTCGAATCACAGCTCCAACATGCCCGGATGGGTGGCTTCACCGGCCGCTGCGCCGTTTTCCGGGACGTGGACATGCGCGGTGCCGATCTCGCGCAGAGCAACCTCTACCGAGCGATGATCACCGGTGACCCGCCGCGCGGCATGTGTCTGGCCGATGCCTCACTCGCCGGCGCGATCCTCGTCCAGGCATACATCGCGGCCGACCTCAGCAACGCGAACCTGCGCGAGGTCAGCGCGGCGTACAGCCGGTTCAGCCAGTCGGACCTGACGGACGCGGACCTGACCGGAGCCGCGCTCTTCCAGTCCACCTGGGTGAAGGTGACGTGCCGCCGCACCAAGCTCGCGGGCATCAAGCCGCCGTTCTTCGCCGACCGGTGCACCGGACTCAAGGAAGCACTCAACGCCACGGAATCGCCGGACACGGCGGCCCTGAGTACCTACCTGACCGCCTTCGAAGGCGTCCTGCGAGGTGAGCGGCATGGCTCGACCTGAGCTGCCCCCCGGCTCCCGCAGTATCGACCTCAACTGCCTCGGCGAGCCCGACCGGGCCCTCGACAAGCCGCACTTCACGGCGGTCATCAATCTGCTCGGCCCCTTCCTGGATGCGAATCCTTCCGCGTCCCTGCTGGATATCGGCTGCTCGCTGGGTGGATTCCTTCAGCAACTCCGCACGCGCTGGCCGCAGCTGCGGTGCACGGGCATCGACGTGTTGCCGCAGGTGGTGGAGTACGCCCGCGGGCTTCAGCCGGGGATGGACCTGCGCGTTGGAAACGTTCTCGACCCGACGACGCTGCCGCGAAACCAGGACATCGTCACCTTGCTCGGCGTCCACTCGATCTTCGACGAACCGCTGATCTGGCTGGACGGTGCGCTCAGCGCGGGCACACCACAGGTCCGGCTGGCGGTCTTCGGGCTGTTCAACCCTGAGGACGTGGACACCCTGGTGCGGGTACGCCGCTCGGGCCCTGGCGCGCCCGGGGAATGGCAGAGCGGCTGGACCTTGTGGTCGCGGCGGACCGTCGAAGCAGGCCTGCGAGAGCGGGGACTGTGGTGGCGCTGGACAGCGTTGGCACCGCCCCGAACGGTGTCGCGCTGGTCTGAGGACCCGCTGCACTCCTGGTCCACCGAGGTCGACGGACAGCAGCGGCTGATCAACGGAAGTCAACTCATCCATCAACACGCTGTCCTTGAGATCGCTCGGTGCGCACGTGGAGGGGGGACATGATGCTCGGCGTCTCGACCAGCGTGTTGCAGGTCAAGTCGGACCTGGAGGCGCTGCTGGACTACCAGCCGGACCTCGTGGAGTTCTACACCTACCCGGTTGAGGCGCTGCCCCGGATCCGGAAGTTCTGCGCCGACCACGACATCAGGCCGGCGCTGCACACCCCGACTCCCCACCCGCAGCTGATGCCTCGCTACTGCCCTACGGGGCCTGACCCACAGGAGGCCGCTGCGGCGATCGCTGCCCTTGAATCCACGGTCAGGTGTGCGGCGGATCTTGGGGCGCAGCACGTCGTCGCGCACTTCCCGACGCCTTATCCGCCCTTTCCCGTTGAGGGGTTTGAAGACTTTGCCACGGCGTTCCTCGCGGAGGCCACCCGGCTCATCCAGCTCTTCCAGGTCCCGGTCCTGATCGAGAACATGACCGACAATCCTCACTGTGCGAGCGCCGAGCAGTACCTGCGGTTTCTCGAAGAGTGGCCCAACCTGGGTCTGTGCCTGGACATCGGCCACGCACACCAGCTAGACGGCCCTGAGGCAGTGCGATCCTTCGCGGACGTACTCGGCCCCCGCATCAAGTCCGTGCACCTCTACGACAACGATCGCTCAGGTTCTGGGCACCGGCCGTACCCGGCCCGGGGCAGCGGCACGCACCCGCAGGTCCCGTACGGCCTAGTAGCCCATGTCCTGCGGACTTGTCGTCCGGCAGCAGTCGTCCTGGAACACGACGCTGGGCATGGCCACCCTGACCGGCGCCTCCTTGAGTGGCTGCGCGAGCTGGCTGAGTGCCCGTCCCCGAGAAGGGATGAGCAGTGACCTGGATCGATCACAATGCGCCCTTGGTCACCACGGCTGACCGAGCCGCTGTAGACCGAGTGCTCCAGTCCGGCTGGATTGCCCCAGGGCCCGAACGCCGGCGCCTGGAGGAGGACCTGGTCGCGTACTTCGGCGCAGGCCGTACTGTCGCCACGACCTCGGGCACGCTCGCCTTGTTCCTCGCACTCGTTGGCCTGGACGCACCAGCCGGCGCTCTCATCGCCGTACCCACCTATTCCTGCGTGGCCTTGCTCGACGCCGTACGCCTGGCCGGCTGCCGCCCGCTCGTCGTCGATGTCGAGCCTGACGGACTGACCATGTCTCCGCAGTCGTTGCGGGACGCCTCCGACCGGATAGGGAAGCCGTACGCCGCCTTCGTGGTGCACACCTACGGTGCGACCGCAGCTCTGCCTGACCTGGCTGAGATCTGCCCCAACCTCGTCGAGGACTGCTGCCATTCGTTCGGGAGCAGGGGTCCGCACGGTGAACACGGGACCTTCGGGCGGGTCGCGGTGTCCTCGCTCTACGCCACGAAGGTCTTCACGGGGGCCACTGGGGGACTGTGCTGGAGCGCAGACGCCGAGATCTCCGAACGGATCACTTCCTACACCCAGGCGAGCTTTCGCAGCAGCCGTTGGCCCCGGATGACCCTCACCCTGTCCGACATGCACGCGGCGCTGGCTCGCTCGCAGCTCTCGCGGCTCGCCCAAGTACGGGAACGTCGGGCGTGGATCACCAACCAATACCTCGCGGCCTGCCCCGAGGCACTCGCACCGGCGGACTTGCCTGACCCAGGACGGCTCGTTTACCGGTTCGTTCTTCGGTGCGCCGACGAAGAGGAACGCGAGCGCCTCCTCGGCTTCTTCCACCTGCACGAGGTCGACGCGAGTCGATTGACACAGCGTCATGAACTGTTGCATCGAGAACTCGGGGTCGCCCCCGGCTACTTCCCTGTGGCTGAGGCCACTGTGGCCCGAACTCTCTCCCTGCCGTTGTACCCGGCCATGTCCGACTCGGACGTTCAGCGCGTCTGCGACCTGCTGACAAAGCTGCCCTGCTGACTGACTACATGGAGGTCCGCATGCCCCTACTCATCGATTCCGCCATTCCCCGCGCGCACCTGCCCGCAGACTGCGTAGCGGGACGGGACGTGGTCATCCACGCCCACGAGCTGGTGATCGAGCCTGGCGTACGACTCGACGACGGCGTCCGGCTTGTGGGCGACCGCATCCACCTGGGCCGCGACGTCCATCTCGGCGCGGGGGCCGACCTGCGCGCCGGCCACGTCAGCATCGGCGACAACAGTGAGATCGCCGCCGGCGTGCGGGTCCTCTGCGCCGACAGCTTCAGCACCGGGCCAGCCGCTCGCATCTGTACCGGCGTCGATATCGTCGCCCGCGCCTTCGACGCGGGCCGGCTCCTCTACGTGGGCCCGCACAGCACAGTTGGAGGCGGGGGCACACTCGAATCCACGGCCACCGTGCGCATCGGAGATCGAGTCACCGTCGGCCCGCACAACGTCCTCAATGCCAACTGCCTGATCGAGATCGGTTCGGACGTCGGTTCGGGCCAGTACGTCAGCATCTGGACCCACGGCTACCACTTCGCCCACAGTGTCCTCGACGGTTACGGCACCGCCTTCGAAGGCGTGCGCATCGGGAACAAGGTGTGGCTCGGCTACCACTGCTCCGTCATGCCCGGCGCGGACATCGGTGACAGCTGCATCGTCGCCGCTGGAGCCGTCGTCGCCAAGAGTTTCCCGCCCTGCCGACTCCTGGCGGGCGTGCCGGCCCGCGAAAAGGCCCTCTTCGAGCAGCCACCGCTCACGGATGACCAGGCCATGCACGAGGTCCGCCAGGCCCTGGCCGCCTGGCAGCGGGAGCTCGACTGGAAGGGCATGAAAACCGATTCGTCGGACGACCGCTGGAGCGTGCACCTTCCCGGGTGCACCAGGGTGGTCGAACTCTGGCAGGACGCGGCACAGGCCACGGCCCTCGACAGCGCTGCCGAAGGCCGCATCGTGGTGGCCCTCGACGGGGAACCGCAGACCTCCGTTGACGGCCTGCCGGTCTTCGTCCTGAGGCGCGGGCTGCTCCTGGGCCCGACGGACGACTTGGTCGAAGACCTGAGGGACCACCTGCGCCGCCGGACGATGCCCTGCGGGGACACCCGGACCTTCAACAGCATCACGCCGCTGCCCTTCCAGCGGCTCCAGCAGGCCATCACGCCCACGACCTACGGAGGGAAGGTATGACGTCCCAGACGGCGCCGCCGACCGACACACAGGACCTGAGTAACTATCTGGCGCTCAGTTGCGCCAAGCACTTGGACCGACTCGCGCTCTCGGACAGCCAGGCGCGTATGACGTACAGCCAACTCCACGCCGCTGTTCAAGAGGCGGCCCAGCTGATCCATGGCAGCACCGCGGTCAACGATGGACCGGTGCTCGTCCTCATGGACAACAGCATCGACAGCCTGGTACGCCTCTTCGCCGTCTGGAGGTCCGGACGCTGTGCGGTCCCTCTCGATGCCTCGGTGCCGGCTCCGGTGGTCATCAGCGCGGTGGACCGTACCGGTGCCGCGGCGGTCAGTCTGGGCGAGATCGAGCACTCCCGCGACGATCTGAGGGGACTGGGGGAGGCCGTGCCCGGTGGGCTCCGGATGTTGTCCGCGCCGGATGGAGAACGTGACCCGCTGCTTTCCGGGGCCGCACTGGTCATCTTCACCTCCGGTTCGACCGGGATCCCCAAGGGCGTGGTCCTCGGCCACACCGGCATCCTGGCCAAACTGGCCATGGTGCAGGAGGCGTTGGCCTACCAGCCTGGCGACCAAGCTCTCGCGGTGCTCCGGACGAGCTTCCTCTTCTGCCAGTGGGACATCCTGCTGACTCTCGGTACGGGTGGCTCGGTCCGGCTGTTGGACAAGTTCACCCCCAGCCGACTCTGCGAAGCGCTGGCGAACGAACCGGTCTCGCGCGTCGCGGTGGTCCCCACCATGCTCAGGCAGATCCTGCCGCTACTGGAAAACCAATCAGTACGCGACCCGCTGGTGCGGACACGCTCGCCCCAGCAGGTGGTCGTGGGCGGCGAACTGCTTCCCCCGCAGACCGGCGACCGCTACCGCACACTCCTGCCCCACAGCGGGATCTCCATCATCTACGGGCTGACCGAGACCAGCGCCCCCGACTTCGTCTTGCCCGCCGCCGACTACGACGCGCATCCAGACACCGTGGGCCGGGCCCTGAGCGGGGTGCGCTGGTACGTGGATGCTCCGGACCGGGCTGCCGCAGTCGGCGACTGCGGCGTTCTCGCGGTGTCCAGCGCCGGCGTCCTGCGCGGCTACCTCGGTCAACCAGAGCTGACCCGCGCCGCGGTGGAGGACGGCTTCTTCCGTACAGGGGATCAGGTGGAAGTTCGAAAGGGAGGCCGCATCTCAGTCCTGGGCCGCGGCACTGCCGTGGTCGTCAAGGGGGCGAACAAGATCGCTCCCGCCGAGGTGGAGGCCGTCCTGGAGCAGCACCCCCAGGTGGTCGACGCCTTTTCCTGCGGGGTCCCGGACCCGTTGCTAGGGGAGCGGCTCTGCGCCGTCGTCGCCCCGACGCCAGGGGACGAGCCCACGCCGGAGGAACTGATTCGGTGGATGTTCGAACGGGTCGAGCGGTACAAGGTGCCCGACGTGCTGTACGTCCGGGAGAGCCTGCCCACTGGATCCACGGGAAAGATCGACCGAGCGGAGCTCAGTAGCTGGGTCCTGCAGCAAACCCGGACGGCCTCATGACCGGCGGAGCAGGCGCCGTTGCCTGGGTCGACGGAGCACTCCTGGACGAGGCTGCGGCTCGCCCTGAAGCCTGGTCGCCCAGCTTTCACTACGGCTACGGCGTGTTCGAAGGCATCCGGGTCTACCCGACTCCCGGCGGCCCAAGCGCCTTCCGGCTCGCCGAGCACATCAGCCGCCTGTTCGCGTCGGCCCGTCTCTACCCTCCGCTGGACGTGATCCCCTGGACCGAGGAGGACCTTCGTCGCGCGGTCGTGGAGACCGTACGCGCCAGCGGACATGACGCCTGCTACGTACGCCCGGTCATCCATCTACACACAGGCGGCGTTGGGAACGACCCGACGGTCGGCACCGCGCGGGCGATAGTCCTGGTCACCGCCTGGGGTGGCCTCCTGCAAGCAGGCGATCTTCAGCTGACGATCAGTCCGTGGCGCAGGCCCGGCCCGGCGATCCTTCCGCCCGGCGCGAAAGCCAACGGAAGCTACGGCCCACTCATGCTCGCGAAGGCCGACGCGGTCCGACGGGGCTATGACGATGCGCTGCTCCTCGACGAGGCCGGCCACGTCGTGGAGTCAACCGGAGCCAATCTCTTCATCCGCATCGGAGACGAACTGATCAGCCCGGGACTGCCGCAGGGCGCTCTGCCGGGAATCACGCGATCGAGCGTCTTCGCCCTGGCCCCCGCGGCCGGCCTACAGGTGACCGAGCGGTCGCTCCGACTGGACGAGGTCCTTGGCGCCGACGAGCTGTTCCTCACGGGGACAGGTGCGGAGATCCGCGCCGTGCGCTCCGTCGAGCACAAGACCATCGGGAACGGCACCAGCCCGGCCGCCGACGAGCTTGCCAGTCGCTATCAAAAGGTCGTCCGGGGCCTTGACCCCGCCTGTGGCGACTGGCTCACCCCCTGCAATCCCTCATCACTCAGCACAGGAGGAGCAGCATCGTGATCACCCGCTACGACCACCGCAGTGTCGAGCTCCAGGACGAGCACACCGAACAGGCATGGAGCGCCTACCGGCTGTCCGACATGCCGCAGATCCTGGATGGCTACCACAAGGCCGTCGTCCTGGCGGCACTCATGCGCACCGGAGTGCTCCAGCGGCTGCGAGAGGGCCGCACGGACCTCGGCGACCTCCTCGGCACTCTTGACCCCTACTTTGGCGAGAAGCTGCTCGGCTGGCTCTCCACCGCCGGATACACCCAGCGTGTCGACGGCGGGTACGCCCCCACCGAGGCTGGCGCCGCACTGTTGAGCGACACCGCTCTCGCGCAACTCAGCTTCTACATCGAGGCGTACGGTCCGGTGACGCAGCGCATCGAGGACCTTCTGAGGGGAACCGCGCGCTACGGCCACGACATCCAGCGCGACGGCGCGGCGCTGGGACGCAGCTGCAACACCCTGTTCGACCTCTATCACATCGATGTGGTGCTCGAAGCCTTCGCCCGGCGCAGTGCGACCTGTGCCCTGGACCTGGGGTGCGGGGCTGGCGGTTTCCTCATCGAGGCCGCCCGGCGTGACCAACAGTTCCGCGGCATCGGACTGGACATCTCGGAAGGGGCGATCGCGGAAGCTTCCAAGCGGGCCGTGGAGGCGGGCGTGGCCGAGCGTGTGTCCTTTCACGTCGCCGACGCCTTCGACGCGGCTACCTGGCCGGCGGCCTGCACGCGGGCCGACGCGCTCTTCGCAGCCGGCGTCCTGCACGAGCACTTTCGGCAAGGGGAGGAGGCGGTCATTGAGATCTTGAACCGTTTCGCCGCAGCTTGGGACAGGGGGCTCAAGTCGATCGTTCTCGGGGAGCCCGAGCTGTACTACGACAGGCAGGACAACGACTCTGACCTGGACCTGGTGCACATCCTGACGCTCCAGGGCTTCCCGCGCAGGCACAACGGTTGGCTCGACCTCTTCCCGCGCTCTGACCTCGCGTGCCGCGCGGTCTACTCGCGACGCAACGCCGGCCCGCGCTTCGCGTTCTACGACCTGGTGCCGCGCAGGCTCGAGGGCACTGAGTAGAACGTCCGAGCCGCGCTCGCTCGTGGCTTGCCGGAGCTGAACCCGGATCCGGCAAGCCACGAGCGGAGGCCCTCTTGACACATGCAAGATCGACACACCGCAACTGCGCCGCTGCTAGGCTGACGATTCGTCTGTTTCCGTGGCGGACTTCGCTTCGCTTCTCGTAGAAAGGCACCCCTGGTGGGACGTTTGTTGCCGACAACCCCGTATCGCGGCACGAGGGACTTCCTCCCCTCGGAGATGTCCGTTCGGCAGCAGGTCTTCCATCAGCTCTACGAAGCGATCGAGCGCTACGGCTTCGTCCGCTATGACGGCCCCATTCTGGAGTCGGCGGAGATCTACGAGGCGAAGTCCGGCCAGGAGATCGCCAACCAGCAGCTCTACTCCCTCACCGACCGAGGCGGTCGCCGGCTCGCGCTGCGCCCGGAGATGACGCCGTCGGTCGCCCGCATGATCGCTGGCAACGCCGGACAACTTCAGTTGCCAGTTCGCTGGTACAGCCACGTCATCTGCCACCGCTACGAACGCCCACAGCGCGGCCGTATGCGAGAGCACCTGCAGATCAACGTGGACATCTTCGGTTCGGACAGCGTGAGCTGCGAGATCGAGATCTTCGAACTGATCCACGACATGATGGCCGCGATCGGTGCAACCAGGGATATGTGGGTGCTACGGGCTGGCGACCGCGTCCTGCTGGAGAGCATCCTCCTCGACGTGGTCAAAGTCCCTGCCGACAAGCTGCAGGAGACATCGTCACTGATCGACCGATGGGCGAAGTACCCCCGCGAGCAGCTCGTCGCCGACGCCGAGGGTCTTGGGATCGACGAGAAGCGGTTCGAGCTTCTCGAAGAGGTCCTGAGCAGCGGTGCTGGCGTCTTGGACTATGTCTCCGAGGAGGCCCGCAGCCGGTCCATGCTGGCGCAGATCCTGGCGGGTGACTCCCGGGACCTGGTCACCTTCGACCCCTTCATCGTGCGTGGCCTGCAGTACTACACCGGAACCGTGTTCGAGGTCTTCGACCAACACCCCCAGAACAGCCGCTCGCTCTTCGGCGGTGGCCGGTACGAGGACTTGGCCGGGCTCTTCACGACCCAGAGGATTCCGGGCATCGGGTTCGGCATGGGCGACGTGACACTCCACGACTTCATGGAGGGACACGGGCTGCTGCCGGAGCCCCGCGCCGAGGTGGACGCCGTGGTGATCCCTGTCGGTGCGGACTTGCTGCCTGATTGTCGGACCGTCGCCCGGGACTTGCGGCTGGCTGGCATCCGCACGTCTACGCCGTTGGAGCCTCGAAAGCTGAGCAAGGAGTTGGTGCGCGCCGACCAGGTCGGGGCCCAGGTCGCCGTCGTCATCGCTCCAAGTGAGTGGGAGCGCGGACTCGTAGCGGTTCGGAACCTGGCCACCCGCGAGCAGATCGAGGTGACCCTCAGCGAGGTCGTTGGACAGGTGAACAAGCTCCTCGGACGCTGACCGAGGACCTGGACGCGCGGGCGACTGTCGGACTGACGGCCAGTCGCCCGCCGTGGTCCCCTTTGCTGTCCAGCGGTCCGCCAACGGCGCAGGAGCTGCCCGTGACGGCGTGCCCTGCAACGACCTCGCAGGGTTCTGGCAACTGGCTAACTACCATGACGACGTGGCCGTCCCGATCTATCCCCCCAAACCCAAGCCCGGCGACTGCGTCGCGGTCGTGTCGCCTTCTCGTGGCCTGCCCGGAGAGGTGCCACTGCCCTACGAGTTGGGACTGCGAAGGCTTCAGGAAGACTTCCAACTCAGGGCTGTCGAATACCCCACCACCCGCACAATGGGAGCGTCCCCGCAGGCTCGCGCGTCCGACATCAACGCGGCCTTCGCTGATCCCCAGGTCAAGGCAGTCATCGCCAGCGTCGGCGGCTCCGACCAGATCACAGTGCTGCGCCACCTCGACCGCGATCTGATCCGCGCCAACCCGAAGCCGTTCTTCGGCTACAGCGACAACACAAACCTGGTGCTCTTCCTGCGCAGCCTGGGCATTGTCAGCTTTCACGGCGGGATGGTCATGACTCAGTACGGCCGACCCGGCGTATTGCACCCCATGACAGCAGAATCCCTGCAAGCGGCACTCTTCACTTCCGGCGAGTTCGAACTCCGGCAGACACCCCAGTTCGGCGAGGTCCTCGGCTCCTGGCAGGATCCGAGGACCTTCGAGGTCGAACCACAGATGGAACCCGCCGATGGCTGGATCTGGCACAACGCAAATCGCGTAGTGGAAGGGGCCGGCTGGGGAGGCGACCTGGAGATCGTGTCTTGGCTACTGATGGCGGACCTGGCAGTGCAACCGGTCGAGGTGTACTCCGGTGGCGTGCTGTTTCTGGAAACCGGCGATTCCATGCCAAGCGCCGAGGAAGTGTATGTGATCATGCGCAGCATGGGAGAGCGAGGTCTGCTCGAACAGTTTTCCGCCTTGTTGATGGGCCGTCCGAAGACGTGGTCCCGTTATCGCACACTGGACGCTGACCAGAAGGCACAGTTTCGCAAGGCACAGCGAGAGGCAGCGTTGCGAGCCCTGACAGAGTACGCACCTCAGGCGGTGGCGGTGTTCGACGTCGACCTTGGGCACACGGACCCGCAGCTCGTAATCCCCTGCGGCGGGACTATCCGCGTAGACGGGCCAGAGCGCAGGGTCTTCGTAACATACTGAGGACCGGCCAGCCGCGAAGGTCGGCCGTCCCTGCTGAGGCATGGGACAAACCTGTTCTGTTGATCTCCCCACCCTTCGTGTGACCTTGTCCGGTCTCTTCGCGTGATCTTCTCCGGCGTGTCGAGTCGGCCCGGGAGTGTCGTGGAGAGCCTGTGTGAGCCATGAGTTCGGCCTGGTCGGGGGCCTGAATGCTCACGCGGGAGGGAGACGTGGATGCTCACGCCCTGCATCGCAAGGTATGGACGATCTCTGCGATCGCGCGGCATTTGGGCCGGAACTGCAAGACGGCCGGTACCGATCTGAACGGTGAGTGCAGTGAGGCGAAGAGCATCTGCGGTCGACTCCAAGAATCGCCATCACCGAAGTCCCACGCGTCTCGCCCCTCGTGCTGCAGGGGCCGAGTGCCGCGTGACGAGGCCCCGCCCAGCGCCGCTGACCGAGAACGCCCCCAACCGAGTTAGGACCCCTCTTGCACCACTCCGCGATGCCCCCTGCCCTCGTACACCACCACCCCAGCACCGAGGGCGAAGCCTCCTTGCCCCGCCTCTACCGCCCCGAGGAGATCGCCGAAGCCCTCGGCTGTTCCGCCTGGTGGGTGAAGGATCGTGCCCGACGCGGCCTCATTCCGCACACCCGCGTCGGCCGCGCCTACCGCTTCACCGCCGAACACCTCGCCGAGATCATCCGCCTCCACGAAGAGCGCCCGGTCCGATCCGTCGGCAACCCGGTGGCCGGTCCCGAACCGGCAAGGCCTCACCGCGTACGAGCTCGTGCCTCTCAGCCTCCCCGACCGACCAAGGCCACCACGCCGGGGCGTCTGCGTGCCCGGCCACCGCGCCGCACCCAGCGCAAGTCCGTCGCGTAGCGCGCCGCGCCAGCCATAAGCCAAGGGCAGGGAGAGGAAGACGGAAGTTGGGCTTCGCGGAGAAGCGCGGAAACTATTGGCGCGGCCGATACAAGATCGCGTCTGGCAAGCACCTCACGGTCGTCGACGAGAACGGCAAGGCGATCCGGTTCGCCACCAAGAGCGAGGCCCAGCGCGCCGCGAGCGAGGCCGAGAACAAGTACCGGCGCGGCGACTGGCGCGACCCGGCCCTCGGCCAAGAGACCTTCGGCGAGTACGCGAACCGCTGGTACGAGGCCCAGGACCTGGCCGCCTCGACCATGCAGAACTACAAGCGCCACATCGAGGAGCACCTGCTCCCCGAGTTCGAGGACAAGGCACTCGCCAGCATCCTGCGCACGGACGTCGACCTGTGGGAGAAGAAGCAGAAGGCCGTCTACGCGGCCTCCAGCGTCAAGACTTGGCGCTCGACACTCCACCTGATCTTCGAGGACGCGATCGACGAGGGCTTGATCATCTCCAACCCGGCAGCCAGGCGGCGCGGACGCGGCAAGCGCGCCGGCCGCTACCGAGACCGCGGCCCGGAGAAGGTAGTCACCGACGCCCTCGGCATCCTGCTGACGGCCGAACGAGCCGCCCTGCTCTCCGGCCGCGACGACGAGTTCGTCGCCGTGGTCCTCAAGGGCTACACCGGCATGCGCTGGGGCGAAATCGTCGGCCTGGAGACGGAGTACGCCCGCCCCGGCTCGATCCGCGTCGAGTGGCAGCTGTACGAACTCGACACCGGCGAGCTCGTGCGCTGCCCGCCCAAGGACGACAGCTACCGCACCATCTACGCGATGGACTGGTTGTCGGCCCTGGTCGCCGACCACGTCGCCCGTACGAAGCCGAAACCCTGCCCGTGTCACGGCAAGACCTACGTCTTCCGGGGACAGGACGCTGCCCGCACCGGCGGCCACCAGGGCGCGAAGCTCGTCGACGTCGCACGCCGTGCCGAAGTCTCCACGGGTACGGTGTCCAACGTCCTCAATCACCCCGACCGCGTCACCGAAACCAAGCGGGTCAGGGTGGAGCAGGCCATCGCGGACCTGGGGTTCGTGCGCGGCGGCGTGGCGTCAGAGCACGCAGCTCACTGGCGTCGAAACGGCTTCGCGACGTGGCTGTTCACGCCGTCGGTCTCTGGCTGGTACCCGAAGAAGGCACCGCAGGAAGCTCGCCCTGTACCGCTGCTCGGCGAGCCGTGGCCCGGAGTCCCGGCCCGAGGACGCGGAGCCAGCGACCGGGCCGACGCCTGCTGGATCCCGATCGCCAAGGGCCTCACACCCCACGGCCTCCGCCACACCCACCGGACCGTTATGGAGGATCTCGGCACCGAGAAGGTCCTCATGGACGAGCGAATGGGCCACATCGACGGCTCGATCTCGGCGCGCTACGGACACGTCACCCCCGGCATGCGCAAACGCCTCATGCTCGGCCTAACCGAGCAGTGGGAGACGGCTCTCGACGCCCGACTGGCTCTGTGTCCGACGTCTCCCGTGCGCGTGCTCAATGATCTCCTGCGCGCACGCGCGTCCATGGCCCAATCTCCTCGCCATCGATCCGTACCCTGCTGCCGATTAGGATGGCGGGGCCCAGCCCGCAGTTTGCTGAGGCGGATCCCAGTACTGCTCCCATGATGCGAAATCCGATGTAGTCGAAGAATCGGCTTCGTAGATCGAGACGCTCAAGGAGCACAGGAGGGTGAGGCGGTTGCTGCCGCGCTCGGTGGGCGTGGCCGACCGGCCCTGGTTGGCTGACACTACGCACACACCGGCTCCCAACGTCGCTCCCTATCGGCGAAATTCGGCGAGCGGATCAGTGACGGCCTCGCGCCACCGATCACGGTGGCCGCTCGCATGGAGTCGGTAGTACACCGTCTCGCGCCGCCCCTCGGCAGTATCACCGTCGTGGTCACCGATGTTGTGGGCGAGCAGGTAGTGCGCGAACAGCACACTGCCCGCACTACCGAGAGCCTGCGTCGGCTCGCCGAGCTCGATCTTCGGATAGGGGCCCGGATTCATGTCCCCGACGCAAGCCAGGGCGTCTGCGCCGCGTTCGGCGAGGTAATGCCCGAATCGCAGATGGGTGCCCGGCCAGACCCACAGGTTCCCCCGATGCCGCTGGTCATGATTGGTGAGCCATACGCCAGCGAGCAGCGAGAACGTCCCCGGACGTCCGTCCGCTTCCCCCGGCGTTAGGCCGTCGACGTGAGGCCCGCCCGGCCGCTGCGGCCAGGGCGGGATCGTCGTGGCCACCTGCGCGAAAACGGGGTCCTGTACGGTCAGATTGGTACGCAGTAGCTGAGTAGCAAGCTGCCCGATGCCCGTCTCCCGATAGAAGTCGAGCAGCGGATGGCCGGTTGAGGAGAAGGACGGCCACAGGAAATACGGTCCGACGTGGTCGTCGGCGGGGGGTTGCCGCTCCAGCATGGCAGCGACCACCCTGCGGCCTGCGGCGATCTGTTCGCCGCGGAGCACGTCGGGAACCACTATGAAGCCCTGCTGACGGAACGTGGTCCTCATCTCGCCAGTGATGGTCGCCATGCAGTTCACTGCATCAGAGAGCGTATTCCCGAGCAACCAAATAATCCTTGCGGTCCACGCCCGCATTCCGGCGTGGCAGCACCCGTATGGTCACAAGATCTCCGATAGAGCGTGCAATTCCCGCAGCATCGGGGGGATCGAAGATCGTGTACGGGACGCTGGCCCGCCCCCGACGCGCATACATCCGCGACGCCGGATCCCGCTTTGGGCGATGGGAGCTTGATCACGAAGTGGTCAGCCTGCGAGCTTCGCCAGGGCCGCGTCGATCCGGGCCAGTGTGCGGTCCTTGCCGAGGACCTGCAGGGACTCGAAGAGGGGCAGGCCGATCGTGCGGCCCGTGACGGCGACGCACACCGGGCCCTGGGCCTTGCCCAGCTTCAGGCTGTGCTCCTCGCCGGCGGCCAGGACCGCCTGCTTGAGGGACTCGCGGCTGGTCCAGTCGGCTGCCTCCAGCTTGGCACGGGCCGTGGCCAGGAGGGACGCCGGGTTGCCCTTCGTCGCCTTGGTCCAGGACGCCTCGTCCTCCACTGGCTCCGTCAGGAACAGGAAGTCGACGTTGGCCGGATGGCCGACAGGACGGCCACGCGGGTCTGGGCTTGCGGGGCGATCGCTTCCCAGGCGGCCTCGTTGACGGCTCACCGCGAACCAGGTCCGCGACGACCGTCTCGCCCTCGGTGAGTGTGCGGAACCGCAACTCCTGGCCCTCCACGTACTCGAGGCCGCGTTCACGGTCGGAGGTCGAGGTCTCGGAGGACAAACACAACAGAGGGTCGTCATGGCGCACACTCGCGGGCCGTGAGCACCGAGTATGACCGCGCGGACTGCTCGGAGGGCTTCAGCCACGGGTGATCAATCGACCGGACGTGGCAGGTCGGCGGTCAGCAGGCGCTCGTGCAGCTCGCTCAGAGCGGTGCGATTGCTGTCGAACCGGAGCACCTCGTGGGCCGCTTGGTAGTCCATCCATTGGATGTCGGTGTGCTCGCGGGAGATTTTGATCTCCACGTCGGTCAGGTCGGTGGCGAACGAGTGCTCTGGCACGACGTAGGTTCCGAGGGGCCAACTGTCTCGCTCGGCGAAGAACCGTGCCGGGATGCTGGCTGTGGTCTGCAGCGGATACAGCGGTACGGGCCCGTCGAGGCCGAGTTCTTCACTGGCCTCGCGCGCTGCGGCTTGTTCCGGGCTCTCGCCGACTTCACCCCCTCCGGCCACGCCCTGCCAGACGTTCATGTCCTCGCGTCGCAGAACGGCGAACTCGACCTGATCGCCGACTCGGCGAAACGGTACGACTAGGACTTGGAAGGGTGCTCGGGGCATGCAGGAGCTCCTTGACCGGCGCTCGGAACGTGAAGCACGGGGAACGCCACGATTCTTCGCCCGATAGAGTCGCGATGGCCAGGAACGTTGACGGGAGTGGGGGCATGAGCAAACTGCACGTCGGGTACGTCCGTAAGGCGATCGAAGAGCGCTTCACCGGCCTGATCGACATTACGGACCAAGCGCGGTTTTCCGACGAGAAACGCCATCAAGCTTTCCTTAGCCGCGGGTTAGCCGCACTCGCCGTGCAGATCGAGCACCCGTGTAGTGACCGTGCCGCGGCACTCAGCGTCTTCGACGGTCAGGACGACCGCGGCCTGGACTCCATCGCCGTGGAGCTCAGGTCGGCCCAGCCGCGAATCTGCCTGGTGCAGGCCAAGTGGAGCGACCAGGGCAAGGGCGGGTTCGGCGAGGCCGAGGTTCACAAGATGATCCAGGGCCTGAACTTGATGCTCGACCGCCACTTCACGAAGTTCAACAGCCGGTTTCAGCCATTTGTCCCCGATATTGAGCGGGCATACGAGGTCGGGACGCCCAAGATCACACTCGTCCTCGCGTTAATGCGGACCGCTCCGATCAACGAGGACGTCCGCGAGCTCCTGGAGGAGAAGGTCGCGGAGCTGAACCAGGTCGAGGAGATGGTCGAGTACAAGATCCTCGACCTGCGTGACTTCCACCGTGCCATCCTCGGCGACGCCGCGGCGCCGAGGATCGACGCCAAGGTCCGATTGGACGGCTTCGTGCAGGAGTCGACTCCGTACAAGGCCCTGTACGGCACCATGACCGTTCCCGACCTCGCGGACCTCTACGGCGAGCACCGGCGCGGCCTCTTCGCGCGGAACATCCGTGACTCCCTGGATCTGACCGACGTCAACATCAAGATCAGGAACACGCTGCTTGAGCAGCCGGAGCACTTCTGGTACTTCAGCAACGGCATCACCATGCTCTGCGAGACGATCAAGCCGGTCGGCAAGGCGGTGCCCGGCAAGGTCGGGGACTTCCAGCTCACTGGGGCCAGCGTGGTCAACGGTGCCCAGACGGTGAGTGCCATCCACCGGGCGTACACCGCCGACCCCGACACCGCACAGTACGGCCGGGTGATGGTGCGTCTGATCTCCCTGGAGGACTGCCCTCCCGGTTTCGGCGATCATGTGACCACGACCACGAATACGCAGAACCCGATCGAGGAACGCGACTTCAAGTCCCTCGACAGTGGGCAGGTCCAGCTTCGCGACGACTTCGCCCTCCTGCTGCACCTCAGCTACGTGATCAAGCGGGGCGAGACGACGCCGGAGCCGGAGCACGGCTGCTCGATGACGGAGGCCGCTGAGGCTCTGGCCGCCACGAGCCCGAACGCCCAACTCGCTGCCGTGGCCAAGCGAGACCAGAACCTCGCCGGCCTGTGGCAGGACGAGACCTACCAGGAGATCTTCGGGCCGGCCCCGAACGCATTCCGCGTCTGGCGCTGCGTCCAGCTCCTCCGCGAGGTCCGCACCCAGCTACAAGCACTGCGGGACGGACTGCTCTGGCGCGCCGATGCGGCCGCCTTCTACGGAGACCTCCTGGTCACCCACATCGTCTTCCGGCGTCTGAACACCCGCTCAATCGAGGACCCGGAATACGACTGGTCGGCAGAGCTTGCGAAGGTCCCCGACCTGGTACGGGACACCCTCGCCTGGTCGCTGACCGCCATCGACGAGGAGTACGGCAAGACCAGCCACATCATCGCCGCAGTGCGGAACACCGAGCGGATCGAGCGGGTCGTACGGGCAGCCCTGCGTGGTCTGGACTCTGGTCGCAACGCGCCTGCGCTGGAAGACAATTACCAGGTCACGGAGGTCGAGACTCGCGGACGTCAGGTTAACGCCGTTACCACCCTGATCGCCAAGGGGCGCATTCAGGACGGCACGGTCCTCGAGTACCGGCCGTACAGCAAGCCCGAGCGCCGCGACATGACAGAGTGGCTGGCGGAGGACCCCAAACGTTCACGCGCGACCTGGAGCAACGATGGTGGCCGCTACCCACTGCAATGGCATGCGGACGAGGAGTGGTACTCGCCCAGCGGCCTCGCTCGGGAGATGCGTCGTCTCGCCTCAGGCGTGACCTCCTCGGTGCAGGGCACCCTCCGGTGGTTCGTGCCCGGCGAGGGGTCACTCGATGAACTTGCGCTGGCAGTGCGCTTGGAGGAAGGGCTAGACATGGGGGACGAGTCGGCCGGCGACTGACCAGGGCGGGGGAACGGCTGCCGAGCCCGAGCGGTGGGCCTGCTGTCCGGGGCGGACATAAGGGGCAGTGTCAGCGGTCCGCTGTAGGCTCGCGCCCCACCGCATGGTAGAGCGCCCGCTGCCTGACGGGAAGCGCCGTAGACGATGCCTCAGCGGCCGTAGAATCGCAGGTTGCGGATGCGATGGGTGTGGACCAGCTAGGTCCCGGAGGCACCGCTGGGACTACCGAGCACAGGAAAGAAGCAGCACGCTGATGGAGGAACTGACCTTGGACCTGGCCATCCCGCAGCAGCCCGGGGATGGCGCCGATCCAGCGATGGGGGACACTCAGCCCCGGGTCACTGCCCTGGAGGAGGGGCAGGTTGTCGACTACATCACTGGGGAGGCGATCAAGGAAACACCGAAGGAGAAGGTCCGGCAGAGGATCGTTCGCGCACTGGTGCACGAGCACGGCATCGACCCTCATGACATGGCGCGCGACTTCCCTGTCACGGTCAGTGAAGAAGGCGCTCCCCGTAAGCGGACGAAGAAGGCCGACATCGCGATCTTCGAGTCCGGTGCCCAGCACACCACGGCGAACCTACGCCGCGTGGTGATCTGCAAGCCTGAGCCGAAGCGCGGCAAGAACGTGGTCAAGCTCCGCGAGCCAGAGCAGGCAGAGAAGGATCTTGCCGAGCTGCAGGAGCTGCTGGGCAACGAGGATCGTCCCGAATGCGCGGACGGCATGTGGACGGACGGGGTCGACTTCTTTTTCCTCAAGAAGGTGATCGGCGACTTTGGCGCGACTTTCGAGGACCGCAGCGACTGGGAGGTCGCCGAGGGGACTAGAGGCAGCCGGACCGTGGCTTCGCATCAGCGGCTGCGGCGAGCTGAGCCGGAGATGCTCAAGACGACCTTCCGGCGTTGCCACAACTACATCCACGGCAACGAGGGCATGCCGAAGGATGCCGCCTTCTGGCAGTTCCTCTACCTCCTGTTCGCGAAGATGTACGACGAGCGGGTCAGCCGGGGAACGGCCCACGGAAGGTTTCGCACGGGCCTAAAGGAGATGTTCGACCCGGCGGGCCGTGCAGCCATCAGCGCCCGGGTCAAGGAACTGTTCGAGGACGTCAAGCGCGAGTACAAAGACGTCTTCAAGCCCACCGACGAGATCACCCTGTCCGACCGAGCCCTCGCTTTCATCGTCAGCGAGCTTGCGCCCTACGACCTGAGCGGCACGGACGTCGACGCCAAGGGAATCGCCTACCAGGAGCTCGTCGGAATTAACCTGCGCGGCGACCGGGGGCAGTACTTCACCCCACGCGGCGCGGTCAACCTGATGGTCGAGATCCTCGATCCCCAGGAGGACGATACGGTCCTCGACCCGACCTGCGGTACCGGCGGCTTCCTCCAGGCGACGCTCAACCACCTGCATCACACCTGGCAGAAAGAAGAAGGGACCTTCGGCTTCCCTGACACCGAAGAGCAGCGCGAGCGCTTCCGGGATCGGTTGCAAGCGTACGCGGAGAAGCACCTGTTCGGCGCGGACTTCGACCGGTTCTTGGTCCGGGCGACCACCATGAACATCATGACGCTCGCGGAGACGACCGGGAATGTCTTCCACATGGACTCCTTGGCCTTCCCTCGAGGGCACCTGCCTGGCGTCGAGCTGGCGAAGAAGCAAATTCCGCTCGGCGAGGCTGTCGACGTGCTTCTCACCAACCCCCCGTTCGGCGCCGACATCCCCGTGAGCGACGAGTCGGTCCTCGGGTCGTTCCGTGATGGCATCGCCAAGTCGTGGGGGCGGAATAAGGAGACCGGCAAGGTCGAGGCCAGCGGGATTAGTACGCCGGCGAGCATGGCGCCCGAGCAGTTGTTCATCCAGCGCGCCATCGAGTGGGTTAAGCCCGGTGGCCGTATCGGCATCGTTCTGCCCAACGGCATCCTGTCGAATCCCGGGCCGACCGACGAGGCGATCCGCCGGTACATCCTGGAGCACTGCTGGGTGCTCGCGAGTATCGAACTGCCGGTGGAGACCTTCGTCGTCGACGCGAACGTCAACATCCTCACTACGCTTCTCTTCTTGAAGCGGAAGACCGACCGGGAGGTACGCAACCACAGGCTGGGGACGGAGAAGCCGTACCCAGTCTTCATGGCCGTCGCCGAGAAGGTCGGATTCGACCGCCGGGGGAATGACCTCTACAAGCGCAAGCCCAATGGGGACATTGTGGTGGAGACGAAGGTCGACATGGAGCGGCTCCGTATCCGGGGCAAGGTGGTGACCCGGCCGCTGAAGCGTAGCCAGCCGGTCATCGACAACGACCTGCCGGTGATCGCGGAGAAATACCGGGAGTTCCGGGCCAAATACCCGGTGCCGGGCGTGGACCCGCGCAAGGCCACGGAGGCGGGCGCGTGAAGGCCGCCAGCCTTTCCAACCCGGTGATGTCCGACTGGCTGGCGGACCAGGGGCTCCGGCTCGACGCGTCGCCATACATCGCGGGCTCGCTGGAAGCGAAGAAGATGCTGGAGCGGCTGCCGGACACGGTGCCGCTGGCGAGCGTGACCTCCGGGCGCAACGGCGGGATCTTTAGCGGGCCCATGTTCCGGCGGGTCTTTCTCACCGACCCAGAGCACAGCGTGCCCTTCCTCGGTACGAAGGACATGATGACGGCCGACCTTACGGGGCTGCCCCGGCTACGGAAGTCCGACGCCACGTCGGCGGCTTTGTCCTACCTTCAGGTCAAGCCAGGGATGACCTTGATCTCGCGCTCGGGGTTCAACGCTGGCAGGAGGGCGTACGCCCGCCCTGACATGGGCGACTGCTGGGCTTCGGAGGACATCCTCAAGGTCGAGCCCGACCCGGAGAAGATCAAGCCCGGGTATCTGTACGCCTTCTTGCTCAGCCGGTTCGGGGAGTCGCTTGTCCGCGGATCGGTCTACGGGTCGGCTGTGAAGCACATCGAGCCGCACCACATCGCCGGGCTTCCCGTGCCTCGGTTTGAGGCGCGGTTTGAGGAGCAGATCCATCGGCTTGTGGAGCACAGCGCGAGGCTGCGGGCCAGCTTCCAATCGGTCTTGGTCAGTGCGACGAAAGACTTCTTCGAGAGTGTTGGTCTGACTGAACTGGCCGAATTCCAGTGGCACCAACAGCCGCGCGATCTGGGATTCGAAGTCGACCAGATCTCTGCCTTGTCCCTGCGGCCGATGAACTACGGGGAGAGGGCTCAGCAGTTGAAGCACAAGCTGGGCTTGGTCCCGCACCGACAACTCGGGGAGATCTGCTCCGGAGGTCAGCTGCGGTACGGGCCGATCTTCAAACGTGTGGACAGCGATTACGATCATGGTGGGCGGCTACTGGTTGGGCAGCGGCAAGGATGGTGGATTCGTCCGGAAGACGGTCGCGTCATCAGCCCGAAGCACACACCGGCGGGCGTGTTTGTTCCCAACGAGACCGTCATGATTGGGGGGCACGGCATGCCGAGCGAGAGTGGGCTGTTCGGTAGAGCCACATTGGTAACCGGGCGCTGGCTGCAACATGCCTATAGCCAGGACTTCTTGAGGGTGACCTCGGGGATGGATGACGTGCCTGGTGCTTACCTGTTGAGTTTCTTCCGCTCGCCAGTCGCCCTGCGGCTGATTCGCAGCATGCTGACGGGCGGAGGGCAGCAAAGCATCCACAGCGAGCTTGTTGCAGCGATGCCGATTCCCCTCGCAGCGCCCGACGACCGCGCCCGCATCGCTGCCACGGTCCGCTACGCCTACCAATGCCGCGACCGCGCCGACATCCTGGAAGACAAGGCGCTTGCGCTGCTCACCGCCGCCATCGAGGAGGCCGCCGGCTGATGGGTGCCAGGATCGTTGCTGTTGGGGAGGCCGTCAACGATGCCGAGCGGAGGGTGATCGCGCACTTGCGCGATCATGCCCCGGACGACTGGACGGTCCTGCACTCTGTCGAAATTCCGTACCGGAACGAGCTGTTCGAGGTCGACCTCGTCGTGGTCACCGGGCATGCCGTGTTCGTCATCGACGTCAAGGGCACCCGCGGCCGTATTGAGGTCGCTGGCAACCGGTGGCATCCGGTGAGACAGGCCCCGTTCCGTAGCCCGCTTCCGAAACTGCGCGGGCACGCCAAGCAGCTCAAGACGATCCTGGAGACGGCTCATCGGCCGTTGTCCCGGCTCTACACCGACGCGCTTGTGGTGCTGACCGCGCGGGATGCCCTGCTCATCGATCGCACGCCGCGACAGCAGGATGCCAGGGATACCGTCACGTTGCCCGACCTGATTGGACGGCTTGCTGACGTGACCCGTGTCCCCACGGCCTCGGGGCGGTTCGACACGGACATTGCGGCGCATCACGAGCTGATCGTGCGTTCGGTCCAGGGGTCCTCCCGACCGCCGTCCGGGCCGCTGCGATTCGGCAGCTGGGAGGTCATTGAGCGGCTCAGTGAGACGGCGCCCGATGACGGCGCCGACATCCACAGCGAGTACCGAGCGAAGAATGCGCTGGCTGTGCAGGGGTCGGGCACGGTCCGGCTCTCCGTTCGCAAGGCCGATCCGTACGCTCCCGACGCCGATCGGCTGTTGCAGCAAAAGCGGATAGGCATCGCCTACGAGGCGCTGGGCAAGATGCCCTCGCACCCGAACATCGTCGGGGTGCGGGACTTCTTCGCGGACGAGGACAAGGACGTCTTCGTCACCGTTTTCGACGACGTACCCGGCCACGCTCTGAAGCTGCATCTGACCGGGTCCGAGGATCCGCTGACCGCCGACGCGAAACTGCGGATCATCCGGCATGTCCTGATGGGCCTCGCTCATGCCCACCAACGGCGCATCGCGCACCGGGAGCTGAATCCGTCGACCATCCTGATCGCGCAGGACGGCCGGGCGATGCTGACCGGCTTCGAGTACGCGAAGACCGCGCAGCGGCGCGTCCACACGGTGATGCAGGAAGCCCACCAGGTAGCCGACCGGTCCTATCTGGCGCCCGAATGCCATGCGGACCCCGCCGCGATGGGCATGAAGTCGGACATCTATGCGGTTGGCGTCATCGGCTACCAGCTCCTCACCGGCGAGCTCCCCTTCACTTCGGCTACGGAGCAGGTAAGCGTGGCCGGGCAGCTCCCGGTCAGCGGCCTGGAGAGTGCCGGTGTCCGGGTCGAGCTTGCTCACTGGCTCCAGAAGCTCTGCGCGACGGACCCTGCCGACCGGCCAACCGCCCTCGAGGCGCTGCGGCGACTCGATCTCGCTATAGGCGCGCGAAACATCCCGTCCAAGCGCATCGGCTCCTCCGCCACGCCCCAGTCCGCCTCTGCGGCGGGCGTGGATGGACCGCGCGGCCCTGAGTTTTTCAAGGACCTGCCCGCCGACTTCCAGCTCGGCACGAAGTACCTGGTGCGGCATCGGCTGGGCCGCCCCGGATCGTTCGGCGTGGCCTACCGGGTGTACGACACCATCAGGAGCGTTGACCGCGCGGTGAAGCTGGTCCTTCGTGACCGGGACTCCGTCCTCGAGCGGCTGCGCCGTGAAGCGGACGTACTGCAGCGACTCCAACACGCCCCGCATCGCAACGTGGTGTCGATGGTGGACGCAGACAGGCTGCTGCCCCCGGACGAATACCCCTACCTGGTCTTCGAGTTCATTGACGGCAAGGACATCGCTGAGGTGATCCGCGGCGGGCGGATGGGCGCGGCGGACGTCCTGCGGCTCGCGATCGACACGGCCCGCGGGCTGCGGCATATCCACGAACTCGGGGTATGGCACTGCGACGTCAAGCCGAGCAACCTGCTCTGGACCGACGACGGGGTCAAGCTGATCGACTTCGGGATATCCAAGACCTCAGACTCCTCCGAAGGGCACACCTACACCAGCCCGCGCTACACCCCACCCGATCTGGACCAGGTCCCCGCTGACAGCACCGGATACACCGACCGCGACTTGTTCGGGCTCGGCGTCACCCTGTACGAGGCGCTGACCGGTGGACAGTACCCGTGGGAAGGCGTCGAGTATCCCCCGCCCGGAGTGCGCCCGATCGATCCGCGCACCGCCTACAGCGGCTTCGGAGACCTCTCACCGGGCCTAGTTGAGATCATGCTGCGGGCCATTTCCCCCTACCGTGGCGAGCGGTTCACCACAGCTGAAGAGCTGCTGCGCGCACTGGAGACCCTGGAATCCGCGCGCATCGCGCCCGAACCACTGCCGCTGCCCGCGCGCTCCGAATTGTCGCCCGCTGCACCGGCCACCAGCAGCGGTGATGAGTCTCTGCGGCCCGAGCCGAACAGCAATCCCTTCGTCGCGCACCTCCAGACGCTGTACAGCCAGAGCCGCCGCAGTAACCGAGGCACCCGCGGACTCGACCCGCACAGTATGTCCGTGTACGTCGAGACGGCCCTGGACCGTGAGCTCGTACCGGCACTCCGCGAAGGTCGGCACGCGCTCGTCGTGGTCACCGGCAACGCGGGCGACGGCAAGACCGCATTTCTGGAGAGCTTCGAACGGCAGGCCCGCGATCTCGGGGCCACGTTCGGGCCGCGGCGGCCCAACGGCACCGACTTCACCCTGGATGGTCACCGCTTCCGCACCAACCATGACGGAAGCCAGGACGAGGGCGAGACCAGCGGCGACGAGGTCTTGGAGGAGTTCTTCGCGCCGTTCACCGGTGCCGACGACTCGGCGTGGCCGGTTCAAGGCGAGACCAGGCTGATCGCCATCAACGAGGGGCGCCTGGTCGACTTCCTCAGCCATCACCACGACCGCTTTCAACACCTTGCCAAGCTCGTCAACCTGGGCTTGGCAGGCCGGCCAACCGGACAGGCCGCCGCCGTGGTCAATCTCAACGCGCGTGACGTGGCGGCCCGTCCCCTCGACACCGATGGGACGCCCCAAGACGGCGAGTCGCTGCTTGAGCGCATGCTCGACCGGATGACGCAGAACGGGTTCTGGGAGGACTGCGAGAGCTGTGACCTCGCCGCGACCTGTTACGCACGGCACAACGCCCAAACCTTCCAGCACCCCGCGGCCGGCCCGCAGGTCAAGCGGCGGCTGAGGCGGATCTACGAACTGACCCAGCTACGTGGCAAGCTGCATATCACCCTCCGGGACCTGAGGTCGGCCCTCGCCTTCACCCTCACGTCGGGCCGCGACTGCGCCGAGATCCACCAGCTGTATGCGGCCGGCGACGCCAGGGAGATCCTGGACAGCTTCTACTTCTCCGCGCACCTTGGCACCCGGCCCGCAGCCGACGGCACCCCACGGGAACGGGACCGGCTGCTCTCCCTGTTGCGGGAGGCCGATGTGGCGTCGGTTCCTCAGCCACAGCTCGACCGGCGGCTCGACTATGCGGGACTTCTCGAGGACCGTGCACTGGTCACGGTCGACGGCCGCAGCGACCACGGCCGCACACTGCTGGACCAGCAGTTCCAGCAGCTGGGCCGGTCGGCTGCCGCCCGCACCTCTCAGTCGGCCGCGCACCGCCGCTACGTGGACGCGGCCCGCCGGCTGCTTTACTTCGAGCTCCACGACGAGGAGCGCGCAGAGCGGATGCTGCCGTTCCCCTCGGTGCTGCGCTTCATGGACCTGCTCTCGGCCCGGAGCTCCCTTGCAGAGGAGCGGGACGGCATCCTGCGTGCGCTCAACCGTGGCGAAGGACTGGTTGTCCCCGAGCGGATCGGTGACGCCCTCGCGCTGAAGGTGCGCGACGTGCAGGGCGGAACCGTCCGCAGCTTCCGCCGATTCCCTGCCGCAGGGTTCCGCCTCGAACCCGGAGAAGCACCGGACTCGACATACATCGAGTCCGGGCGCACCTCGTTGCTCCTCAGCTACCGCGACCCGGCCGGCAGCCAGGGCGGGACAGCCGAGTTGGACATCCGGCTCGACCTGTTCGAGCTTCTGCAGCGGTTCGAGCGTGGCTACCGGCCGTCTGTCGCCGACCTCCAAGGACAGCAGCTCGCCCTTGCCGTGTTCAAGAACAGGCTGGCCGCCGTCCCGTATCAGGAAGTGCTGCTAACGACACACGGACACGACCTGCGTCGCATCCACCGCACCGAGGACTCCGTACTGCACATGGAAGAGCTGACGGCACGGCAGCCGGACGGCGAAGATGAGCCGCTCGCCGAGGGCGCCGACCGGGTGGAGGAGACGACATGGCGCTGACCGGGTCCCTGGGCACCTTCCACCATCCCGGCATCAGCCGGATCGACTACAAGGCGCTGGACATGGACCGCGTCCTCACCGCGCTCCTGGCCCGGCTCTGGCACCAGGGACTGCCCAGCAAGATCAGCCGGGCTAAAACCCTCGACGTCGACGTATTCGTCAAACTGTTCCTGCAACATCCCGAGGTGTTCGACGGCTTCGACCGGGAGACCACCACCCGCTGGACGGCCACCCATCTCCTGGACCTGGTCAACCGGGGCAAGGCCACCGAGGCGGTGGCTAGCCCCCGGCCTCTGCACGGATTCACCTACCGCTTCCGCAATAGCCGAAAGTCTCGCCCGTACGGGGCCGACGAGCAGCTGTACGAGATGCTCGCCGAGGACCCGGGCGCCCTGGCCGGACTGCGTGAGTTCTTCTTCTCCGACGTGGACCGGGCCACAGGGGCGATCACTCCCGGCCCGGGCACCGACGTGGAGACGCAGGCCCTGCTCCACCTGGTGGAGCAGGCCGGAAACCAGATGCAGGACCGGCCGGACACCAGCAAGCCCCGCACGCCCTACCCGCCGCTGTGCGCCGAGCCAGCGCGGCAGCTGTGCCAGGACGTCATGCGGTTGCTGTACCACCAGGACCACATGCCACGCACCGTGCTCGTGGACTATCTGAAAATCCTCTTCGCCTTCCACCTGTCCCTCTACCACCTGCGCATGATGAAGCTGCTGCCCGCCATCGTCGAGGCGGGCGCGGCCCCCGCGTCCTGCCGCAAGGGACACGCGGGGGAGGACACGGCGGACCGCTGCCCGTACAGGGTCCGGCTCTTCCTCGACGTCGAAGGAACACCGGGCACCCCGGCCGCCGTGCTGGCCGAACGCAGCGCGGAGATCTGGTACCGGCGGATTCCCCGTTTCATCCAGGCGACCTACCAGGTGAAGAAGCTCGACGACTTCGCCGAGCACCTCGCCGTCAAGACAGACAAACTCAGCCGGCCCCGCGGGAGGAACTACTTCACCCCGGAGGAAGCTCTGCGGCTGCTCGGCAAGTCGTACCGCAAGGATCGCGACGCCTTCTTCCTGCAGCGGACCAACCGGGTGCGCGACGAGGAAGAGGACACTCCCGCAGAGCTGAAGCAGATCACCCAGCTGGATCTTGACCCCTTCGACGAGTACATCGAGATGCTGATGCACTACAAGGGGCGCTACTACCGCCGCTATTTCGTCGACTGCCTCGACTCGATGCTGCTCAAGCACCGGCCCGGCGCCCTGCTCGCACAGCCGCGAGGCGGTCGCAGCGGTGGCGAGAACTCCGCCCGCCGCTTCGTGCTGGACGCGCGGCTACTAGAAGTGCTCCTTCAGGTGTCGCTGCTCCGGGAAGGCAACGACTCGTCCGGTGATCTGCAGACATCGCCGATGCGTGTGGATGAGTTCCTCGCCCTCTTGCGGGATCGCTACGGGCTGTACATCGACCAGCTGCCCGAATCCGACGGTTTCTCAGGCGCACACCTCGACGACCAGGCAGCACTGCGCGCCAACTCGGCGGCATTCCTCAACCGGCTTCGCGAGATCGGCTACTACCAGGACATGTCGGACGCCTATCTGACGCAGACCATCACTCCCCGGTACGCCATCGGCACAGTGGAGAAGATGGGAGGGACGGCCCGATGAGCACAATCGGACTGGCAGAGATCACCCCCAAAGATCTCCGCGAGGCCCTCGAAGGCGTCCTCGTTCCCCGGCTGGCCAAGCTCGTCGGTGAGCGGACCGCCGGGCACTGCATGCGGGTCACCGAGGTGGAGGCCGAACTCGCGGCGCCGCTTGTGCGCCGACTCCGGGGCGCGCTCGGCCCCGACGCCACAGTCTGTGTCCTCGGCACGGTCGACGACCTGGCCCCTGACCTGCCGTTCCATGACGTCACTGTCACCAGCACCAAGCTGGTCGAGCTCCGCAACCGCACGGAGGACGAAGTCCTCCCAGGTCCTCTGCTGGTCTTCGTGCCGCCGGGGATGCGTGTGAGCGCCGAAGACTCCTTCGGGATCGCGACGTTCGAAGAGGTGCCGATAGGCGATGCATACGGGCAGCTGGCAGAGCACCTTCTCGACCAGGTGCCGGACCGACTGCGTCAAGGCGTGGACGAGCTGCTCTCCGCTCTCCGGGACGGCTCGGACCGTCGCCTGGGTGACCGCGCTGTCGCGACGTACCTGCTGACACTTCAGGCCAACGCGTACCGTGAGCAGGTCGCTGGCGCCGCTGTCTTCCACTTCGGGCTCGTGCCCGACTTCGACCTGTTCGCTGACCCTACCCTCGTCAGGGAACGCGTCGAGCGGAACCGCGGGCTGGTCGACAAGCTGACCGGATCGACTCGATCTGAACGTCAACGCGTCCTGGACCTCGGACTCAGCGATGCGGACTTCGCTGCCCGGCTCGCCGGCTTTGCCACCCGCTGCGGACTGGAAGATCCGGTGGCCTGGACCCGCCGTATCGTCGTCGAGCGGGAGAACTGGGGTCTGTCCTTCGGTAACTGGCACATCGACGAGCGACGGCGCGCCACCGTCTCCATCGAAGTGCAAGAGCTCGGACTGCCGGCCGCCGGAGACAACCCCGAGGATCTGCGCGCCTATCCGGCGTTGGAGGCCATGGTGGGGCAGCCCTACCTGCTCGCCGGCGAGAAGGGCGTACGCGAGGTGACGGCACGGTTCTCCGTGCAGCCGGACCCCCGCAAGGTGGAGGGGCTCGAACGCTTCCGGGTGGAGATCGTCTCTGAGAACGGCGGACCGATCGGACGGATCGCTTACCGCGGCAAGGGGAAGACGGCGACAGCCGAGTTCAGGGCCCCGCTGCGCCGTCTGAACAAGATCGACTGGGAGGAGGGGTGGCACTACGTACGCGTCACCCCACTCGACGCGTCGGACGTCGCGCTCGACGTCGCACCCAACGCCCACGACCAACCCGGCGGCGAGAGCGAACGCTTCTACGTCATCCCCGATGCGGAGACTGAGGAACCGCCCGATCGGAGCGCCGGGCGCTACGACGGCGTCGTCCAGGCACTGCGGTCCTTGCAGTTCGAAGCACTGGCCGCCGGCGACGACCCGTCGCGTGTAACAGTCACTGACATCCGCTGGAAGGCGATCACGCCGCGCAGTCCGCAGCGCGTCCTCAACGCCAGAATCCACACGGCCGGCAGCGCCGAGATCCGCCTCGCCCCTCTGTTGGTGCAGATCCAGCAGGACCTGCTGGCGCGGCCCAGCGACACCACGCTGCGCCGCTTGGTGCTGAACTCGAACGGCACAGCCGAATCGCCCACCGGCACCGACGAAAACCTGGAACGCGAACTGAGCGGGCGGGCAGCCGAGGCGTCCGCCACCTTCCTCGCCGCACGGCACGCCTACTTCACCGCAGTGAGCGGTCAGGGCGACGAAAGAGCAGGCGGGGCGGACACCGGGGACCTCCTGGTGAGCGAGGCGATCGACTTCGAGCCCGTACGCGAAGTCCTAGTTGCCTATGCCGAGGCGTACGCCGAGCTGGTGGCAGCTCAATCGCTCCAGGTCGAGCGGTCTACAGACGACACCCGTGGCGCCGCACTCGTGACACTGGCGCGGCTTCAGCAGATCGACTGTGCCGCAATCACCCTCACCGACGGCCTCGGGCAGCGCGACACGATCCTGCTCGTCTCGCCCACCCATCCCCTACGCGCGCTTTGGCTGGCGACCTGGTCGGCTATGGGCCAGGAGTGGGTCGGGCGACTCGGCGACGCAGACAAACGCCAGATCATCGCGGCCCGGGAATCGCTCCTTGACGCCCTGTCCCCACTGGGCTTCCCGTTCGCTGTTCCCCGCCAGGACGGGCGACTCATGGCCGCCGCGGACAACCTCACCCCGTACTGGGGCGCCTACCTCCCCAGTGAGACTGCGGACCCCCGCGGCCTGCTCGGCCGCCTATCCACCGCCCTGAACCTCCCCACCGTAAGTTCACGTACCTCGAACGGCGCGAGCGCACTGTCCGGGACCGCTCTGGCCGACCGCATCGAACGGTACGTCCGCCTTCACCCGTACGTCCGCACCCTCGTGTTGAACGTCGTCAACGCGGGCCGCGGTGAGATCGTCGCCGACGCGCTCCTCGAACTGCAGCAACGCACGGCCACCCGCGACCTCACGTATGACATCCGCCTGTGCGTGACCGACCCGGAAGCCCAGGAAGCCGGAGCGGCCCTAGGCGGACTGCTTAGCGCTCAGAACCAGATCGCCTCCGCCGAGGCTGAAGCCTTTCTGCACACGGCGGGGGGCACGCGGACCGCGAAGCTCGTCTACTCCGTCCGCTCCGTACGGGAGTTCAACCAACGCCCTGCCGAGTTCGACGCCCACCTGACCATAATGATCGACGCCTTCGGCGGCGAACAGTACAGCTCCGTTGTACGTCAGGACATCGTCAACGCGCCGGTACACGGACTTGTCCAAACGACAGCCTCCACCTACGAGGACAACGAACAGCAGATCGTCTGGCGTACCGTCCCGCGTCTCGGCACCGCCCTGGCCACAGAGGACGCCGAAGACCTCGCCACACTCATGAGCAGGATGCCCGGGCTGCTTGCCAGCGCTGCTGCCAATGTCGCTACGGCCGGACAGGCACCGCGCAACGTCCCGTGCACCGTCCTGTCGCTCGACAACGCGGACCGGGCCCTGCTCTACCAGGCGCATCAGGTGGGCGACTGGGTCGTCACCATCGACCGAACCCTTGGCCTGGAGTACTTCGACCAGGCCGGACAGCATGGTAGGCCCGAATACGTCATCGACTACGCGCCTTCTCTCGCTGGCGGGCTGGGCCACCAGATCATGGTGAGTTCGAACTCGGTCGACGAACTACGCACCCTGCTCGGTCCCACGGCGGAGCAGCATGGACTCGACGTCGAAGAACGCCACCTCAACACCTTCTTCGAGCAGCTGCGTCTGCTCTCCGGAAACCTCGCCTTCAAACTGGCCTCCACCGCACCCAACCAGCGCACCGAAGTCCTCGGCCTCTCCCTGGCCCGCCTCTACCTGGACTACCAGGACGTCCTCCACAACCAGATCGTCGTCCCTCTCGACGCCCACCCTGAGCTGTACAGCGAAGCCAGGCGCCTGGCCCGGGAACTCGGCGACGCCTTCTCCTTCCAGCGCAGCGACCTGGCCCTCTTCCACCTCAATGCCAGGGAACGGACCGTCGTCTGCCACCTCATCGAGGTCAAGTGCTACACCGCCCTCGACGACATCGGCGCCTACCAGAGACTGAAGACGAAGGTTGCCCAGCAGCTGGAGCGCAGCGAAACCGTCCTAGCCGAGTCCTTCGACCCGGCGCGTATCACTCCTGACCGTGTCGACCGCACGGTCAAGAACCTTGCGCTTGGCTCCATGCTGCGCTTCTACCTGGAGCGAGCAGCACGCCACGGCACCATGGGCCACAAACCCCGCGAGGCAGCACACGCGCTGCTCGACAGCCTCGACAAGGGGTACAAGCTGCGCTTCACTCGCAGCGGCCTGATTTTCGACCTCGCCCGCAACGGCACCGACCGGGAGTTCGACGACGGTGTGCACTTCCACCGGATCGGCAGCGACCTGATCACCGAACTCATCAACGCCATCCCCACCGTACGGCCGGGACTGCCCGAGCTCGGGGACACCCCTGTGGAGGACCAGGCCCCGGAGCCGGACGGCGAAGCCACGGCGCCCACCCTGTCGCTGCTGCAGCTGTCGGTGCCACGCCTGGCCGACGCGGAATTCCGTGCGCAGGACGCAGAGGCTCCCCCGGAGAACAACAGCGAGGACGCTCCGGTGTCGGAGTCGGCCGTCACCGAGCCGGACGAAGCTGATGTCCGGGCACCTACCGACGCCCCGAGTGCATCGTCGGACCAGCAGGACCGCACGGACTCCGTAACTCCTCCGTCGGGACCGGATCCGGTGGCCTCGGAGCCTGGCCCGGAGCGGGGTGACGTGCAGGATAGTGCACACGATGTCCCTGCTCACGGTGACACCGATTTGCCTCCCCGCTCAGCCACCGTGCCCGCCCCACAGAGCTTCCCGGACGCTGTCACCGTCGATGCTCCCTTGGCTCCTTCAGCTGCGACGCCTGCTTCGTCGGCGCCTGGAGTCTTTCTCGGTGTCGTCCACCCCTCGCCGCAGCACGGCGTGCTGGGCGAGGTGGCAGGCAGAACGGTCGCGCTCGACCTCAACGAGACACACACGATTAGCTTGTTCGGGGTCCAGGGAGGCGGGAAGAGCTACACCCTTGGCAGCATCATCGAGATGGCCTCCCTACCGTCACCGCCGGTAAACGAGCTCCCGCACCCGCTGGCAACCGTGGTCTTCCACTACAGCCAGACCATGGACTACGCCCCGGAATTCACCTCGATGGCGCGCCCCAACGACGACAAGGCTCAGCTGAGGGTCCTCAAGGAGCGTTACGGGGCCGAGCCGCGAGCCCTTGAGGACGTCCTGCTGCTCGCGCCGGCCGACCAAGTCGCCGATCGGCAGCGGCAGTTCCCCGGTATTGCGGTCCAGCCGCTGGCCTTCTCCTCCGCCGAGCTGCAGGCTTCCCACTGGCGGTTCCTCATGGGGGCCGTGGGCAACCAGTCCACCTACATCCGCCAGCTCACGCGGATCATGCGAGCGCATCGCAACGACCTGAGGCTCGACGTCATCCGACAGGGCGTGGCCGACTCGGGCATGCCGGACCATGTCAAGCAGCTTGCCCAGGAGCGACTCAACCTCGCCAGTGACTACATCGACGACAACGCCCAGCTCACCAGCCTCATCCGCCCGGGACGTCTGATCATCGTCGACCTTCGTGACGAGTTCATCGAGAAGGACGAGGCGCTCGGCCTCTTCGTCGTTCTGATGCAGCTGTTCGCCGAGGCACGCAGCGGCGGTGAGCATTTCAACAAGCTGGTCGTGTTCGACGAGGCGCACAAGTACATCGACAGCCCCGACCTCGTCGCAGGACTCGTCGAGACGGTCCGAGAGATGCGGCATAAGGGCATGAGCGTTCTGGTTGCCAGCCAGGACCCACCATCAGTACCGATCTCCCTGATCGAACTCTCGGATCACGTCATCTTGCACAAGTTCACGTCGCCCGCCTGGCTGAAGCACCTTCAGAAAGCCAACGCCGCCTTCTCCGGGCTGCGTTCCGAGCAGATGTCGCAGTTGCAGCCCGGAGAAGCGTACGTATGGGCAAGCAAGGCAACAGATAAGGCTTTTACCCATGGCGCGGTCCGCGTCCGGTGCCGTCCCAGAGTGACGAAGCATGGAGGCGCGACCAAGACGGCGTCCGGAGAAGCCTGAGTGAGGCCCCCCGCTGTGCGGGAGGTGCTGACTAGCTGGTCAGGGCGACGACCTACCCGCGCCCTGACCGGCAGTCAGGCTCAAGTGTTGCCATCGAGATGCGAGCGAGCCGCTTGAACGAAGTCTGTTCGCACTTCGTGGAAACGCTGCCACCGCCCGTGGGGGTAGCGCTCCACAGCCTCGCTCAGTGACAGCTGGTGTGCGTACGTGAAAACGAGGGCCGTGGTGTCAGAGGCAGATAGCAAGTCCAAGGCGAGGATCTGGAGGCCGAGGCGCTGTCCGTACTCCGTTCGGCCCGGATCGTCGGATTCCATGCCCCGCAGCTCGCGTAGCGAGCTGAGAACCGCCGCGATCGGCTGATGCTGATCGGAGGGAACTTCGCGCTGCTCGCGCTGCCCGGCTTGTTCGAGTACTCCCATCGCTCGCGCGGCGGTGAGTGCCTGCTCCAGCTCGAAGATCGTCTGGACCATGACGCCCTGCAAGGCGTAGCCCTTGGAGACGATCTGCTCAGGTCCTTCGAGCTCGATCTTGCGATATGCGTCGGTTGCGCCCACAGACCGAGAGTGAGCCGCTTCGAGTCCCAGCTCGGCCTCTGGCAAATCTTCGTCAGCGAGATGTCCTGCTACCTCTCCGGCAGCCAGCCTGAACTCATCCACGGCGCCGAGATATTCGACCCAGACGTCGCGCCTTACGGTCCGACGCCACTGTGCATTTTGGTCTCGTCCCTGCGCCTTGACCGCTTCGATGGCTGCGTTCGCCTGCTCCTGCATGCCGCGTGCCTGCCAGCGGGCCCCAAACAGGCCAAGCGCCACACCTGCCACCGCGATCAGCGCCGCGAGTACGGCAGCTGCCCCCTCATCCATCCCGGCATTGTTTCACGCCGAAGATCACGCCAGAGGGGAACCCGGCCGCGCCGACCGGTGGCTGCGAATGCGACGGGGTAGCCGGCCAGTCTCACGACTGCGGCCAACTGGCCACTGAGTGGCCATGGTTCGTGAAATTCGGCCACGGGGCCTGAGATCCCACAGGGCTCCCGGGGCGGATTCGCCCACGGCAGACGAGAAAGAGCGCCAAAGGACTGGAACCTCCTGCGGGACCATGTCAACGTACAACGTCCCTTAAAGAACCAGGTCAGCGTATAAACGCGGGCCTCCGGGGCGACCGCAGCATACCGACCGCCCCGGCAGCCCGTACCCGCGTCCTACTCGGTCTTGTCGCCGAGGCCCCCCAAGGAGGCCCACCTGTCGAATCCCGCTCTCCGATCGGCTTGCTTCACTGCTGCCATCCTCTTGGCGCTTGGCGCCCCGACGCGTGGACTGCACAGGAGTGAGAGGACTACGGCGCCCTCTGCACGGCGCTGTGTTTCTGCGTCTGTGCGGCTGGGCTGTTCAGTGAGGACTTGCTGCAACACGGCTACCGCTGGGACGGAGCGGCACTCGTGCACACCGCAACACACCCTGGAGTCGCTACCTGGCAGGTCGCCCGAGCCGTCGGCGTTGCCGAGCACATCGTGGCACCCCCCTCCTCGACCGGCTCACTGACGATGGGCTCCAAGTGCTCGTGACAGGCGACACGACCCCCGGGCTCCGGTCGCGCCGGCTGGCCTCCTGAGCTTCGTCCGTTGGGAACTGTCCGGGGACTTCCCTGTGGCGGGGCGAAACATAGACCACGATCGCCGGTTAGCCAAACCGGCGATCGTGACGACCATTGAGGGTGTTCGCAGCGGCTGTGCTTGGCGGTGGAGCCGTGGCGGACGCAGTAGGCAGTGCCGCAAAGACGCAAGGGGAAAGTGATCGGCTCCCGCCTGCTGCTGCCCTGAAATCCGCAGCGCCTGTTCGCTGAAATACAGCGATGCCTCCGCCGAGTAAGCGTGGGCTCCCGGCGTTGTTGATTCCGCTCTGTCGCCCCGCGCGCTCCATCGCAAGGAACCACCTCATGTGTCGATCCGCGATACCCCCTGCCCTTTTCCACCCCGGGCTGGCGGGCCCGCCCGCGTTGTTCGCCGCCTCCGCATCCATCCGCAATCGCGAGGTGGCGCCATGACGGTAGCGGTGCGACCTGGGCAGAAGCTGACAGTCGACGAGGTCTGCGCCGAGCTGCGGATCTCCCGATCGACCTTCTACGACTGGCGCCAGAAGGGGCGCGGCCCGCGCTGCATTCGACTGCCCAACGGCTCCCTCCGAATACGGCGCGGTGACTTGGAAGACTGGCTTATGGATTGCGAGGACCACTCTTGACGGACACGAGCTCGTTGGACGTTCGCTTCTACCCCATAGAGACGAACAAGCGGGCCAAGGGAAACACCTACACCGTCCGTTGGAAGGTGGCCCACAAGAAGCACAGCAAGACCTATAAGAAGAGCGCGGTAGCCGACGACGAGCGCGCGAAGCTGATGTCCGCGCACAGGAAGCGCGAGCCGTTCGACATCGAAACCGGGCGGCCGATCTCCTGGATGTCCAAGGCCGCCGAGGTGAACTGGTACGACTTCGCGGTCGAGTACGTCAACTGGAAATGGCCCCAAGCTGCCAGCAACACCCGAAAGAACCTGGCCAAGGCGCTCACTCCTGCGACCATCGCCCTGTTGCGCACGACACCGCCGATGCACTTCGAACCGGTGGCGGTCCGTAAGGCGCTGCGGGAGTACGCCTTCAGCGTCAGGGGGCGCGCCCACACCGACAAGCCCATACCTGTCGAGGTGCAGACGATCCTCGACTGGATTCAGCGCAACTCCCTCCCAATGAGCGCGTGGGAGAAGGCCGAGAACGTCGACAAGGTCGTCACGGCCCTCAGCACGCGCCTCGACGGCACCGCGGCAGCCGCCAGCTCCATAAGACGCAACGACCGGATCATGAACCTGGTCATGGGGTACGCGATCAAGCACAGCTACCTGAAGGTCAACCCTCTGCCGAAGGAGAAGGGTGAGCGTACTGCTCCGAAGGTGGCCCAAGCCATCGACAAGCGATGTCTGCTGAACGGAGACCAGGTCGCGAAGATGCTGGACTGGATAGGCCGGCGCCCGCGCCGCGGGCGCCTCTACCGGGCCTTCTTCGCCACCCTCTACTACGCCGGCCTCCGGCCTGAGGAGGCGGTCGCCCTCCGTGTGGGGGACGCCACGCTGCCTGAGACGGGATGGGGCGAGTTCCTGGTCCACGAGGCTCAGCCCGAAGTCGGCCGCCAGTGGACCGACACCGGTGACGTCCATGAGAAGCGGCACCTCAAAGGACGGGCAGAGGGCGACACGCGTCTGGTCCCCATCCACCCGCGCCTCGTCGTGATCCTTCGCGAGATCATCAAGGAGTATGACCTTGGGTCGGCCGACCTTCTCTTCCCGGGAGAGAGGGGGGACATGCTCGCGGGGTCGGTGTTCAGGCGCGTCTGGGCCAAGGCGCGCGAGGAGGTCCTGTCCGATCACGAGTTTCAGTCACCGACGGGCAAGCGCGTGTATGACCTACGTCACACCTGCCTGACGGCCTGGATGAACGAGGGCATCCCGCACTCAGAGGTCGCCGAGATGGCTGGCAATAGTGTGCCGGTCCTGCAAGCCATCTACGCGCGCTGCGTCATCGGCCAGCGGGAGCTCTACCTGAAGCGCGCCGAAGCCGCTCTGCGGCTCCCAGAAGTGGCGGCGTGAGAAGCGGAGCGGCCTCGGTCCCCCGAAGAGGGGGGCCGAGGCCGCTCCGCTTTGTGTACTGAAGGGGGTGTCGGGCCGTCCCGCGCCCCCTGATTTTGTGGGACGTATGTGGGATGGACACCCGTAGAAGCCCGGTTTTGACCGGTGCCAGCCGGACTCGGCCCCCGGCGGAGGCGAAGAATCCGATTAACGTGGAAGACCAGGAAAACGCAGTCTGACCTGCGAAAACGTCGCCAGCCAGACCGACGGTCAGTGGCGCCCCCGGCAGGACTCGAACCTGCGGCCAAGCGCTTAGAAGGCGCCTGCTCTATCCACTGAGCTACGGGGGCCGGGTGTGGTGGCCTCGTACGTGCTGCCCGGGTGTGGGCTGATCCGTGACGTTGCCGGGGACAAGGATAGGGCTCCCGGTTCCTTGTCCTGGTTGCTTCCCCTCCGTGGCTCAATGTGGAGGTTCGGTGAAGCGGTCCTGATAATCGCAGGCAGGTGCGAATCGTGCATCGCTTTTGGCGTCCACGGCCACGGGTGTTGTGCACTCGTTATGCCTGGGCTGTGCCTCTGTCCCAGTCGCACCTTCCGTCCCTTGTGTCCTATCGGCGCGCAGACATGCCTATATGCTTCATAAATCCCCTAAAATTGGGCATTCTTCGCATGTGGTGACCTTGGACGTACGGCCTCAGCTGCTCGACGCACTCTCCGCCCTGCGCGACCGTGTCGCCGCCGCACGCTTCCCGCTGCCCCTTGCGGGGGCCCCACGCGCGCGTGCCAACCGCGACGAACTGCTCGCCCAGCTCGACGACTACTTGGTGCCCCGCCTCAGGCAGCCCGAAGCGCCGCTGCTGGCCGTCGTGGGCGGCTCCACCGGCGCCGGCAAGTCGACCCTCGTCAACTCCCTGGTGGGACGGCGCGTCAGCGAGGCGGGCGTGCTGCGGCCGACGACACGCACGCCGGTGCTCGTCTGCCATCCGGAGGACCATCACTGGTTCAGCGGTATGCGGGTGCTGCCCGGCCTCACGCGCGTGTGGGCGCCCCATCAGGAGTCGACCGACGACCTGTTGCTCCCCGGCGAGGACGGCAGACGCGTGCTGCGCATCGAGACCGCCGACTCCCTTCCGCCGGGCCTCGCCCTCCTCGACGCGCCCGACATCGACTCCCTCGTCGCCGACAACCGCGTCCTGGCCGCCGAGTTGGTCTGCGCCGCCGACATCTGGGTGATGGTCACGACGGCCGCCCGCTACGCCGACGCCGTGCCCTGGCATCTGCTCCGCACCGCCAAGGAGTACAACGCCATGCTCGTGACCGTCCTGGACCGGGTACCCCACCAGGTCGTAGGCGAGGTGTCCCGGCAGTACGGCGCCCTGCTCACCAAGGCCGGGCTGGGCGACGTACCGCGCTTCACGGTGCCCGAGCTGCCCGAGTCCGCCTGGGGCGGCGGGCTGCTCCCGGCGACCGCCGTGGCGCCGCTGCGGACCTGGCTCGTCCACCACGTCCAGGATCCCAACTCCCGCCGCTACGCCCTGGCCCGCACCGCACACGGCGTCCTCGACTCCCTCAAGGCCCGGCTGCCCGAGCTGGCCGGCGCGACCGCCGCCCAGTACGCGGCCGCGCTACGGCTCACCTCGGCCGTCGACGGGGCGTACGACAGCGAGTACACGCGCGTGCGTGGCCGTCTGCAGAGCGGCGCGGTGCTCGCCGGCGACGCGCTCAAACGCTGGCGGGCCTTCCCGCTGGACTGCACCGCCGCCGAACTCCTCGACGCCCTGGTGGAGAGCCTGGGCGCGCTCCTGCTGTGCGCCGTCACCGCCGCCGACGAGCGCGTCGACGAGGCCTGGCGGCGCGAACCGGCGGCGAACGCCCCCTCCCTGACGGACCGGGACACCTCGCCGGAGAACGCCGAGCATCGCATCGGCCTGGCGGTACGACGGTGGCGGCGCGAGCTGGAGGAGTACGCCGAGGACGAGGTACGCGGCCTGGAGCGCGGTGTCGCGCCCGATCCCGAGTCGGTCGCCGCCCTCGTCGCCACCGCCCTGCTGGGCGGCCGCAGGGCGCGCTCGGCGGGCGAGGGGCTCGCCGAGCGGATCGGCGCCCATGGGGCGCTGCGGCTGCGCGACCGGGCCGGACGGCTGCTCGCCGAGCACCTCGACCGCGTGATGCACAACGAACGAGAACGCCGCCTCGCCCCCCTCGACGGACTCGACGTCCACCCCGAACCCCAGGCCGAACTCATCGCCGCGCTGTCCGTACTGCAGAAGGAGAGGTGACCGGTGACCGCCGTCACTGACCAGGACCACACGGGCAACAGGGACCAGCAGCCACAGCAGAAACACCAGCAACAGGAACAGCACGCACCACAGAAACAGCACGCACCACAGAAACAGCACGCACCAGAGGAACAGCAGGAGAGCGGCCCCCCGGGGGAGGAGAACCCGGAGACGGAGACGACGGCGTCGAGGACAGCGTCAACGGGGGAACGCGTGCCACCCGACGCCGACAAGGACGCCGTCGGGTCCTGGGACGACGGGCTCATCGCTCGCCGCGTCAACGAGGCCGCCGCCGTGGAGAACAGGATCGGCGGTGGCGGTGGCGGTGGCGGTGGCGGGGGCGGCGGTGGCGGTGGCGGGGGCGGCGGTGGCGGCAGCGGCGTGAGCGGCGGTGGCGCCGGCAGTGCCCTGCCCGCGCCCCCGCTCACGTACGACGGCCCCCTGCGCTCCCGGCTCGACGCGCTGCGCGAGCTCGTGGGGCTCTCCCGCACCCGGGTCGACAGCAGGACACTCGCCGAGGCCGGCCGGGTCCTCGACGAGGCGATGGCCCGGCGCAGGCTCTCCGGGCAGCACACCGTCGTGGCCCTCGCGGGCGCCACCGGGAGCGGCAAGTCGCAGCTGTTCAACGCCCTGGCCGGGGTGACCATCTCGGAGACGGGCGTACGCCGTCCGACCACCGCCGCGCCCATCGCCTGCAGCTGGAGCGACGGCGCGTCGACCCTCATCGACCGGCTCGGCATTCCGGGCCGGCTGCGCAGACGGCCGGTGCAGAGCCCGGAGGCGGAGGCGCAGTTGCGCGGGCTCGTGCTGATCGACCTGCCCGACCACGACTCGGCGGCCGTGCAACACCGTGAGCAGGTCGACCGGGTGCTGAGGCTCGTCGACGCCGTCATCTGGGTCGTCGACCCGGAGAAGTACGCGGACGCCGTTCTCCACGAGCGCTATCTGCGGCCCCTGGCAGGACACGCGGAGGTCATGTTCGTCGTCCTCAACCAGGTCGACAGGCTGCCCGGCGAGGCCGCCGAGCTGGTCCTCGACGACCTGCGACGCCTCCTCGACGAGGACGGCGTCGCCCTCGGCGAGTACGGCGAACCGGGCGCGACCGTGCTCGCCCTGTCCGCGCTCACCGGGGACGGGATCGGGGAACTGCGCGAGCTGCTCGGCCAGTTCGTGGCGGAGCGCGGCGCCGCGGCACGGCGAGTTTCGGCCGATCTGGAGGCCGCCGCGTGGGGACTGCGGCCCGTGTACGCCACCGGTCGGCGCACCGGGCTCAGCGAGGAGGCGCGGGAGGCGTTCGCCGACCGGCTCGCGGACGCCGTGGGCGCCACCGCGGCGGGCGAGGCCGCCGAACGCGCCTGGCTGCGCCATGCGGGCCGCGCGTGCGGGACGCCGTGGCTGCGGCTGTGGCGCTGGCACCAGGACCGGTGCGAGCCTCCCACCGGACGGCTGCCGGTCCGCGCCCAGGTCGACGAGGAGGCCACGGCACGGCAGCGCGTCGAGCAGGCGGTGCGCACCGTGTCCGAGCGGGCCTCGGCGGGGCTGCCCGCGCCGTGGGCGCAGGCTGTGCGGGAGGCGGCCGTGCGCGGGGCGCAGGGGCTGCCCGAGGCGTTGGACGCGCTGGCGGCGCGGGCCGGGTTGCCGGCCGGGCGGCCGCCGCGGCCGGGCTGGTGGCCGGTGGCCGTCCTGGCGCAGGCGTCCATGACCCTGCTCCAGGTCGTCGGGGGGTTGTGGCTGGTCGGACAGATCGTCGGGGTCATGGCGCCGAACCTCGGGGTTCCGGTGCTGCTGATGGTGGCGGGCATCATCGGCGGCCCGCTCGTCGAGTGGAGCTGCCGGATGGCGGCACGGGGACCGGCCCGGCGGTACGGGCAGGACGCGGAACGTCGGCTGCGGGAGGCGGCGGCCGGGTGCGGCCGGGCACGTGTGCTGGATCCCGTGGCCGCGGAGCTGCTGCGGTACCGGGAGATCCGGGAGCAGTACGGGCGGGTCACCGGGGCGGGGGCGGGGGCGGGGGCAGCGACGGGGACAGGGGTGCGGTGAGCCGGAGAGCTGTGGAAGCGGTTCTGGAAGTGGTTCTGGAAGCGGTCGGGGAGGTGGTTCTGGGGGCGGGTGTGGCGGGAGGGGGCTGTGGGATGAGGGGTGATCCACAGGGAGGGGGACGGCGGTCACTCGTCCGGGTGGCGGAGTTTTCCACAGGCGGACGGTGATCCACAGGGCTCGGCGGGCCCGGCCCGAACGGAGGCAGTCTGGCTTCACGGCGATCGCGGCGATCACGACCGCGACCGTCGCGACGGACGCAGCCGTACGGGACGGGCCCGTACGCGTTTCCGGGCGGTACGACCGTCCGGCGAGGGAGGGGTTCGCATGAACGAGACCATGGTCTGCGCGGTCGGCAACGTGGCGACGCGGCCGGTCTACCGGGACCTGGCGGCGGGCGCTTCGGCGAGGTTCCGGCTGGCGGTCACCTCGCGCTACTGGGACCGCGAGAAGAACACCTGGACCGACGGGCACACCAACTTCTTCACGGTGTGGGCCAACCGGCAGCTGGCCGCGAACACGATGGCTTCGTTGAACGTCGGCGACCCGGTGATGGTGCAGGGCAGGCTGAAGGTGCGCACGGAGCAGCGCGAGGGACAGCAGAACTGGACGTCGACGGACATCGACGCCGTGGCGATCGGCCACGACATCGCGCGGGGCACGTCCGCGTTCCGTCGCTCGGGCCGCCCCGAGCCGATGACCGCGGGCGCACCGGCGCAGCCCGAACCCAACTGGGAGACACCGGCCGCGACTTCCGCGGAACGGGGGCCGGCCTCGGAGCCCGGGCCGGAGCCGGAGCCGAGGCCGGTGTCGGGGCCGGTGTCGGGGCCGGAGGGAGAGTGGGTGCCGGGCACTTCGCGGCGACGCGAACCGGTGGGAGTGACGTGACCAGACCGGCTGGTGACGGGGCGTCATCGACCGCTCCGTGCCGTCGCTGACCGAACTACGGCTTATCGACGGGTGCACTCCGAACGGCGGAGTGGATTTGTCGATAGGCCGGGCTCGCGAAACACCCCGTAGACGATCTTGGGGATAACGATTACGAGTCGGATCGGTGATCCGATGAGATGACCGGTAAGCGTGGTGCGCGGCGTCTCTAGGATGCCGGACGTGGCTCACGGGGCTTCTGATTCTGCTGGTGGGACCGTACCCCCCACATCAACGTGTCCTGCTCGAAGGGGAATTGTGTGATTTCTTCGTTCTCCGCGCCGTTCGCACGCGGGCGAGGGGTGGTCCGCCTCGCCGCGGCGACGTTGGTGTCCGGCTTCGTCGCCGTGGGCGTGATCGCCGGTGCGGGTACGGCCGTCGCCGCCGAGATGACGCAGAGTCAGGGCGGAGCCACCGCGACCATAGGCGGCCTCAAGACGTACGGCGCCGCCGTGATCCACGCCGACACCGGGGACCAGGAGGTCTCGGCCGGTCTGTTTGAGATGTCCGTCGAGGGCGGCGGCACCCTGCAGACCTACTGCGTCGACCTCTACAACCCCACCCAGAAGGACGCCAGGTACCACGAGACGCCCTGGAGCGGCACCTCGCTGGGCGCCAACAAGGATGCGGGCCGCATCGGCTGGATCCTGCGGAACTCCTACCCCCAGGTCAACGACCTCGCCTCGCTCGCGGACAAGGCCGGCATCGACAGCGGCCTGACCGAGCAGGACGCGGCCGCCGGCACCCAGGTGGCCATCTGGCGCTACTCGGACGGCGCCGCCGTCGACGCCGTCGACCCGCAGGCCGAGCGGCTCGCGGACTACCTGCAGAAGGCCGCCCGCGCCGTCCCGGAGCCCGCGGCGTCGCTCACCCTCGACGCGCCCGCCGTCTCCGGCCACCCCGGCGAACTGCTCGGCCCGGTGACGGTGCACACCGAAGCGAGCGGCGTGACGGTGACACCGCCGCTGGACGCCGCCACCAGCGGGGTTCGGATCGTCGGCAAGGACGGCAAGGCGGTCACATCCGTGACGGACGGCAGCCAGCTGTTCTTCGACGTGCCCGCCGACGCGGCGGCCGGCTCGGCCGAGCTGACCGTCCAGGCCTCGACCACTGTCCCCGTCGGACGGGCCTTCACCTCCGAGAGCCGCAGCCAGACCCAGATCCTGGCCGGCTCCAGCGAGTCGACGGTCTCGGCGACGGCGAGCGCGACCTGGGCGAAGCAGGGCGCCGTACCGGCACTGTCCGCGGCGAAGAACTGCGCCGGCGGCGGCGTGGACATCACCGCCGCCAACCAGGGCGACGCGGCCTTCACCTTCGAGCTGATGGGCACCCGGCACACCATCCCGGCCGGGGCGTCCCAGACGGTGACGATCCCGCTGCAGGAGGACCAGGCCTACGACTTCACGATCAACGGCCTGCAAGGCGTCGAGTACCGCTTCAACGGCGTCCTGGACTGCCGGACGCAGGCCGACGAGACCGCCGGCCTGACCACCCAGACCCTCAGCGAGCCGAGCCCGGCGACGGTCGGCGGCACGTCCACCACGGACGACACCGATCTCGCCGCGACGGGCGGCACCAGCGCCACCCCGCTCATCGCGGGCACGGCCATCGGCCTGGTCGTCATCGGCGGAGCGGCCCTGATCCTCGTGGGCCGAAAGGAGAACGGCGCACAGGACTGACCCGACTTCCGCCCACCGGTCGGCCGATGCCGTTTCGTGATCGTCCGGGCCAGGTCCGGTCACATTGCGCGCCCAGCCTTGATCACCACGGCCTCTCAGGGGCGGGTACTCGATCATGGGGAGCAAGCATGCGGCAGCTCGGAACCACACTGGCGGCGCTCGTGTTGGCAGGCGCCGGGATCGCGGGAACGGTGGGCACGGCGCAGGCCGCCACCGCCGTGTCGGAGTCGGCGGTGTGTGAGACCGGGTGGGGAAGCCTCGAGAAGCACCTGTGGTCGGCGGACGATCACAAGCCGCCGCTGACGAACATCAGGACCGGGCAGCACGAGTGCTTCGACCGCATGGTCCTCGACTTCAAGGGCGGCGCGGCCGGGGCGACCGGATACCAGGTCAAGTACGTCGACAAACTGACGACGCCCATCACGGGGGAGATCCCCGTCTCGGGCGGAGCGATCCTGCAGATCGCCGTGGACCCGAACTACGACCCGGCCACCGGCACGAAGTCCTACCCCGGACAGCACGGTCAACCGCTGCCCGGAGTGAACGTCACCGGCTACAAGACCTTCAGGGACACCCGCTACGCGGCCGGCCTGGAGTCCGAGGTACGGGTGGGACTCGGCGTCCGGGCCCGGCTGCCGTTCCGCGTGATGCAGTCGGGCGACCACCTGATCATCGACGTCGCCCACTCCTGGAACGCCACGTCGTAGAGCGAGACCGCCCTCGTGCACCGCGAGGACGTCAAACTTCAGCCCTCTGACTGTGCTGCCTCAGTAGGCTCGTGCCTGTGGATGCGTTCTTACCCTTCCTGATCTTGATCAGTGTGCTTGCCGCACCGTCTGCACAGCAGCCTCGGCTATCGCAGTCCCGCCGAATACGAGACCGCACTCGCAGCCTGACCACCACACCGATGGTGTCCGTCAAAGCGGAACAAGCTCAGCCAACCGCACCGTGGGCCGGTCCTCCTCTTCGGGCAAGCAGCCGTCACCGGGAAAGTGGTAGTGCCGGATCTCACGGGCAAGTGCGTTGACGGCTCGCTGTAGCGGCGTGGCATCCTCCGGGTCCGGCTCATAAGAGAGACGGCCCTCGGCGGACGCCGCAGTGGTCACCGCCTTGGCGAGCCGCTCGATCTCTCGCAGGTAATCCAGCTCTGAGAGTTCGGGTCGATGCACGCGAGGCAGTTTCGCACCCGTACAGCATCACGTGGAACCGGTTATCCGGCGGCCCGGAATCCGACGCGAAGGACGCAGGCCGCATGCTCCGCGCAAGGAGAGGAGCCGGCTCGCTTTCCCTCTCGCTCAGCCCTGTGACACGGCGGTTCGAGCGGGACCCGGAGCAGTCTCCGCACCGACGGTCGGGCACACACGAACGCACTGGAACGCCCCTGACCGACGCCCGGTCGAGGGCTAGTTTGAGTACGTGGACGACGATGCGATCACCATAAGACTCACGCGCGATCAAGCGTTCGTGCTGTCGGACTGGCTCTACCAGGTCATGTTCCGGTCCGGAGACCTTGAAGGGATCGTCCACGACCGAGCTGTATGGTCGCCGATCTACTCGATCTCAGGAACGCTGGACACGACGCTGAGCGAGATCTTCATGCCCGACTACGGTCCGCGGCTCGAAGCAGCCAAGGAGCGCCTCCGCGCAGACCTCTACGGCGAAACCGCCGGACCGACCGCGCCAGGCGAGGACCCGACCACCGCACCACAAGCGCACCAGGGCGAGCGGGGAGCGGCGGGGGACCACGGTGGCTGAGGCTGGTGGAGGGCCGGTGGGGGTGCGGCGAGGCACACGCCTGCCGGCCGGTCGGCGCGCCCGCCGTCGTGGCTGGCTGTCGTCGGCTGAGGGGCCGGCGGCCCGCACCGAAGGGGCCCGCCGTAGGCCAACCGGCCGGACCGCGATGATCAACCCTGGGCCGTCCCCGAGCCGTCCGAGGTTCCCCAAAGCCGCTCGCGAGCGAACGGCACTGACAGACCAGCCATCGCCGTCAACGCCGAAACCCCAGGTCAGCCGCCCCCGGGCAATCGCGTTTCCCCCCAGGGGTAGCCGTCCGGCAAGATGGGGTGTATCTGCCCACTGCCTGATTTCAAGCTGCCGGACGGTTTCTCTTGGCTGAGTACATCTACACCATGCGCAAGACGCGCAAGGCACACGGCGACAAGGTCATCCTTGACGACGTAACGCTGAGCTTCCTGCCCGGCGCGAAGATCGGTGTGGTCGGGCCGAACGGCGCCGGTAAGTCCACCGTTCTGAAGATCATGGCGGGGCTCGAGCAGCCCTCCAACGGTGACGCGTTCCTGTCGCCCGGATACAGCGTCGGCATGCTGCTGCAGGAGCCGCCGCTCGACGAGTCCAAGACCGTGCTGCAGAACGTGCAGGACGGCGCCGCCGAGGTCATGGGCAAGCTGAAGCGGTTCAACGAGGTCGCCGAGCTGATGGCGACCGACTACTCGGACGCGCTGCTCGACGAGATGGGCAAGCTGCAGGAGGACCTGGACCACGCGAACGCGTGGGACCTGGACACCCAGCTGGAGCAGGCCATGGACGCCCTGGGCTGCCCGCCCGGCGACTGGCCCGTCACCAACCTGTCCGGCGGTGAGCGCCGCCGCGTCGCGCTGTGCAAGCTGCTGCTGGAGGCCCCCGACCTGCTGCTGCTCGACGAGCCCACCAACCACCTGGACGCCGAGTCCGTGCAGTGGCTGGAGCAGCACCTCGCCAAGTACCCCGGCACCGTCGTCGCCGTCACCCACGACCGGTACTTCCTCGACAACGTCGCCGGCTGGATCCTGGAGCTCGACCGCGGCCGCGCCATCGGCTACGAGGGCAACTACTCCACCTACCTGGAGACCAAGCAGACCCGTCTCAAGGTCGAGGGGCAGAAGGACGCCAAGCGCGCCAAGCGGCTCAAGGAAGAGCTCGAGTGGGTGCGGTCCAACGCCAAGGGGCGTCAGGCCAAGTCCAAGGCGCGTCTCGCCCGGTACGAGGAGATGGCCGCCGAGGCCGACAAGATGCGGAAGCTGGACTTCGAGGAGATCCAGATCCCGCCGGGCCCGCGCCTGGGCTCTGTCGTCGTCGAGGTCGACAACCTGTCCAAGGCGTTCGGCGAGAAGGTCCTCATCGACGGTCTCTCCTTCACGCTGCCGCGCAACGGCATCGTCGGGGTCATCGGCCCGAACGGCGCCGGCAAGACCACCCTCTTCAAGATGATCCAGGGGCTCGAGACCCCGGACTCGGGTTCCATCAAGGTCGGCGAGACCGTCAAGATCTCGTACGTCGACCAGAGCCGCGAGAACATCGACCCGAAGAAGACGCTGTGGGCCGTCGTCTCCGACGAGCTGGACTACATCAACGTCGGGCAGGTCGAGATGCCGTCCCGCGCGTATGTCTCGGCCTTCGGGTTCAAGGGACCGGACCAGCAGAAGCCGGCCGGGGTGCTCTCCGGCGGTGAGCGCAACCGGCTGAACCTCGCGCTCACCCTGAAGCAGGGCGGCAACCTGCTGCTCCTCGACGAGCCGACCAACGACCTCGACGTCGAGACGCTCAGCAGCCTGGAGAACGCGCTGCTGGAGTTCCCGGGTGCGGCCGTGGTCGTCTCCCACGACCGGTGGTTCCTGGACCGGGTCGCCACGCACATCCTCGCCTACGAGGGTGACTCCAAGTGGTTCTGGTTCGAGGGCAACTTCGAGTCGTACGAGAAGAACAAGATCGAGCGACTGGGGCCGGACGCCGCGCGTCCGCACCGCGCCACCTACAAGAAGCTGACCCGGGGCTGATCGGTCTTGCGCCACCTCTACCGCTGCCCGCTGCGCTGGTCCGACATGGACGCGTACGGTCACGTCAACAACGCGGTCTTCATCCGCTACCTGGAAGAAGCCCGCATCGATTTCCTGTTCCGCCCGGAGAAGGACTTCAAGCAGGGGTCCGTGGTGGCGCGCCACGAGATCGACTACAAGCGGCAGCTCGTCCACCGGCACACGCCCGTGGACATCGAGCTGTGGATCACGGAGATCAGGGCGGCGTCCTTCACCATCACCTATGAGGTGAAGGACGGCGACCAGGTCTACGTCCGGGCCTCGACGGTGGTCGTGCCGTTCGACTTCGAGGCCGAGCGGCCGCGTCGGCTCACCGCCGAGGAGCGGGAGTTCCTCGCCGAGTACCGGGACGAGGACAAGGACGCCGACAAGGAGGCCGTCGCCGCATGACGGTGCTCCACCTGGCCGACGAGCGGGAGGCGGCGGACCTCGCGGCCTTCCTCTCCCGGCTGCTCCACTACGACCGTGGAGCCGCGGTGCGCCTGCAGGCGGCCGGTACCGCGCTCGCCGTCTTCGGGCGCCCGCCGTCCTTCGAGGTGCTCGCGATCCGCGCGGTCCGGCTGGCCAAGCCGTACGAGAACGGCCTCGACGTCACGCTGGACGTGACGGTGTCGGCGGGCGAGCTGCTGGAGTCCGTCGACGAGAGCGCCGCCACGGCCGTCGTCCCCGGGGCCGTCACCGGGCCGCCGTGGGCCGGGGTGATGCCGCCGCGCGGCGGGTGGCGGCCCGAGCCGGGGCTGCCCGCCCCGGACGCGCTGCGCGCGATGGTCGGTGCGTCGGTCGGCGAATTCCGGTCCCGCACCGAGGAGTTGGCGGACGAGCTGCGCACGCGGGCCGAACTCGACCGGATCGGGCGGGAGATCTGGTCCCGGACGGTCGGGGACACCGGCCTGCCCGTGCGGGCCGTGCACGCGGCCCAGTCGCTGGGTTTCCTGCGGCCTTCGGTGGGTGCGGGCGACGACCTCGCGCTGCTCTCGCTCGGCGGCTGGCTGCGGCTGCGCACCCCGTACGGGTCGATCGCCGTACGGCGCGCGGGGCGGCTGGGGATGCTCGACGTCAGCGTCCGCTGACACGGCCCCGGACCGACATCGGCCGAAACCGGCCCACGCACGCCGAGACCGTCACTCCGGGGTGTTCACCATCGACGCGGCCGCGTACGTCAGGTAGTTCCACAGCGTCTGCTCGTGCTCCTCGGACAGGCCGAGCTCGTCGACCGCGTCCCGCATGTGCTTCAGCCAGGCGTCGTGCGCGGCCCGGTCCACGACGAACGGGGCGTGACGCATGCGCAGGCGCGGATGGCCGCGGTTCTCGCTGTACGTCGTCGGACCGCCCCAGTACTGCATGAGGAACAGCGCGAACCGCTCCTCGGCCGGACCCAGGTCCTTCTCCGGGTACATCGGCCGCAGGATCGGGTCCTCGGCGACTCCCTGGTAGAAACGGTGGACCAGCCGGCGGAAGGTCTCCTCCCCACCGACCTGCTCGTAGAAGGTCTGCTCCTGAAGCGTGCCGCGCCGAATCTCTTTCACGTCTCCCATGGTCTCAGACGGGTGGACGGAGGACTGAAGGCTTAGGACCACAGGGCCCGGTCCCGCGAGGCCCGGTCCCGCGAGGCCCGGTCCCGCGAGGCCCGGTCCCGCGAGGCCCGGTACCGCCCACGTTCGCCTCGGGGCGGGTTCCGCCGCACAGTGGAGGCATGGGCGCCCACGTGGTGGACAGGGAGCTGGAGGACCTCGCCGTCTCGGCGCGGGCCGCGCTGGTCCGTGAGATCGAGGCGAGCGGGGCGTTCGCGGCCGACCCGGGCTGGCGGGCGGCCTTCGCCACCGTCCCGCGCCATCTCTTCGTGCCGTACTACTACGTCAGCGGCGTCGCTGGCGGCTACGAGCGGCGCTGGGGCGAGAGCCCCGACCGGCGCACCCGGGAGCGCTGGGTGCGCGGCGCGTACGAGGACGTCCCGCTGGCCACCCGGCTGCGCGACGGCGTGCTGCTCTCCTCCAGCAGCCAGCCCTCGCTGATGGCGCTGATGCTGGCCGAGCTGCGGGTCGAAGGCGGGGACCGGGTCCTGGAGATCGGGGCGGGGACGGGATACAACGCGGCGCTGCTGTCGTACCGGCTCGGCGAGGAGAACGTCACCACCGTCGACCTCGACCCCGAGTTCACCGAGTCCGCCCGCCGGCACCTCGCCACCGCCGGGTACCGGCCGACCGTCGTCACCGGGGACGGGGCGCGCGGGGTTCCCGAACGCGCCCCCTTCGACCGGATCGTCGCGACCTGCACGCTGACGTCGATCCCGCGCCCCTGGCTCGCCCAGTGCACCCCCGGCGCCCTGATCCTGGCCCCGCTGGCCACCGGGCTGATCATGCTGATCGTGCGGGACGCCGGGCACGCCGAGGGGCACTTCCTGCCCACCGCGGCCTACTTCGTGCCCCTGCGCGGGGCGGAGCGCCCCGAGCCGGAGCCGGTGGCGCTCGCCGGGGTGCCGACCCGGGCCCGGGAGAACGAGCGGTTCCGTTTCCTGCTGGCCCTGACCCGGGGCACCCTCGACCCCCACGAGGCGTTCGCCCTGTGGGCGCGCGAGGGCATGCCGGGACGGGAGCGCTACGGCATCACGGTCGGCGCCGAGCACGCGTGGGCGTGGCTGGACGAACCGGGGGGCCCGTACGCGTGGCCCCTGCCGGGTTCGTCGGCCCCCGGGCTCGTCGAGGTCTAGGACCGATGCCGGTGACTCAGGCGGCTGTGCCTCGTTGGTGACGGCCCCGAACACCGCCTGGGTGCCGCTAAGAGACGGTCGTCCGCTGCCCCGAGGCCGTACGCGCCGTCGTGACCGGCGTGCGGGTCGCCTGCGGGCCGCGTACCCGCAGATGCGCGCACGGGGCCGTCGTCCAGCCCGTACCGGAGGCATCGGCCGACGACGACACCGTGTTCTGGCGGTGGTGTCGTCGTGGTGGCCGAGCCTGCGGCACCGCCTGGCGGACGTGCGGCTCAGCCGCGGCGGATCGTGATCGTCGTCCAGGCGCCCACGTGCACCTGGTCGCCGTCCTGCAGCGGTACCGGGACGAACGGCTGGATCGGTTCTTCCGAGCCGTTGACCGTCGTGCCGTTCGTCGAGTTCTGGTCGACGACCGCCCAGCTGCCGTCCGGCTGCTGGACCAGCACCGCGTGCTGGTGCGAGACGCCCGGGTCCTCCGGCGGCACCGACAGGTCTATGTCGGGGGTCTCGCCGGTGGAGTGGCGGCGGCGGCCGATGGTGATCTGGTTGCCGGTGAGCGTGCGCTGCTGCTCGGGCGAGTACGCGGGCAGGTTCAGCCCCGCGGCCTCGGGGCCCGAGCGGTGCATCATCGCCATGAAGTACGAGCGGTCCGGACCGATGGTCGCCGTCCAGGTCGCCGGCTGCTGCGGGAACGCCGGGCCGGGCGGGGGCGGTGCCTGCGTGGCGCCGGTCTGGGGGTAGCCGTAGCCACCGCCCTGGGCGTTGCCGGGGCCGCCGGGGCTCCTGGGATCGTTCTGCCCGGGGCCCGTGTTCGACGGCGGGGAGATCACCCAGTCGTCGTCACCGCCGCCGAAGGGCTGGCCGCCCTGCTGCGGACGGCCCGTCTCCTGCGGGAACCCGGACGGGGCCGACGGACCGGACGGCTGGAACGCCTGCGGAGCCTGAGGCCCACCCTGGCCTCCGGGGCCGCCCTGACCTCCGGGCCGCCCCTGACCCCCGGGACCACCTTGACCCCCAGGACCTCCGGGGCCGCCGAAGCCTCCCTGGCCCGGGAAGCCGGGGCCGGCCGTGGGCGTGGGCCCGGGCGGCGGCGGAACCGGCCGCGACGGGTCGCCGCCGAAGCCGGACGGACCCCCAGGGCCCCCGGGGCCTCCAGGACCACCGGGACCCGACGGGCCGGCGCCGGGCGGGCCCGGAGGACGGCCTCCGGGGCCGCCCGGCTCGCGCCCGAAGGGGTCGCCGGAGGGACCGGACGGCTCGCGCCCGAAGGGATCGGAGGGCTGCCCGCTCTGCTCACGCCGGTAGGGATCCCCGGGTGGGCCGGGGGGACGGCCGCCGGGACCGGAAGGCTGACCGAAGGGGTCGCCACCCGGACCGCCGGGACTGGAAGGGTCACGTCCGAAGGCGCCCGGCGGGGGACCACCGTGCCTGCCCTGGCCGCCAGGACCGCCCTGGCCGCCAGGCCCCCCGGTCCGCCCCGACGGGTCGCCGCCGAACGGCGGGCCCGACGGGATCGGCTCGGCGGGACGATTCACCTGGGACGGGCGGGAGCTCTGGTACTCGAACGCGTCGGTGCCGCCGTAGGACGGAGGCGGCGGCTGGAAGCGCGCGTCAGGACCGCCGCCACCGGGACCCGGTCCTCCGGGTCCGGGGCCGAAGCCCTGCCCCGCACCAGGACCAGCGCCGGGACCGGGACCCGGACCGGGCGCCGTCGGGCGCGGTGCGGCCGGGGTGTACGAGGTCGCCGTGTTGGTCAGGAAGTTCCACCGGCACTCCTCGCAGAACGGCGCACCGCCCTCACGGGGCGTACGGCACTGCGGGCAGAGCTCGGGCTCGTGGTCCGGCACGGAGGACAGATGCCGTCCGCCGGGCGGGCCGGGCTGGCCGCCCTGGCCGGGGCCCTGCGGGGGCGGCGGGAAGCCGTAGCCGCCGCCGACGGTCGGGGGCGGCGGGGGAGGGGGCGGAGGTACGGCACCGGCCATGCGGTGACCGCAGACCTCGCACCAGTCGTCGGAACCCGACTGGTGTCCGTTCGGGCAGGTCGGCATGTCGGCGCGTCCCCCTCTCTCCTTCGGTGTCCCAAAAGCGCTTTCAGGTCACTTCTTTACACGAACAGTCTTTGTGGACCGGGTCTCGAGCGTCATCTCGTCGGCGTCCGCGACCTTCGCCTTCAGTCGCACAGTACCTGTCGTGGCATCGACCACGTCCACCACCTTCGCAAGCAGTTTCGCAGTATCCGCGTTCCCCGAGACGCTCGCGAGCTGAACGGCGCGGCCCAGTTTGGCCGTTGCTCCATCCATATCGCCCGCTTTGCGAAGGTCGAGCCCTTGCTGGATGACCTGTGCCAGTTCGGCCTGGCCGGTGTAGTGCGCGACCTGTGGGTTGATCGACGTGGAGGCGGCCATGTCGTCGGTCCACACGGCCCGTACGAGACCCTGCGCGCCCAGGTTCCGGACGCTGCCGTCCGACTGCGGGATCACCAGGGACACCCGCGCGGCCAGCATCTCCTGGCCGATGTTCGCGGTCGGGACCTCGACGCACACGTGGTAGTCGCGGGACTCGTCGCCCCAGGAACCGGTGGGGTAGTCGCCCGCGCGCGGGCCCGCCTCCGTGCGGCGTGCGGTCAGTTCCTCGACCGTCGGCGCGACCTGCTTGACGAACTTGATGGTGGTGCCGACCGGCGTCCACAGCCGCAGGGCGACGTCCGCGACCTCCTTGCCCATCGCCGTCTCCATCATCTGCGTGAAGTCGGCGGCGAGGCCGGCCGGGTCGGCGACGATGTCGGCGGTGCCGAGCAGCGCGGAGGCGACCCCTGTGACTTCTTTCACTTCCCAGTCGGTGCCCACGCCGCGGGCGTCACAGGTGAAACGTCCGGCGCAGTCGTCGAGGGCGGCCTTGAGGTCCTGTGGCGCCTCGTGCTCGTTGCGGCCGTCGGTGAGCAGGATGCCGTGCCGGATGGCGACGTCGGCGGTGGACAGCAGCCGGTCGGCCAGGCGCAGCCAGGTGCCGATCGCCGTGCCGCCGCCCGCGCTGAGCCGGCGCAGCGCCTGCTTGGCCTGCTCGCGGGTGGTCGCGTCGGCGACCGCCAGCCGGCCCCCGCCCGGGTAGACCTCCTTGGCGACGTGCGTCCCGCCGATCACCGCGAAGTGCACGCCGTCGCGCAGGGTGTCGACGGCGGCGGCGGTGGCGTCGCGGGCGTTGCGCATCTTGGTCGGCGGGTAGTCCATCGAGCCGGAGCAGTCCACCATGATCGCCACGGCGGCGGACGGGCCCTGGCCCGGCGAGTAGAGGTGCGGGGCGGCGACCGCGCTGCCCACCGTGCCGCCGCCGGTGGCGGTCACCGTGACGATCGCGTTGACCTCGCGCCCGCCCTCCGGCAGGTACTCGTTCTGATAGACGTCCACCGAGAACTGCGGCACGTTCGACTTCGAGAAAATGGCCATACCTGCTCAAATCCCCCTCGAAAACCCCACGCTCGTGGAGTGATGTCTGGATACGGACCGGTCCCCACCGGTCCGTACGCGTGCTTCCCCGTGTTGCCCGTGTTGCCTGTGTTTCCCCGTGTTTCCGGTTTGCGGCCCTCAGGCCGATCCTGCCCCCTGTGCGGGGGCGGGGAACGGCACGACGGCCACTGTTACGTTGTCGTGGCCCCCGCCGTCTAGGGCGTGGCCGACGAGAACGCGTGCGCTGTGCAGGGGGCGTACGGCGGCGTCCGGTGGGACGACCTCGGCCATCTCCTCCGCCGCCTCGGCGTAGTTCCACAGGCCGTCCGTGCACACCACCACCACACCGGGCCGGTCCGGCTTGAAGGAGGCGGTGTGCGGCTCCAGTTCGTAGGCGTCGGCGCCGAGCCAGCCGGTGATCGCGTGGGCGCGCTCGTCGGCGTACGCCTCCGCCTCGTTCATCAGGCCCGCGGCGACCATCTGCGCGGCCCAGGAGTCGTCCTCGGTGAGCCGGGCCGGGGGCGAGCTGCGGTCTTCCGGGACCCAGTAGGCGCGGCTGTCGCCGACCCAGCCGACGACCAGCAGCCCGGGCGTGACGACCGACCCGACCAGGGTGCAGGCGGGGGCGTTCTGGTGCGGGGCGTGCTCGCGGGCCGTGGCCGGCTCTTCGGCCAGCGCGTTGACCGCGTACGACGCTGCGACGATCGCCTCGTGCATCGCCTGCTGCGGGTGCGTGCCCTGCGGCAGGGCCGCGAGCAGCGACTCGCTGGCCGCCTTCGACGCGGCGAGGGAGGCGTCGTCGGGGCGGGTCGCGGAGGACACGCCGTCACAGACGATCGCCACGAGCGCGGGGGAGCCGTCGGGCAGCGCGGTGCGGCCGAGGCCGAAGGCGTCCTCGTTGCGGTGGTGGCGCAGCCCGCGGTCGCTGACGGCGGCCAGCGGGCCCGACTCCAGTTCCATGTGGTCGCGTTCGCGGGGCTGGGCGTGCCCGCAGTTCTCGCAGTACCCGTCGTCGTCGACCCGGCCCGCGCGGCAGGCCACGCACACCTTGGCCGTCTCGGCCACCGCGGCGGCCTCGGCGGCCACCCGGGGGTCCGGCGCCTGCAGCGCGTACTCGTCCGGTTCCGCGGGCCGGTCGAACCGCACCCCGGAGACACCGCTGGCACCGCTCATGCCGGAGACCCCGCTCGCGTCGGAGCCACCGCCGACGCCGGGGACGGCGCCGACGCCGGGGACGGCGGTCACACCGGTGCCCGACACGGTCGTACCGCTCACCGGGATCCCCGCCGCGGGAGCCGGCTCGGTCGAGCCGTTCATCGTGAGGGTCGGGTGGTCGTCCGGGCCGGGCGGCACGGCGGACAGGTCGTAACCGCACGCACCACAGAAACGGTCAGCCGCGTCGAGCGGCTCCGCGCAGCTCGGACACGTCGGCAGGGCGGCCTGCCGGGGCATCTGCGACATCAACTACACCCACGTCCGGGGGCGGTAACGATTGGCACGTTCCACCAGGTCGATCCTCTCCTCACCGCCGGTCGCCAGCCGGGCCAGCGTGCGGTACGAGCGCTCCAGGCCGAAGCGCAGCCCCCGCTCGTCCAGTTCGCTGCCGAGCAGCACCCGTCGGGCGTCCGGTCCCGCGCCCCGGCCACCGGAGAGTATCCAGTCGAGGGCGCAGCCGAGGACTTCGGCGGACAGCTGCTCGCGCCGCTTCGGATCCAGACCGTACGCGTCCAACGCCTCGACCTGGGCCGCGGCGGCGGTGAGGTCCTCCAGGAAGGGTACGTCCAAGGCGAGGGCCGTCCGCTGCCGGAGCCGGGCGCGCACGGCCGCCACCCGGGCCGCCGTGTAGTGAATGGAGGACTCCGGCACCGACTCCAGCGTCCGTACGGCGCCCTTGCGGTCCCCGGCCGCGAGCTGGACGCGCGCCAGGCCGAACGCGGAGCTCACATAGCTGGGGTCGGTCGACCACACCAGGCGGTAGTACTCGGCGGCGTTGTCGAGCTGCCCCAGCAGCTCCGCGCACAGGCCGAGCGCCAGCTTGGGCGCGGGTTCGCCGGGGAAGGCGTCGTAGATCGCGTCGAAGGCGAGGGCGGCGCCCTCGTGGTCGCCGGTGACCAGCGCGGCCACGCCCCGGTACCAGACCACCCGCCAGTCGTCGGGCCGTTCGTCCTCCAGTTTCTGGAGGGACATGAGGGCGGCCTGGTGGTCGCCGTTCTCCAGCCAGGCGCGGATCTGCCGCAGCCGGGTCTCGACCGACGGTGCGGGCGCGGCGGCGAGCGCCGTGATCAGCTCGCCCGGCGCCGACGTCAACAGGCCTGCGAGGAAGCCCGCGTTGGGGTCGGAGGGGTCGACGTGCGGGACGGGCAGCGCGAGGGCCGCGGCGGGCGCGGGGACGGTCTTCACCAGGCCGCCGGGCACGGCACCGGACCCGCCGCCGGACGACACCGGGCCGCCGCCGGCGCCCAGGCCCGTACCCGTACCAGCCGTCGGCAGCGCGCCGGCGGGGGCGCCCGCGAAGGCGAGGGCGGGGACCGCGCCGCCGGACGGCGCAAGCGCACCGCCCGGACCACCCGTCCCGCCCGTGGCTCCGCCCAGGCCGCCGCCGAGAGCCGTCGTGGCTCCCGAACTACCGAACAGCCGCCGGGACTTGACCGCGATCCGGGTCCCCAGTCGGGACACCTCGCCGTCCAGCTTCGGGAACAGCTCGGTGTCCGTGACCTTGATCTCGGGCCCGAACAGGGTCGACAGCGAGGGCCGCGCCCGGCCGCTCTGCAGCGAGACGACCTCGCGCAGCACGCCCGTCAGCTGCTCCGCCATCTCCTGCGCGGAGGCGAACCTGCGGGCCGGGTCGGGGTCGGTGGCGCGCACGAGGAGCCGGTAGAAGGACTCGTACTGGCGGAAGACCTCGATGTTGTCGGGGTCGGGCAGGGAGTCGACGAAGACGGTCGTGTAGCCCTGGAAGTCGAAGGTCAGAACGGCGAGCGTACGGCCCACCGTGTACAGGTCGGAGGCGACCGACGGGCCGACCTCCGCGACCTCCGGGCCCTGGTAGCCGACCGTGCCGTAGATGGCCGACTCGTCGTCGTCCATGCGCCGGACCGCGCCCATGTCGATCAGCTTGAGCTGGTCCTCGGTCTGGATCGCGTTGTCGACCTTGAAGTCGCAGTACAGCAGGTTGCGGCTGTGCAGATGGCCGAGCGCCTCCAGGGCCTCGATGCCGTACGCGCACGCCTGCTCCACCGGCAGCGGGTCCCGCTTGCCCGCGGAGGTGCGGCGGGCGTTGGCGATCTCCTTCAGGGACTTGCCGCCGACGTACTCCATGACGATGTAGCCGTCGAGCGAGCCGGTGCGCTGGTCGAGGTGCTCCACGAAGTTGTAGATCCGCACGATGTTCGAGTGCTCGATCTCCGCGAGGAAGCGCCGTTCGGAGATCGCGGCGGCCATCGCGTCCTGGTCGCCCGTGTCGAGGAGGCCCTTGAGGACTACCCAGCGGTCGGACACCGCGCGGTCCACGGCGAGGTAGACCCACCCCAGGCCGCCGTGCGCGAGGCAGCCCGCGACCTCGTACTGGCCGTGCACGACGTCCCCGGCCTTCAGCTTCGGGACGAAGGAGTACGGGTTTCCGCACTTGGTGCAGAAGCCCTCCGTGCGGCCTTCGCGCTCGCCGCGCGAACGGCCCACCGGGGCACCGCAGTCGGAGCGCGAGCAGAACCGCTTGCGCTCGGGCACCTCGGGGTTCTCCAGCACCATCTCGCGCGGGTCGGGCCTCGGCACCTGCGGCACCGAGACCAGGCCGACGCCGAGCCGGGCCCGCCCGGAGGAGCCGGCCGCGGAGCCGGAGGAACGCACCGACACCGAGCGGCCCGTCGACTTGCCCGACAGCGAGCGCGACAGCCGCCCGGACACCGAGCGCCGCGACTTCGCCGACTGCGACGACGTACGGGAGCTGCGGGCACTGCGGGCGCTGTGCGAGCCGGAGCGTGAACTCCCGCTGCCCGACGAGCCCTTGCCGCCCGCGGTCACCCCGGTCGGCGGTGAGCCGACCATGCCTCTCGACGAGACGACGGGGGCCAGTCCACAGGTGTCGCAGTACAGCTCGCCGCCGCCCACGTCCTCGTACGACCCCTCGCAGCCCGGCCGCTGACACGCCTGCCCTGCCTGACTCATGGCTACTGCTCCCCCCTACGGTCCTCGAAGCCGCCCTGATCCGGCACGCGCGGGGCGGCCAGCAGTTCGGCGGCCGCCTGCTGGTAGCGCAGGACGGCCTGTTCGGCGACGCGCAGATCGCAGGGCGCGCTCCACAGCATGCGGCGCGCCGCGTCGTAGCGCTCGATGAGGAACGGGTCCTCGGCGAGCCCGTGCCGGGCGACCTTCGCCTTGTACGCGTCGAGGCGTCCGCGCAGTTCCGCGCGGACCGCCAGCGGCTGGGTGACCGCGGTCAACGACTCGCGGGCGCGCAGCAGTTCGTCCTCCGCCTTCTGCTCCAGGGTCTCCAGGAGCGGCGACAGGCGGTGCCACTGGGCGTGCCGGCGGTACTCGGCGGCCGTCGCGAGCTGCTCCTGCAGCACGGTCGGCGGGCCGCTGACCACCGGCACCTCGGTCGCGGCGATCTTCGCGAGCACCTCGCCGCGCGCGGTGCGCGCCTCGGCGAGCGTGCGGTCGGCGCGGCTGAGGATGTCCCGCAGCTTCACCAGCCGCTGCTCCGCGTCCTGACGGACCGTCAGGACCGCGTCGATCTCCCGGCGCACGTCCTCCAGGGCGCGCGCCTCACGGTCGTACACCGTGGTGTCGGGACGGCCGCCGCCCGGTGCCGAACTGCCCTGCGCGCGCACCCAGTACGCGAGCGGGTCCGACACCACCTGCTCGCGCAGGGCGGTCAGCGTGTGCGTGATGCGTTCCAGGTCGTCGCCCGCCGGGTGCTCGCCCGGGCGGACGCCGACGGAGTGGGCGAGCCGACGGGTGCGCTGGAGCTCCGCGGCCAGTAAATCTATCCGGGCGGGCAGCGCCGACCACACGGCGTCGGCGGCGACGACCATGTCCAGCGACGAGGCGTACAGCTCGTTCATGCGGTCGACGAGGGTGCTGAGGGAGAAGCTCTGGCTGAGCTTGCCCGAGCCGTGCAGCGTCGGCGCGCCGGCCAGGGCGGCGGCCGATCCGGCCAGCGGCCCGGCGACCGATCCCGCGATCGACCCGGCGACGGTGACGGACTCGCCGCGCAGCAGCTCCGTCAGCTCCACCAGGTCCTCACGGCTGGACCAGCGGCGGCGCGAACGGATCTCGCGGGCGCCGCGCAGCGCGTCCGTGTACGCGTCGAAGTACGCCCACAGCAGCGTGATCGACGCCTCCGCGGACGCCCAGCGCTCCTTGGTGACGCCGGTGAGCTCGGCGCCCTCCAGCAGCCTGCGGCCCGCGTGGTCCTGCAGGGCGAGAAGCGAGGTCTCGATCGCCTCGTGCTCCGCGCCGAGCCGCGCCAGCGCACGGTCGACCTCGTCCCGGTCCATCACCGGCCCGGGGGGTCCCGTGACGCCCATCGATCACCTCTCGCTGCCTTGTCGGTTCTACGCTCGGTACTCTGCCTGCCCGTCGGTCCGTCAACTCGTGCGCAGGTACTGCGGCGGCGTGGGCGGCTTCGACGTCGTCGCGTCACCGCCCAGTGTCGCCGACAGCCACTTGTCGTACGAGGCCTGCCAGCCGCTCGCGCGGTACTCCACCAGGATCTGGTTGACCCGGCGTACCAGATCGCTCGCGTCCTTCTTCATCGCCACGCCGTAGTACTCGACGGTGAACGGGGCGCCCTTGAGTTCGACCGTGGGGTCCTGGGCCGCCTGACTGGCCGCGAGCGCGCCGTCGGTGACCACCGCGTCGACCTCGCCGAGCTGCAACCGGACCAGGCAGTCGAGCTGGTTGGGGACGGTGGTGGCGATGTCGACGGTGGCGGGCAGCCGGCTCGCCTTCTTGTCGTCGTCGAGCTTGGTGTTGGCCGTCGAACCGGTCGCCGTGCAGATCTTCTTCTTCGCCAGCGTGTCGTTGTAGCCGGTGATCGCCGAGGACTTGGGGGCGAGGACCTGCTGGCCCGTCTTGAAGTACGGCGCGGAGAACGCGACGTCGGAGAGACGGCCGCAGGAGATCGTCATCGTGCGCACGACCATGTCGACCCGGCCCTCCTGGATGGCCGGGATGCGCTGATTGGTCGGGATGGCCTTGAACTGGACCGCCTCCGGGTCGCCGAGGATGTCCTGGGCGATCCGGTGGACCAGGTCGATGTCGAAGCCCTCCAGCTCCGCGCCGGTGTTGTTGGGGTCGCGGTAGCCCCAGCGGTAGCTGTTCTGGTCGACGCCGACGATCAGCTTGCGCTTCTCGCCCTGCCGGGCCTTGATCGCGGCGATCGTCGGGCCGTCCGCGCTCGACGGCGCCAGCGTCTGCTTCTCGGGGGCCGTGCAGGCGGCGTCGGCCACCGGGCTGCCTTCGCCGACGCCCCGGCCGCCCTGCCCCGTGCTTCCGTCGCCCTGGGAGTGCGCCCACGGCAGCAGCAGGACGAAGGCCAGCGCGAGCGCGCAGACGACCGCCATGGCCCCTACTCCGCCCCAGCCCTTCAGGCTGTCCCGCACACGTTGCGCACGCATCGTCGCGCCCCCTTTCACCGGTACTCCGACAGCCTGCGGCCGATGCCGAGGACCGCGCCCGCGGCGCCCAGCACGGCGAGCACGGCGGCGCCGACCGCCAGGCCGGTCATCGCGTCCAGACCGTCCCCGGCCGCCTGCTGGAACTCGACCTGCTCGTGCGCCAGCGCGGCCGCGAGGTTCTGGTCGACGCTGTCGAAGCACGCACCGGTCGCGTCCTTGCCGCCGATGACCAGGGCCAGCGCCTGCTCGTAGTTTCCGTTGTCGTCCTGCGAGCGGGCCTCGGTGTGGCGCTTCTTCCACTCCGCCATGTTGCTCTCGGCCGAGGTGACCGGCTTCTCGCCCGTCTGGTCGTCGGCGAGCTTCGCCGCCAGGGTGAGGCCCTTGCCGAGGGCGGTCATGTCGGTGGTGAAGTCGTGGTCGTACTTGTCGAGCGTGACCTCTTCGCCGTCGGCCGTCACCTTCACCGTCTCGGCGCCGCGGGCCACCAGCGTCAGGTTCTCGTTGCCGCGCGCCTTGAGGGAGGCGATCCGGGCGTCGTGCAGGACGTTCAGCGAACGGACGCCGTTGTCGTAGGAGTCGTCGAGACCCGCGCGGGCCACGCTGTGGCCGACGACCAGCCAGAGCAGGACGACGGCGGTGGCCCCTGACGCGGCGACCAGGCCGTGGTTCAGGACACGGTTCGTGCGGCGGTAGTTGCGGTGCTGCGCCCAGGCGAGGCCGGCCAGCGCGAGGACGCCCAGCGCGATCGCCGCCCACGGGTAGGGGGTGGCGTGGCCGTAGTCGTCCTGGAGGCGCTGGTTCTCCTTCTTGTAGAGCTCCTCGGCCGCCGGGAGCATGTCCTTCTGCATCTTCTGGTTGGCGTACCGCAGATAGGCGCCGCCGACCGGGAAGCCCTGCCGGTTGTACGTCCGCGCGCGCTCCACCAGGCCCTTGTACTCGGGCAGCAGCTTGTTCAGCTTGGTGATGACCGCCGTGGAGGAGGAGCCGGGATCGGCGTTGTTGGCCGCGGTGACGAGCTTGGAGGCGGCCTTGTCGATGTCCTCCTCGTAGCGCTGCCGGGACGCCGCCGTCTCCTGACCGCCCGCCAGGAAGCCGCTGGAGGCGGCCGTGTTGGCGTCGGCGAGGGAGCGGTAGATGTCGGCGGCGGCAGCGCTGAGCGGCTGGCTCTTGTGCAGCACGTCGTCGGCGGCGGCCTCACGGTCGGTCGTCTGCCAGGCCGTCACGGCGCCGAAGGCGAGGACGAGGAGGGCGAGGAAAGCGCCGATGATGCGGAGTCGGCCCGGCTCCGTGGTCGCCGCGGCCCGCGCCTTGTCGACGCCCTCGGCGAATGCCGTACGGCGTGTCGGCGGTGGTGTCGGCGGCGGTGTCGTACTGGTCGGCGGGTTCGCCAGGCTTGCCACTGTTTGACCTCCCCCATGGTCAGCTCCCGCCGGTAAGTATCGCTGGCGGGAGGTGTTGTGCGCACCGGCCTTCACTGGATCTTGATCAGATCGCAGTCACCCCTGTTCATGAATACGTCGTGGGCGCACATTCGGTTCCCTTTCGGCGGCAGGGTCGGGCTGCTCGAAGTAGGACCGCACCGACTCCTGCACCTGCGGCCCCGCCCCCAGCCGATCGAGACCCAGCAGAGCCGCCCCCAGGACGGGACGTGCGCGCACCACGCTCGGCACCGCCTTCGGCGCCCTGGCCGCCAGCAGTTCCCGCACCCGGTCGTCCAGTTGCTCGTGGCCCGCCGTCAGGACTCCTCCGCCCAGCAGCACCGGCGTTTCCTCCTCCAGCAGCTCCAGACGGGTCAGCGCCACCGCCGCCATGGTGACCACCTCCTCCGCCAGGCGGTCGACGAGCGTGCGGGCGACGGCGTCGCCCGCGGTCGCCGTCGCGAAGAGGACCGGGGTCAGTTCGTGGCGGCGGGACGGCGGGATGCGCTCCAGGTGGAGGGACTCGATCAGGGCGTACATGGTCGGCAGGCCGAAGTGGGCCGGGAGCGTGCGGGCCAGGGCCGTGTGGGCGCCCCTGCCGTCCTCCGCCCGCGCCGCGTGCCAGACGGCCTCCTCGGCCAGGCCCCAGCCGCCGCCCCAGTCGCCGGAGAGGCGGCCCAGCGCCGGGAAGCGGGCGGTGCGGCCGTCGGGGCACATGCCCACGCAGTTGATGCCGGCGCCGCAGACGACGGCCACGCCCAGGGGGTCGGCCACGCCCGCCCGCAGGATCGCGAAGGTGTCGTTGCGGACGTCCACGGACTCGCCCCACGCGCGCGCGTGCAGCGCCGCCGCCAACTGCTCCTCCTCGACCGGCAGGTCGGCGTTGGCCAGGCAGGCGGAGACATGGGTCGCCGTGGTGACGCCTGCTTGCCGGTACGCGCGCGTGACGATGTCGGCGAGGGCGTCGACGGCCGTCTCCACGCCCACCGCGGGCGGGCGGAAGCCGCCGCCGCGAGCCGTGCCGAGGACCTCGCCGTCGGCCGCCACGACCGCGACGTCGGTCTTGCTGTTGCCCGCGTCGATGGCGAGCACACTTGCCGTCAGGCCCACGCGAGGTGCTCCCGGTTGTGTGCGATCAGTCGGTCGGTCAGCTGCTCGGCGTACTCGTACTGGGCGACCAGCGGATGGGAGAGAAGGGCCTTGAAGACGCGGTTGCGGCCGCCGTGCAGGGCCGCGTCCAGGGCCAGGTCCTCATAGGCCGTCACGTTCGCCATCAGCCCCGCGTACAGGGGGTCCACCGGCACTACGGGGAGGGGGAAGGCGCCCTTGGGACCCACCGCCGCCTGGACCTCGATCACCGCGTCGTCCGGGAGGAAGGGCAGCGTGCCGTTGTTGTGGGTGTTCACCACCTGGTACGGGCTGCCGGAGCCGGTGAGCAGGGCCGCCGCCAGATCCACCGCCGCCTCCGAGTAGTAAGCGCCGCCGCGCTTCGCCAGCAGGGCCGGCTTCTCGGCCAGCGCCGGGTCGGCGTACAGCGCCAGCAACTCGCGTTCCATCGCCGCCACTTCGGCCGCCCTCGACGGCTTGCTGCGCAGTTCCCGTACGACCTCGTCGTGCGCGTAGTAGTAGCGCAGGTAGTACGACGGGACCACGCCGAGGCGGTCCAGGAGCTCGCGGGGCAGCCGTAGGTCGGCGGCGATCGCGTCGGCGTGGGTGGTCAGGAGGTCCGGCAGGACGTTCTCGCCCTCGGGGCCGTCCAGACGGACCCCCGTCTCCCAGGTGAGGTGGTTGAGGCCCACGTGGTCCAGGTGGAGGTCGGCCGGAGTGACGTCGAGGAGGGCGGCGAACTTGCGCTGGAGGCCGATCGCCACGTTGCACAGGCCGACCGCCTTGTGGCCGGCCCCCAGCAGGGCTCGGGTGACGATGCCGACCGGGTTGGTGAAGTCGATGATCCAGGCGTGCGGGTTGGTGCGCCGGACGCGTTCGGCGATGTCCAGGACCACGGGGACGGTGCGCAGCGCCTTCGCCAGGCCGCCCGCGCCGGTCGTCTCCTGCCCGACGCAACCGCACTCCAGGGGCCAGGTCTCGTCCTGCTCGCGGGCCGCCTGGCCGCCGATGCGGAGTTGGAGCAGGACGGCGTCCGCGCCCTCGACCGCCGCGTCCAGGTCGGAGGTCGTGACGATCCGGCCGGGGTGGCCCTGGCGGGCGAAGATGCGGCGGGCCAACCCGCCCACCAGTTCCAGTCGTTCGGCCGCCGGGTCGACGAGGACCAACTCCTCGACGGGCAGGGTGTCCCGTAGGCGGGCGAAGCCGTCGATCAGTTCGGGTGTGTAGGTCGAGCCGCCGCCGACCACGGTGAGTTTCATCGAGGCTCTCCTTTGTGGATACTCCGGCCTTCAGGCCGGGGTGGGGGTACCTCCCGCTTGCGGGGGAGAAACGAAGCTCCTGCGGAGCAGGGCAAGAAGAGCCGGTTCGCCGCCAGGGCGGACCGGCGTTCACCGGCCACCGGCCGACACTCGCCGCTCACACGGAATCCGATATGGTGTGAGGTATGACGCAGCAGGTCAAGCGGGCGTTCAAGTACCGCTTCTACCCCACGGACGAGCAGGCGGCCGAGCTGTCGCGCACGTTCGGCTGCGTCCGCCTCGTGTACAACAGGGCGCTGGAAGAGCGCACTCGGGCCTGGTACGGCGAGCAGCGCCGCGTCTCCTACGTGCAGTCCTCCGCTGCGCTCACGGAGTGGAAGAAGACCGAGGAGCTGGCCTTTCTGACGGAGGTGTCCTCCGTTCCGCTCCAGCAGGCCCTGAGGCACTTGCAGACGGCGTTCGGGAACTTCTTCGCCAAGCGTGCGAAGTACCCGCGTTTCAAGAGCCGGAAGAAGTCCCGCGCGTCGGCCGAGTACACCCGCAGCGCCTTCAAGTGGCGCGACGGGCAACTGACGCTGGCGAAGATGGCGGAGCCCTTGGACATTCGCTGGTCGCGTCCGCTGCCCGAGGGTGCGGAGCCGACCACGGTGACCGTGTCCCGCGACGCGGCGGGACGCTGGTTCGTGTCCCTGCTGTGCGAGGACGCCATCACCCCGGCCCCCGCCACCACGGCGGCAGTCGGTATCGACGCAGGGATCACCTCCCTGGTGACCCTGTCCACCGGGGAGAAGGTCGCCAACCCCCGGCACGAGCGGCGTGACCGCGCCCGTCTGGCCCGCGCGCAGCGTGAGCTGTCGCGGAAGGCGAAGGGCTCGGCGAACCGGGAGAAGGCCCGCCGCAAGGTCGCCCGCGTGCATGCGCGGATCGCCGACCGGCGCCGGGACTTCCTGCACAAGCTGTCGACTCGTCTCGTCCGTGAGAACCAAACGGTCGTGATCGAGGACCTCACCGTCCGCAACCTGCTGAAGAACGGCAAGCTCGCGCGCGCCATCTCGGATGCTTCGTGGACGGAACTGCGCTCCATGCTGGAGTACAAGTGCGCCTGGTACGGGCGTGAACTCGTCGTGGTCGACCGCTGGTTCCCCAGCTCGAAGCTGTGCGGGGCCTGCGGCACGGTCCGCGAGAAGCTGCCGCTGAACGTCCGGGAGTGGACGTGTGACTGCGGCACTGTGCATGACCGCGACGTGAACGCGGCGCGCACCATCCTGGCCGCCGGGCTGGCGGCGTCTGCCTGTGGAGACGGTGTAAGACCTCAACGGGAGTCCTCCCGGACGGGGCGGTCGTCGGTGAAGCAGGAACCCCAGCGGGCGACCGCTGGAATCCCCCGCCGTTAGGCGAAGGAGGAAGCCAAGCCTTGTTAACCCTTCACTCCGGTGAGGGTGACACCTTCGACGAACGCCTTCTGGGCGAAGAAGAACACGAGGATCACGGGGGCCATGACCAGCACGGTGGCCGCCATGGTGAGGTTCCAGTCGGTGTGGTGCGCGCCCTTGAAGGACTCCAGGCCGTAGGACAGGGTCCAGGCGGCCGGGTTCTCCGAGGTGTAGATCTGCGGGCCGAAGTAGTCGTTCCAGGCGGCGAAGAACTGGAAGAGCGCGATCGCGGCGATGCCGGGCTTGGCCATCGGGAGGACCACCTTCAGCAGGGTGCGCAGGTCACCGCAGCCGTCCACCTTCGCCGCGTCCACGTACTCGTTCGGGATCGTCATCAGGAACTGACGCAGCAGGAAGATCGAGAACGCGTCGCCGAACGCCAGCGGGATGATCATCGGCCACAGGGTGCCCGACAGGTCCAGCTGCTTCGCCCAGAAGAGGTACATCGGGATGACGACCACCTGCGGAGGCAGCATCATCATCGAGATCACCAGCATCAGCGTCAGATTGCGGCCCCGGAAGCGGAACTTGGCGAGCGCGTACGCCACGGGGACCGAGGACACGACGGTAAGGACTGTTCCCAGTCCGGCGTAGATCAGCGTGTTCTTCCACCAGGTGAGGAAACCGGGGGTGTCGAAGACCTTCCGGTAGTTGGCCCACTCCCAGGTGTGCGGGATCAGGTCCCGGCTGAGCGCCTGCGAGTCGCTCATCAGGGAGGTCAGGAAGACGAACACGAAGGGGAGCGTGAAGAACAGGGCCGCGGCGACGCCCAGGGAGTGGACCGCGATCCATTCCAGGAGCGCCTTGCGGCGGGCCGTGCGCTCGGCGGGCGAGGCGGGGGCCATCGACTCCACCGGCCACCCCGGTACTCGGGCCGTGCGCCGGGTCGTGCCCCGGGCCGTGTCGTGGGCCGTGTCCTGGGCCATGTCAGTCACCTGCCTGGATGAGACCGCCCCGGCGCCGCATCAACAGCGCGGTGAACGCCATCGACAGGGCGAACAGGACCAGGGCGACGACACAGGCGGAGCCGTAGTCGAAGCGCTGGAAGCCGAGGTTGTAGACGAGTTGGGGGAGGGTGAGCGTGGAGTGCTCGGGGTAGCCGGGCTCGAACATGGTGCCCGCGCCCTGGATCACGCCCGAGGCGACCTTTCCCGCGACGAGCGGCTGCGTGTAGCACTGCATCGCCGCGATCACCCCGGTGACGACCGCGAACATGATGATCGGCGAGATGTTGGGAAGGGTGACGAACCGGAACCGCTGCCACGCCGACGCGCCGTCCAGCTCCGCCGCCTCGTACTGCTCCCTGGGCACGTCGAGCAGCGCGGCCATGAAGATGACCATCAGGTCGCCCACGCCCCACAGGAACATCAGCGTCAGGGCCGGCTTGGACCAGTCCGGGTCGTTGAACCAGGCCGGCGCCGGGATGCCGATCTTCTCCAGGATCGAGTTGACCGGGCCTGTACCGGGGTTGAGGAGGAACGCGAACGCCATCGTCGCGGCGACCGGCGGGGCGAGGTAGGGCAGGTAGAAGAGGGTCCGGAAGACGCCCGTACCGGTCTTGATCTTCGTGATCAGCATGCCGATCCCGAGTCCGAACAGGACCCGCAGGGTCACCATGATCACGACGAGCCAGAGGGTGTTGCGCAGGGCCGGCCAGAAGAAGGGGTAGTGCTCGAAGACGTACGTCCAGTTCTTCGTGCCGCTCCACGTCGGCGGCCGGAAGCCGTCGTAGTGCATGAACGAGAAGTAGACCGTCGAGATCATCGGGTACGCGAAGAAGACCGCGAAGCCGATCAGCCAGGGGGAGAGGAAGGCGAGGGTGCGCAGCGTCGAGCGACGGTGTTTCGCCCGCAGCGTGTGGGTGGCCGCCATCGCTACTTCGCCTGCGCGATGTCCGTGTCGATCTGCGCGGCCGCCTTCTTCAGGCCCGCCTGCAGGTCGGTGACCTTGCCGCTCTCGTAGTCGTAGCCGAGCTGCTGGACGGTGGTGAGGTAGACGCCGCCGTTGATCGAGGCCGGGGAGGTGGTCGAGTTCGGGTTGGCGGCGATGTCGAGGAAGGTCTTGAAGCGCGGGTCGTACTTCAGGTCGGGGGACTTCAGGGCGGCCAGTGTGGACGGCACGTTGTGGATGGCGTTGGAGAAGGCGACCACCGCGGACGTGTCGGTGGTCATGTACTTCACCAGTTCCCAGGCCGCGTTCTGCTTCTTGCTGGTGGCGGCGATGCCGGCGATGGTGCCGGTGATGTAGCCCTTGCCGTACTGGGCCGCCTGGTCGTCCGGGACGGGCAGCGGCGCGACGCCGATCTCGAAGTCCGGCTTGGCGTCCAGGGCCATGCCCAGGCGCCACTCGCCGTCGAGCTGCATGGCGACCTGGCCGGTCTGGAAGGGATGCTTCGGGCCCCACTCGTCGCCGAGCGTGGACCGGAAGGTCTCCAGCTTCTTGAAGCCGCCGAGTTCGTCGACGAGCTTCTTCTGGAGGGTGAAAGCGGCCGCCACGGCCGGGTCCGTGGCGATGGTCGACTTGCCCGCCTTGTCGAAGTACGTCGGGGAGAACTGGCCGAGGTAGTGCTCGGTGGTCGTCTCCCAGCCGTGGTAGTCCGGCATGAAGCCGAGCTGCTTGAACGTGTTCCCCTGGGCGATCGTCAGCTTCTTGGCGTCGGCCTCGAACTCGGACCAGGTCTTGGGCGGGGAGGTGATGCCCGCCTTCTTGAACGCGGTCTTGTTGTAGTAGAGGCCGTACGCGTCGCCCAGCAGGGGGACGGCACAGCGGTTGCCGTCGTACTGGGTGTACTGGTTCATCGCCTTCGGGAAGGTCGTGGACGGGTCGATGTCCGCCTTCTGGAAGTACGGGTTGAGGTCGATCAGGGCGCCCGACGAGCAGAACTTGCCGACGTTGTTGGTGGTGAACGACGAGATCACGTCCGGGGCCTTGCTGCCGCCCGCGCGCAGCGCCTGGTTGATCTTGTCGTCGGTCATGTTGCCGACGACGTTCACATGGATGTTGGGGTGCGTCTTCTCGAAGCCCGCGATCAGCGACTGGACGGCCTTGACCTCGTTCGGCGCGCTCCAGGCGTGCCAGAAGGTAAGGGTCGTCTCCTTTGACGCGTCGTCGTCGGCGCCGGCCGCGGACTGGCCGGTGCAGGCGGTGGTGGACAGGAGCAGGGCCGTGGAGGCGGTGAGGGCAAAAGCCGCCTTTCGGACGACTTCGGGTATGCGTGTGGGCATGGCGGAGCCTTCCAGGGACAGGGCAGGACAGGGTGAGGTGTGGCGTGTGAGGTGAGATGAGGTGACGTGCGGGGTGTGGCGAAGGGGAGGTGTGGGAGCGGGTGCTGCTAGCGCGAGGTGTCGAAGACCTCGTCGCGGGTGGCCGCCAGCGCGCTCTCCAGTGCGCCGCGCAGGACGGGCTGTTCGGTGACGTCGCCCACGACCAGCTTCGGCCGGGACGCGGCCAGCTCCTCCAGTTCGGCCTGGACGAGGGCGCGCAGTGTCTCGCCGCCGGCGGTCAGGCTGGCGCCGCTGAGGACGACGAGTTCGGGGTCGAGCACGGAGACGAGCGAGGCGAGACCGGTCGCGAGCCGGGTCGCGTACGTCTGGAGCAGCAGCCGGTTCAGGACCGTGTCCTCGGCGGCGGCCCGCTCGACGAGGCCGGCTGCGACCTCGGCGTACGGTCCGGACGGGATGCCGGTCATGCCGAGCTCCCGGGCGAGCTGGGGGATGGCCTGCGAGCCCGCCAGCTCCTGGTAGCCGCCGCTGTTGGCTTTGGTCACCTGCCGGACCAGGGGTGCTCCGGGAACCGGCAGGAAACCTACCTCGCCCGCGCCGCCGGTCCAGCCGCGGTGCAGCCGCCCGCCGAGGACGAGCGCGGCGCCGAGACCGCCCTCGTTCCACAGCAGGACGAAGTCCTCGTGGCCGCGGGCCGCGCCGAGCCGTTGTTCGGCGACGGCGGCGAGGTTGACGTCGTTCTCGTACTCGACCGGCATCGGCAGGGCTGCGGCGAGGTCGTCGAGCAGCGTCGGGGAGTGCCAGCCGGGCAGGTGGGAGGCGTAGCGCAGACGACCGGTGGTGGGGTCGAACGCGCCGGGGGTGGCGACGACGAGCCGCCGCACGTCGTCCCGGGTGAGGTGTGCGGCCTTCATCGCGCCGTCGAGGGCGTCGGTGACCTGCCGTACGACGGCGCCTGCGGTGTTGCGGCCGGGCGTGGGCACCTCGTACGTGCCCACGGTGCGGCCGGTGACGTCGGCGACGGCGGCGAGGACGCGTTCGGGGGTGACGTCCAGACCGGCGGCGTAGGCGGCGGCCGGGTTGACCTCGTACAGCTGGGCGTTGGGGCCCGGGCGTCCCTCGGTGGTGCCGGTGGCCAGGACCAGTCCCGCCGCTTCCAGGCGGGCCAGGAGCTGTGAGGCGGTGGGCTTGGACAGGCCGGTGAGCTTGCCGATGCGGGTGCGCGACAGGGGGCCGTGCGCCAGCAGGAGGTCGAGCGCGGCACGGTCGTTCATGGCGCGCAGGACGCGCGGCGTGCCCGGCGTACCGGCGGTTCCTGCCATGGGTCGACACCTGCCTTTCTGAACTGCACAGCTTTTCAGTGACGCGGGACACAAGTCCACTTCCGGCCACTGTTAGGAAAGTTTCCTATCGGCTGGAAGGGAAGGTAAACCCGGCACGAAGGGGGCGTCAAGGCGCTAAACGGCAAACGCCCCCGAGGCAACAGAGTCGTTACCTCGGGGGCGTGGCGCGGACGTCGGCGCGCGTTGCCTCTTACTTCGGCTGAGGCGCCGTCGCCCGCTGCGGAGCGATCGGTGTCGCCGCCGCGTGCTGCGGGGAGTCCGCGTTGGAGAAGACGGACGGCGCCGCGACCGCGTCCGTCGGGTCGGCGGGATCCCCCGTGAGGGGGGCGGTCTCGCCGCCCACGATGCGGATGTCGGCCGCGTCGAAGGCGCGCTTCACGCGCCAGCGCAGCTCACGCTCGACCGAGAGGGCCTTGCCCGGCATCGTCTTCGCGGAGACGCGGACCACCATCGAGTCCAGCAGCACGCTGTCCAGGCCGAGGACCTCGATCGGGCTCCACAGGAGCTCGTTCCAGGGCTCTTCCTTGCTCATCTTGTCGGCGACCTCGTCCAGCGTGGCCTTGACCCGGTCGAGATCCTCGGACGCCTTGACGGTGACGTCGACGCCGGCCGTCGCCCAACCCTGCGAGAGGTTGCCGATGCGCTTGACCTCGCCGTTGCGGACGTACCAGATCTCACCGTTGGCGCCGCGCAGCTTGGTCACGCGCAGGCCCACCTCGATGACCTCGCCGGTGGCCACGCCCGCGTCGATCTGGTCGCCGACGCCGTACTGGTCCTCCAGGATCATGAAGACGCCGGAGAGGAAGTCCGTGACCAGGTTGCGCGCGCCGAAACCGATCGCCACACCCGCGACACCCGCGGAGGCCAGCAGCGGGGCGAGGTTGATCTCGAACGTGGCCAGAACCATCAGCGCGGCCGTGCCGAGGATCAGGAAACTCGCCACCGACCGCAGCACCGAGCCGATCGCCTGCGAGCGCTGACGGCGCCGCTCGGTGTTGACCAGCAGCCCGCCCAGCGCCGTCCCGTCGACCGACGCCACGGTGCGGTTCATCCGGTCGATCAGCTTGGTGATCGCCCGCTGCACCACCACTCTCAGCACCACGGCGATGGCCAGGATCAACAGGACCCTCAGGCCGATCGCCAGCCACGTCGACCAGTTCTGCTCGACCCAGCTGGCCGCGTTCGTCGCGCTCTCCTGGGCGTCCTGAAGGGACGGGACCGTCACCGTGGTCGGCGACTCCGAGGGAGTCGGCGACGGCGAGGCGTCGGCGGCCAGTAGGACGGCGGGCAAGGACACGGCAGGTACCTCCAGGTGCTGCACTGCTCCATCCGGTGCGGCGGTCAAGGGCGACACGCGCTGCAAGGTCACGGAAGGGTCACCGGACAGGCAGAACCACCACACTAACGGGGCATTGTGAGTGACTCGGCGAGATACGTGAAGGAGAGACGGTCCTCACCTGCGCTTGAACCGGCCATGATCCTGGGGAGAAATCAGGGTGTGGTCGAAAACACTCCCAGCCCGTTACCGGGACATGGTGGCGCGTCCACCAGCCCAGAGGAGAGACTGACTGCAGATCGTCCCGGCGCGAGCCACGCGCCGCCGACGCCCAAGGAGGCATCCGTGCCGCATGTCCTGGTCCTCAACGCGTCGTACGAGCCGCTCGGCGTCGTACCGCTCCGCCGCGCGCTCATCCTCGTCCTGGAGAACAAGGCAGTCTCCCTGGAGGAATCCGGCGCCTTCATGCACAGCGCGACCGTCACAGTCCCCGCACCCAGCGTGGTCCGGCTCAAGCGATTCGTCCGGGTTCCCTATCGGGGGCCCGTTCCTCTCACCCGTCGAGCGCTGTTCGCGCGGGACGGGGGCCGGTGCATGTACTGCGGTGGCGTCGCAACCAGCGTCGACCACGTCATCCCGCGCAGCCGCGGGGGCAAACACGTGTGGGACAACGTCGTGGCGTCCTGCCGTCGCTGCAACCACGTCAAGGCCGACCGGCACCTCGTCGAGATCGGCTGGCGGCTGCGCCACAAACCCGCCCCTCCCTCCGGTCTCGCCTGGCGCATCATCGGCACGGGCCATAGGGATCCGCGCTGGCTGCCGTACTTGCAGCCGTACGGCGCGGACGACGCCCTGGCCCGGATCGACGGCATCTCCGCCTAGCGATCCGGGCTTTTGCATGCCCCGTGGCGCCGCCCACAGACGGCACAGCCACGGGGCCCTTCGGGACGCCTCGGGCGCCTGAAAGATCGCTTGAACGACCGCCTGAAAGAGAGGCGGCGGGTCGGCGAGTCGGTCACGGAGAGGCACCTGGGACGCGATCTCCCCGTCGGCGGCGGCCGGCGTCGGGCCAAGCCAGGCCAGGCCGGTAAGGCACGGTGACCGCGAGATCGGCGAGACCTCCTGCACGGCACCAGCCTGGACATCCGCCGGCACCCGGCAGATGCAGGGTGCCGGCGCTCCACCGGTCAGGGCCTCGTCCGGGAGAGGGACGGTTGTGTCAGAGGCCGTCGGTGGTGACGTTGTTCTGCCAGACCCAGTAGCCGGTGAGCGTGCCGGCGCTGATCCGCAGCATGGTGCGGCCATTGATGGTGGCGCGCTGGTCGAACGGGGCGTTTGAGGGGTGGTCCCACTGGACCGTCTTGGTGGAGCCGATCGCGCCGTCGGTGCCGTATTTGAAGACGTCGACGGAGGTATTGGCGGGGAAGGTGAGGGCGCGGGCGGGGAGATAGGTCTTGGTCCACCACTGGCCGCGCAGGAAGGCGCTGGAGTAGTTCTCCCCGACCCACCAGCCGGCATACGCTCCGGCGCTGATCCGGTAGTAGACGCCGCGGCCGTGGATGCGCCGGCGCATGGTCGCGGGGGCGGCGGTGGCCTTGGCGAAGGTGACCTGCTTGGTGGCGGCCTGGGCGTCGTCCTTGGCGGGGTCGTAGGCGCCGGTCGTGGTGGTGGCGTACTGGTAGAGGGTGTGGGTGCCGGCGGCGAAGGCGACGGTGCCGCCGCTCGGCAGGTCATCGGAGACCAGGTCCGGGTACGGGTAGTCGTCCAGCAGCTGGTCCATGTCCCGGGCGAAGGCGTAGTGGCCGGAGAACCACTGCAGCTGCATGAAAAGGTCGATGTGATGGTGGTGATAGGAGAGCGGCGCGATGCGGTGGGTGTTGCAGTAGTAGGAGAGCCAGCGGGTGTTGCGCAGCCGGGGGTAGTAGTTGCTGATCGTGGTCAGGCCGCCGTCCCACAGCTGGAGCGCCAGCTCGTTGCGGGTCTGCTGGTAGTAGTCCCACAGCCCGAACAGCGCGAAGATCATGCCGTTGAACGTGTAGTCGGACGTGCCGGGTGCGTCGACGGGGTATTCCTGGATCCAGAAGAAGCCCGAGCTGTCCTTGTTGATCACCCATGGTTTGGCGTCGTCGGCGCGCAGCAGTGAGGCGAACGCCCCGTCGGCCGCGGCCAGGTACTGGGCGCGTTCCGCCTCGGTGACCTCAGTGGCCCCGGTGAGCTGGGCGAGCTGGATGAACAGGGAGATCGCCTCGCCCTGGGCCATGCCGGAGTACCAGGGGGCGGTGAAGACCAGTCCGCCGTGCTCACTGTGGGTGTAGTTGAAGGGGTAAGGGAAGTACCAGGCGCCGCGGGTCTCGACCCGCCGGTCGATCTGCCGCTGGGCGTGGGCCTTGGCGCGGGTGAGGAACCACGTGTCACCGGTGGTGCGGTACGAGGCGAGGCAGCCCAGGCCGTACTGGATCTGCGTGACCGGGTGGTCGTACAGCTTGCCGTCGCCGTTGATGAAAACGTCGGGGTCGTTGTAGAACATCCGGACGCCCTGGGCGTCGACGTAGGCGCCCTCGTCGCCCTTGGCGACGGGCCGGTTGCGCCACGGGCGCAGCTCCTCGGGCACGTCGGCGATGGTGTAGCCGGTGGTGTTGAACTCGAACGGCAGCGTGGTGGGCACGTCGTCCGCGGCCGTCTGCGGATCGACGGTGCCACCGGTGTAGGGGATCCGTCTGCTCGGGGGCGTGATCGTGCCGCTGGTGAACTGCTCCGGCGGCGGACCCAGCGTGGTGGTCGGTTCAGGGGTGCGGGGCAGGCTGAGCACCCGGGACATGGGGATCCCCGCGTACGGACGTGCGGTGGGACCGGCGAAGACGTCGGCTGACGCGGGCGAGACGCCCCCTCCCACGGCGAGGGCGCCGAGCGCGCTACCGCCGGTGAGGCGTATGAACCGGCGGCGGCCGACGTCGGTGCGTCGTTGACCTGTCACGTACAACTCCTATGAACAAAAGGGGGTGGCATGCCGATGGCACGGGGCACGGGGAGCACGGGGAGCTCCGGGGCCGTCGAGGCGCTGGTGCGCAGCACCCGGCGGCCCCGGAGAAGAGCGAGATCGCGGCCCCGCCTACCAGCCGCTGCCGATCTGCTGGCGGGCGCTGAAGGCGGTGGCGGTACGGGGGTAGAGCCACAGGATTCTGGTGGCGTCGTCGCGGACGATGACGTCGGGGTTGCCGTCACCGTTGAAGTCGCCGATGCCGGCGAAGGTGTAGCCGTTCCAGCCGGTGCCGAGCTGGGAGCGGGCGCCGAGGCCGTTGCTGCCGTTGCCCGGGTAGAGCCACAGGACGCCGCTGGCGTCGCGCGCGACGACATCGGGATAGGTGTCGGCGTTGAGGTCCACGACGCCGGCGAAGGCGAAGTTGGTCCATCCGGTGCCGAGTTGCACGGCCGAGCCCAGGGCGGCGCCGGTCCCCGTGCCGGGGAACAGGTACAGGGTGCCGTCGGGGTGACGGGCGACCAGGTCGGGCTTGCTGTCGCGGTTGAAGTCGGGGGTGCCGGCGAAGGTGTAGCCGTTCCACCCGCTGGCGAAGTTGCTGACCGGGGTGAGCAGATCGTGCCCGGGGTCGCCGGGGAACAGGCGCAGGGTGCCGGAGGGCGCGCGGCCGACGAGGTCGGCGTAACCGGCCTTGTCGAAGTCGCCCATCCCGGCGAAGGCGTAGCCGGAGAGACCGGAGCCGATGTAGAGCGCGGACGTGGACCAGCCGCCGCCCCCGTTGCCGGGGTAGAGCCACAGGCTGCCGCCCGCGTCCGCGGCGACCAGGTCGACCTTGCCGTCGCTGGTGTAGTCGCCGACCCCGGCGAAGGTGTACGGCGCGCTGGCCAGGTTGACGTTGCCCATGGTGCCGACCTGGGTGGCGGCGAGCGGGGCGCCGTTCCAGACCTGTACGTCGGAGAGGTTGCCCTTGAAGTACGAGGCGCGCGCATCGTTGTTCAGGCTGTTGCCCAGGGTGAAATTGCCGGTGAAGCCGGAGATCGCGGTGTGGGAGCCGCGGGCCACCGGCCGGTCGTCCATGTACAGCGTCATGGCCTTGGACGTGGGGTCGTAGGTGGCGGTGATGTGGGTCCACTGGCCGATGATGGCGCTGCCGCCGGCGATGCAGTCATAGCCGCGGGTGGCGTCCGAGGTGGCCAGGCAGAACCCCCATTGCTTGTTGGACTGGGGGTAGAGCAGGAAGCCTGAGTTGTGCGCGCCGTCCTGGGAGGCGACGACGCCGCCCACTGCGGCGGGTTTGACCCACGCCGACACGGTGAAGGACGCTGACAGCGACAGGGCCGCGTTCGAGGTCATGGCTCCGGTGGCGGTGCCGTCCAGGGCCAGGTTGGGGGAGAAGACGTCGTCGTCGGTGTCCCAGGTGGCCCCCGCGCCGCTGCCGGTGAGGGTCAGCCCGGCGGACGTGTCTGCGGCGCTGGCCGCGCTTCCCTCGGTGCCGTCGCCGAGCGGCCAGGCGTGGCCGGGGGCGATCAGGGTCTGTGCCGTCTGCGAGGTGAGGCTTCCGGTGGACGCGTTGAAGATCTGCGCGGTGCTCGCGCCGTTGGAGGAGACCGTGCGCAGGTCCGGGGTGTTGTCGCCGTTCAGATCGGCGGCCTGCAGGACCGGCAGGCTCGCGGAGCTGTAACCGCTGCTCGCGACCTGCAACGGGGTCACCGGGTTGCCGAAGGCGAGATCTTGCAGTTGCTGCGGGGTGTAGTAGTACAGCGCGCCGGTGGTGGTGTTGCGGGCGAACAGCGCGGGCAGCCCGTCGACGAGGCTGCTGGTGATGCTCCAGCCGGTCCAGTCGCCGGTGCCGGTGGGGTTGGTGCCGCCCAGGGGCAGCGCGTTGTCGACGCCGGCGAAGGCGCCGGGGAAGGGGGCACCGGGCTCGTCCCACAGCCGCCCGCCCACGATCATGAGCAGGTCGGGGTAGCCGGTGGCGGGCTCGCCGTTGAGGGTGTGGTAGAGGTTGCCGCCGCTGGCGATGCTGGTGGCCTTGTTGCCGAGGGCGCCGGTGATGCCGGTGCCGTCGGTGAAGACGGTGGAATTGACGCTGATCTGGTCGCCGGCGAAGGGGCGCAGCGCCGAGCCGTCGCCGCTGCCGAACAGCACGGCGCCGCGGCCGGTGGCGGGGTTGTAGTCCAGGACGTCGTTGAAGCCGGCGCCGGTGTTGAAGTGTCCGGTGACGGCCTGAGTGCCGTTCCAGTCCGTGGGTGAGCCTGTGGAGTTGGCGCCGGTGCCCTGCACGCCCAGGTCGGTGGCGCTGGTGGTGAGTTGTCCGTCGGTTGTGCCGTGGGCCAGCCACAGTCCGCTGGACAGGCCCGCCTGTGCGCCCACCGTCGTCAGGTCGGGGATGCCGTCGCCGGTCAGATCGCCGTCGGCGGCGGTGGCCGCGGGGGCGGCGATGAGGATGCAGTTCGCGGTGTCGCCGATGTTGCCGCCGGCCGAGACCGCGGTGACGGTCAGTACGTTCGTGCCCCGGGTGGGAGTGACGCTGATGGTGGTGCTGGACCCGGTGCTGGCCAGGGAGACCGGGGTCGTGCCGTTGAGCTGGTAGAGGTAGCTGGCGGTCGTGCCGCCGGAGGCGTTGGGCGCCAAGGTGAAGCTGACCGCGGTGCCGACCTGGTAGGAGGCCGGGCTGGCGTCGTCACCGCAGTCGTAGGCGGAGGCGTCGGTGATGTCGGGGGCTCCTGGGCGGCTGGCGTCGAACTGGAACTTGCAGGTCGCTGAGACGGGCGAGGTGTAGGTGCCGTCGGAGGCGGTGACGTTCCACGTCACGCCCAGGGGCGAGCCGCCGGCCGCTGCCTCCAGCACAGACTTCTTGAGCACATAGGCGGCGTTCTTCCCCGACACTGCGGACACGGTGGGCTGGGCAATCTGCGCGCCGCCACTTGTCTTGGTGACGTTGAAGGTGGTGGAGAGGGTGCCGCCGTCGGGGTCGGACACCTTCGCATAGAGGACCACGTCGCCGTCGCCGATGGTCTTGATGGTGCTGGTGCAGGTGGTGGCCGGCGAAGTGACCAGCGTGGAGGGCTTGTTCGGCCGGTGGTCGTAGGTGGTGGACATCGAGAGGGTGGCGTGGTCGAACTTCTTCCACCCGTACTTGTCCAGCTCGTCACTGGCCTGCAGACCCAGCGTGAGGCTGCTCAAGTTGCCGTCGTCGGCGATGCTCTGCATGTGCGAGGTGACGTCGAAGCCGAGGGACTGCGCAGGGCAGGAGGAGGAGTAGCCGTACGCCACGGTCTTCGTGCCCCACTGGGACGTCCAGGCCGGCTGGTCGTTCCAGGTGGTGCCGGAGTCGATCGGACCGGTCTGCCACAGCTCCACCGGGGTCGCCGTGCACGAGGGCGCATAGGTCTCGGTGGCGTAGAAGTGCGAGTCGACGACCGTCGCCCCGAAGAGTCGGCTGTCCACCGAGAACTTCGCGTACGCCCGCGACTTGTGGTACGGGGTCTCCCAGCCCTCGTAACCCACGTGCAGCCCGGTGGCGCTGGTGTCCTTCCAGAAACTGGTGTCCGGGAAGGCGGAGTTGACCCAGGTCCAACTGCTCACGGTGCCGCCCGCGGCACTGTAGGTGGGATCGATGTAGACGGGGTACACCGTGGAGGAGGACGACAGCAGGCCCGCGTTGGGGGTCAGGCGGATGCCGCCCGAGGCGTAGGCGGCGGCGACCGGCGCGATGTGCGCGCCCGCGCCGGGTTCGTCGGTGTCCGAGGCTGCGGACTTGCCGGCGGACAGTGCGCTCGGGCCGGCCGCCTTGGCGGTGGCGGAGTCCCACATCATCGGGGCGGGGGCGGAGAACACCGTGCGGTGTGTGGCGTCCTGGGCAGCGATGTTGCCCGCTTTGTCGACGGCGAGCGTCACGTTCCTTGTCTTGGCGGGGAAGAGGAGCTTGTCCAGCGCCGGGTCGGCGGCTGCCGAGGCGTTCTTCACGACGAGGACCTCGGAGAAACCGCCCTGGGCATCCGCGGTGACCTTCAGATCGACGCCGTCCAGGACATCGGAGTAGGTGGCACTGGATCCGTTCAGGGTTGGGGCAGGCAGCGGGCCGATCGAAGTCGGCACCGTCAGGGACAGGGACCGGCCGTGGTCCTTCATTACCGCCAGAGGTCCGTTCCCGCCTCCGGACAGGGTCAGATCCGTGGTGGCAAGGGTGGGGGCGAGCGTGCCGTCGGAGCGCCGGACCAGCGTGGCGTCCAGCGGCTTCCAGGCGCCGGAGGCGTACTTGCGCACCGGAGCGATCGACTGGGTCAAGGTGAACGTGCCATCCGGATTGGCCACTTCCGCTTCGTTCGGCGTGGTCGCCGCCTGCACAGCCACCGCCTTGCCGGTGGCCTGCGCCTTGACCGAGGCCCGCGCCTCGTCCAGAGGCAGTGGCGACGACGACGCCTCGGGTGTGGCATCGGCGCTGGCGGTAGTCGCCGCGCCGGAAACGGACAGAGCGCTGAGCGCGGCAGCCAGCGCGGCTCTCAGCAATCTGCTGCGCAGGGTGGGTCTCACCGTCAGGTACCCCCAGGTCAAGTCGGACATGATCCGTCATGTCGATCGGCGCTCCAGTGGACAGGCTTTTCGTTGTCTGTGGCAGACCTGATTGATCCTGGGATGACCTGACATATCCCAGTCGAGAGTGAAGTTTTGCGAATTCTTGTCTTCTGATTGTGGAGAGTTGTCGGATTTGATCACTGTCCCGCTGCTCGCCTGCTCTGCGATAGTCACCCGCGCAGCTGCGGCTTGATCAAGCCGCAGTGCCGTGGTGCCCGCTTATGGGGCGAGTGGGGGGATCGAGCATGGCTAGGACAGAGTGGCTGAGACGGAACGTGCGTCATGTCGGCGCTCGACGACGGCTCGTCGGTGCCGCGGTGGCACTGGCCCTGGCTCTACCGACCGCGGTCCCCGCGGCCGCGGAGACCAAGGAACGCGCCGGGGCCCCGGCAGTGCAGCAGACCCGCCCGGTCAAGGGGGTCAAGACACTCACCCCGCGCAAGCCGACGGTCAAGGACCAGACCAAGCGGGCCTTCAGTCCGGCGAAAGCCGCCTGGCCGGCGGCCGCGACCGGCACCGCCCCGCTGGCCGCTCCGCAGACCGGCGCTGAACAAGGAGCCAGGGCATCGGCCGCCGGCACTCCGGTGTGGGCCCGAGCGCTAGCCCCGGCCAAGGGTTCCTACCAGGGGCCGAACAGCGTCTCGGTGCGCGTACTGCCCCGCCAGGAGGCCGCCAAGCTCGGCGTGGCCGGCGTCGTCCTCACCGCCCAGCCTGCGACCGGCGGCCGGGGCAACGTCCAACTGGGCCTGGACTACAGCGCGTTCGCGCAAGCCTATGGCGGCAACTACGCGGACCGCCTGCACCTGGTCAAGCTCCCTGCCTGCGCGCTGACCACCCCGCAGCGAGCCGCCTGCCGCACCCAGACTCCCCTGGCCACCGACCGGAACCCTGCGACCCACGAGCTGGCGACCACCCTGACCCTGCAGGGTGCCCAGCCCCAGTCATCCCCGTCCCGGACTTCAGCATCCGGCCACGCCGCTGTCGTGCAGGCCTCGTACACCGCCTCCACGGCGTCTGGTACCACCGGCGGTGCCGCCGAACCGATGGTGCTGGCGGCGACCGCATCCGGCACCACGGAGGGCGGGGCGGCGGGCAGCTACGATGCGACCGCCTTGGCGCCGTCCGGCTCATGGACGGGCGGCAGTTCGTCCGGCTCGTTCACCTACAGCTACCCCGTCGCGCCGGCGCCCTCGTCGGCGTCGCTGAAGCCGTCGGTGGGCCTGTCCTACGACTCGGGCTCGGTCGACGGGCAGACTTCCTCAACCCAGGCCCAGTCTTCCTGGGCGGGCGACGGCTGGGCCACGCCCGACTCCTACATCGAGCAGAGCTTCACCTCATGTTCGGACGATCCGGAAGGCAGCGCCTCGCCGGTGTCCAGCGGGGACAGGTGCTATGACGGGCCGATCCTGACCCTGTCGCTGAACGGCTCGTCCACCTCCCTGGTAAGGAACGACAGCGACGGGACGTGGAAACCGGCCGACGACAACGGCTCGACCGTCACGCACAGGACGAACACCAACAACGGGTCGGGCACGTACAACACCGACTACTGGATCGTCACCGAACGGGACGGTACCCAGTTCTACTTCGGCCGCAACCAGCTGCCCGGCTGGGCCTCCGGCAAGGCCACGACCAAGTCGGTGGACAGCGTCCCGGTGTACTCCGCGCACGCCGGCGACCCCTGCTACGACTCGTCCGGGTTCAGCGCCTCGGTGTGCACCATGGCGTACAAGTGGCACCTGGACTACGTGGTGGACGTGCACGCCAACGCCATGGCGTACTCCTACGCCCAGGACACCAACTACTACGGCGAGGAAAACGGCGCCCACAACGTCTCCTACGTCCGCGATTCGCACCCGACCCGGATCGACTACGGCTTCCGCGACGGCGGCGCGTACGGCACCGTGCCCGACCAGGTCGTCTTCACCACTGCCTCGCGCTGCACCCTGGCCTCGTGCGACCCGCTGTCGGCGAGCACCGCCGCCAGCCAGTACCCGGACGTGCCCTACGACCTGGTGTGCGCCTCGGGCGCGACCTGCACCGCGCAGTCGCCGTCGTTCTTCTCCACCGTCCGCCTGGCCTCGATCAAGGCGCAGCAGTACAGCGTGGCGGCCGCCACGTACCAGGCGATCGACACGTACACCCTGCACCAGACCGAGCCGGCCACCGGGGACGGCACATCGCCCACGCTGTGGCTGGCCTCGATCACCCACGAAGGGGACGACACCACCGCCGGGGGTTCCACCTCCCCGATCACGCTGCCGGACGTGACGTTCGCCGGCGTGGACCTGAAGAACCGGGTCGACACCTCCAACTTCCCGGGCCTGTACCGCTACCGCATCTCCGGCATCACCAACGAGATGGGCGGGCTGACCTCCGTCAGCTATGACCTGCCGGACGCCTGCACCGCCACCTACGTGTCCTCGGCGGACCCCAAGACCAACACCAAATCCTGCTATCCGGTGTCCTGGACACCCAAGGACTACCTCAACCCGATCACCGACTGGTTCCAGAAGTACGCGGTCACCCAGGTGCTGGAGACCGACAGCACCGGCGGCGCGGTGGCCAAGCAGACGAACTACATCTACACCGGCGGCGCCGCCTGGCACCACGACGACAACGAGGTCGTCAAGGCCAAGTACCGCACCTGGGGCCAGTTCCGCGGCTACGCGAGCGTGGAAGCCCGCACCGGCGACGGTGCCAACGACCCCCAGACCAAGACGGTCACCTCCTACTACCGCGGCATGGACGACGACTGGCTGTCCTCGTCCAGCCGCCGCTCGGTGAACGTGACCGACTCCCAGGGGGGTGTGCACCCCGACAGCGACCAACTGGCGGGCAACGCGCTGGAGACCACCGCCTACACCGGGGTCGGCGGCAGCGTGGACCACTCCACCGTGACCTCGTACTGGATCTCCGCCGCCACGGCCACCCGCGCCCGCACCGGCCTGCCGGCTCTGACCGCTCACGCCACCAGCACCGCCGAAAGCTGGAGCCGCCAGGCGCTCACAGACGGCGGCACCACGAGCTGGCGCGTCACGGAGACCGACAACACCTACGACGCCACGCTCGCGGACGACAACTTCGGGCTGCTGACCTACAGCTACACCCACACGGTGCCGGCCGCCGCTGCGTATGACCAATGCACAGCGATCACCTACGCCAAGGCCAACACGACCGCCAACTTGGTCGGCCTGGAGGCTTCCAAGGAGACCGACTCGGTCGCCTGCGCCGGCTTCAGCCAGAACACCCCGGCCACCGTGCCGCAGAACTTCAACACCCTCACCGCTCCCACCAGCGTCTCCCGCCCGGACCAGGTGGTCTCAGCGACCCGGACGTTCTACGACGACACGAGCTTCGCCACCGCCTTCCCGCAGGCTGCCGCGCCCACCAAGGGCGAGGTCACCATGACCCGGCAGGCCTCGGGCTACAGCGGCGGCGCGTTCACCTGGCAGACCCAGGCCCGCGCCACCTACGACAGCTACGGCCGCCCTGCCGACGGCTACGACGCAGGCGGCAACAAGACCACCGCCGGTTACACCGTGGACAGCGTCGGGCTGACCACGGGTGCGACCGTCACCAACGCGAAGAACCAGACCGCCAGGACCACCTCGGACCCCACCCGCGGGCTCCCCCTGACCGCCACCGACGCCAACGGGCTCGTCACCACCGTCCACTACGACGCGCTCGGGCGCACCACCGACGTCTGGCAGCACAACCGGCCCACCACCGCCTCCGCCGACGTCAAGTACACCTACACGGTCTCCCCGAACGGCCAGTCCGGCACCACCACCCAGAAACTGAACGACTCCCTGGGCTACGCCACCTCCTACTCCCTCATCGACTCGCTGGGTCGGCCGCGGCAGACCCAGACACCGACCCCACAGGGCGGCCGGCTGATCACCGAGTCCTTCTACGACTCGCACGGCTGGGTCTGGAAGAAGAACAACCCGTACTGGGACGCGAACAGCCTCCCTGCCCTGTCGCCAGCCTCGGTACAGGACTCCCAGATCCCCAGCCAGGACCGCTACACCCTCGACGGTCTGGGCCGCGTGGTCGTCGGCAACTCCGAGCAGTACTCGGTGCTCAAGGAGCAGACCACCACCGTCTACAGCGGGGACGCCACCACCGTCATCCCCCCGACCGGCGGCACGGTCAAGAGCACCCGTACCGACCCGCTGGGCCGCACATCCGAGGTCGACTCCTTCAGCGCGCGGCCGACACTGACCGTCCCGCTCAACACTTTCACCGGTCTGTTCTCCGTCAGCGGCGGCACGTTCAACGCGATCACCTACGGCTACGACGGGCACGGCAAGCAGAACACGGTCACGTCCAAGGGCAGTACCTGGACCACCGTCTACGACCTGCTCGGCCGCGCGACGTCCAAGACCGACCCGGACGCCGGCACCAGCAGCATGCTCTACGACGCGGCCGGCAACCTCACCCAGACCACCGACTCGCGTGGCAAGAGCGTCTCCAGCACGTACGACGTGCTCAACCGCCAGACCGGCCGGTACGCCTCCACGCTCGCCGCCCAGGCTCCAGGCGCGAGCGGCAACCAGATGGCCGCCTGGACCTACGACAACGACAACGCCGTCTCGGGCGTCACCAACCCGATCGGCCAGACCACCACCGCCACGTCCTACAACGCCGGCAACACGTACACCACCCAGCAGGTGGGGTTCAACGCCTTCGGCGAATCACTCGGCCAGTCCATCACGATCCCGGCCGTGCACGGCGCGCTGGGCGGCAAGACCTATACCTTCCGCCACACCTACAGTGCCGACACCGGCCTGCTCTACACCGACAACTACCCCCTCGGCGGCGGCCTGCCCAACGAGATCGCAACCCACACCTACTCCACTGCCCTGGACGTACCTGCTGGTCTGGGCACTACCTCCTACGGCTACGCCCAGAACACCACCTACAGCGCCTACGGCCAGGTGCTGCAGGAGACCCTGGGCATGAGCACGAACCTGGCCTATCTCACCAACACCTTCGACGCGCACACGGGAGCGCTGACCGACCAGTTGGTGACGCGCTCCACCACGCCGGCGAAGGTTGACGAGCAGAACTACACCCACGACCTCGCAGGCAACACCACCAAGCAGGTCACTACCCGCCTGGGCGCCACAGCGGCCCCAGAGACCCAGTGCAACCAGTACGACGAGCTCGACCGGCTCACCCAGGCATGGACCGCCACCGACGACTGCGCCGCCGCCCCCACCGCAAGTGCCCACGCCCAGGTCGGCGACCTGCTCGCCGGCGGTAGCGCGTACTGGACCAGCTGGGACTTCGACGCCCTCGGACAGCGTCAGCACCAGGTCGAGCACTCCACCACCGGCGGCAGCGACACCACCACCGGCTACGCCTACGACTACAACGGCAACGGCACCGTCCAGCCCCACGCCCTGGCCTCGACCCAGGCCAGCGGCGCAAGCACCGCGACCACCAGCTACACCTACGACAAAACCGGCAACACCACCACCCGCAACACCATCGCATCCGGTAGCCAGACCCTGACCTGGAACGACGCCGGGCAGCTCACCCAGGTCAGCGGCGGCAAGTCCGGCACCACCGGCTACATCTACGACGCCGACGGCAACGTCCTGCTCCAGACCGACCCCGCCAGCACCACCCTGTACCTGCCCGGCGAGCAGCTCACCCTCACCGGCAGCACCACCACGGGCGTGCGCTACCTGCCCCTGCCCGGCGGCGGCACGGTGGTGCGCACCGGCACGGGAACCAACTACAAGTTCCAGATCAGCGACCCGCACGGCACCAGCGGCCTGTACCTGGACTCCACCGCCCAGACCCCCACCTGGCGCCAGTTCACCCCCTACGGCGCAACCCGCGGCACCGCGGTCAGCTGGCTCGACAACCGAGGCTTCCTCAACGCCCCCGACAACGCCAACACCGGCCTCACCCAACTCGGCGCCCGACAGTACGACCCCACCCTCGGCCGCTTCGCCAGCCTCGACCCCCTCTTCGAAACCACCGACGACCAACAACTCGCCGGCTACGCCTACGCCGCCGGCAACCCCATCACCAACAGCGACCCCAGCGGACTGTGCGCGGACGCCGACTGCCCGACACGCAACTGCCCGTCCTGCCTCAACTACACACCGGGCGACTCGGCAGGAGCCGAGAGGGCGATGCATGACTACGCCGGCTCGGGCAGCACCCCCAGCAACAAGAAGAGCAAGTCCGGCACCTACCACGGCGGAGGGAATAGTCACGGAACGACGACGGCTGCGGAGCAGTACCGTTGCGGTCTTCTGGGATGTAAAGCGACTAGCGATCCCGGCGAATGGTGCCAACATAACGAGATCTACTGCAAGGTGATCTCCTATGGGCCGACCTTTGAAAAAGCAGCAAAGCAGGGTTGGGATACAGAGAAAGACCTGATTGGGATCGGTGCCTTCGAGGACTGTAAGAACGGGGATCTCGACGCGTGCATTGAACTTTCGAAAGATGCAATTTTCCGGTCGAAGCTGGCGGTCTTCGAAAGGGCGATATCCGGTGGGACGCTGAAGCTTGGGTGTAAGAGCTTCACCCCCTCCACGCCTGTGCTGCTAGCTGACGGCAAGTCGAAGCCCATCAGGAAGATCAAGCCTGGCGACGAGGTCCAGGCGGCAGATCCCAAGACCGGCAAGCACAAGGGTCCCCGTGCTGTATCTGCAGTCTGGGTTAACCATGACTTCGACCTCGTTGACCTTCGCATCCGCCAGGCAGACGGCACACTAAGCGTTCTGCATACCAACGCCGAGCACCTGATCTGGGATGCCACGCTGCACAAGTGGGTACCCACCGGGAAGCTAACTGTCGGTCACGCACTCAACACGCCTACAAACCAGCACGTCTACGTCGCCTCCGTGATCGCCCGCCCAGGCGACCGTCACATGTACAATCTGACAGTCGACGACTTGCATTCGTACTATGTGCTGGCCGGGGAAACGCCGGTCCTGGTTCACAATGACGACGCAAACCTCTGTAAACTTTTGGGGATAAGTCAGGTTCAACTTAATAAGCACGTTGGCGACGCATACCGTGACCACATTGCGGACTCTTTTAGGCAGCGCGGACTGAATGTAGTCACTGAGAGGCAAGCGCCAGATTTGCTGAAATTTGATACACCATACGGTGAGCGGCAGTATGATATTGGACTGCTTGACTCTCGTGGGAATGTCACTCATTACGTCGAAACAAAGTCTGGTGATGTCGGGAAGGATGAACTCCAGGTCCTGAAGGATGAGTGGCTCATAGATAATCGCGGAATCAAGGTGCAGTACATTTTCGATGGCTACGGCCAGTGATAGGTGTGCGGGAGCAGTAATGGCGTTCGAATACGGACTCCTTGGCCGCTCGGGTGGAGCGACCCCAAGCGAAGCGCTCAATAACCTGCTGGAAGCTCTTGGGTCTGGCACTCCAAAGGTCACCCATGGCGAGGTGAAGCAGGGGGAGGGGTGGGCCTCCTCGAGGATTAGTTTCCGTGGGTCGGACGGGAGCAGTACCGAGCAGAATATCCAGGTCAGCGTTGGAGGCAAGATTGTTGATATCTTCCTTCGGAAGGCGCGAGCGGTTTTGGCTGATGATTTGCTGACGGGGCGAGACCTCATGCTGGTGATCTCCATCAGTGGACCGATGGATGTCGCAGTCAATGACAGAGTCGTTGGGTTTGCTCAACAGCGGTGGCAGGGAATTCCTTGGGATGAGATCTCAGGGTTCTTGACTTCCTTTGATCGCCCATAATGCCGCAAAAGGGGATGAAGTAGCCTTCCAGTCACGTGACGACCGCTTCGCCGCCCCTCGCCTGCACGTCCGCACGACTGTCGAGGACAGGCCCAGATCCCGGCCGCACCCCGGACCAGTTGGGACTTCGACGCCCTCGGACAACGCCAGCACCAGGTCGAGCACTCCACCACCGGCGGCGCCGACACCACCACCGGCTACACCTACGACTACAACGGCAACGGCGCCGTCCAGCCCCACGCCCTGGCCTCCACCCAGGCCAGCGGCGCCAGCACCG
>NZ_JBITCT010000018.1:0-92032 GCF_044453465.1 Streptomyces sp. NPDC051677
GGCATCGCGACCCGCTACGACAAGACCGCCGAGTCCTACCAGGCAGCTGTCACGCTCGCCTCGCTCCTGATGTGGGCGTGACATTTGAAGACAACTCCTAGGGCGAAGGCGCTCGGTGCGGAGCAGGCAATCGAGGTACTGCGGCAAGAGCTGGAGCAGATCCCGCGGCTCGGCGTACTGCTTGGGCCAGTCCGACAGGACGGCACAGAGGTCCGCAAGACCCGGATCGAGCCCCGAGACGACCTCCCGGGACTGGCTGTGGCGTACGTCTACACTCCGTCGCCTCCGCCTCCGACAGTCGCGATCGTCGCTGTCACCCCGGACGACGGACCTGCCGCCTAGCTCGCCGTTCCCGGCGATAGAGGTTCGGGCACTGGCCTCCTGTTCAGGTCAGAGCCGACGGCACGATTCTAGAAATCTGTCACCGCCACCGGGCTCGCCGTACGCTCCCCGGCACCGATCGCTGTCCTGGCCGGAGCTCCTGGCGACTTTGGACGTAGGAGGCCACCTCGTCCCAGCGGGACCGTGGTCAGGACGGCGTAAAGGACCAGCAAGAGGACGGCTCGATCGTCCTGGACACCTCCTGGCCCCGGGATGGCTCCCGGGGCTGTCGGCGTGCTGACCGAGCGCGCACTCAGAGCCGCACGCTTTCGGTTGCTCGGGTGAGATCAGTCGGCGGGTCGGCCGAACCAGCGGGTGAGGTGGGCGTCCAGGTTCTGCTGGTCGTCGCCGGTCCAGGCGACGTGGCCGTCGGGACGGAGGAGGAGGCCGGGGGCGTCCAGGGCCGCGGTGGGGTCGGCGAGGTGGTCGACGCGGTCTGACCAGGCGCCGGCGGTGAGGCGTTCGGTGCGGTCCAGCAGCAGGCCGCGGCCGTGGTGCAGCTGGTCGTAGAGGCGGCCGTGTTTCACGTCGAGGTCGGGGAGGCGGCGGCCGAGCAGGTCGGGGCCTTCGCCGAAGTCGTAGCGGATGCCGATCGCGGTGATCTTCTCGATGAGGTAGCGGTTCACCTCGTCGAAGTCCATCAGTTCGGTGAGCAGTCTGCGCAGGGCCTGCGGGCCCGGTTCGGTGGAAAGCAGTTCCATCTGGGCGCGGGTGTTGTCCAGCACGTCCGCGGCGACCGGACGGCGTTCGGCCTGGTAGGTGTCCAGCAGTGTTTCCGGCGCCCAGCCGCGGATCTGTGCGGCCAGTTTCCAGCCGAGGTTGAATGCGTCCTGAACGCCCAGGTTGAGGCCCTGTCCGCCGGTGGGCGGATGGATGTGCGCCGCATCGCCGGCCAGCAGCACCCGCCCGACCCGGTAGCGTTCGGCCAGCCGGGTAGCGTCCCCGAAGCGGGACAGCCAGCGCGGGGAGTGCACGCCGAAATCGGTTCCGGCGACGGCGCGCAGCTGTTGTCTGAAGTCTTCGAGGGTGGGCGGTTCCGCGCGGTCGCTGACTCCCGAGGCGGGGACTGCGACGCTGTATGCCCCTCCGCCGAACGGCCTGAGCCAGAATCGCTTGTTGGTCTCGCTGATTTCGGTCACCTTGGCGGCGATCTCCTGCTGCGGCACCCCCACTTCCATCTCGCCCATCAGTGTCTCGGTCCGGGAGGGCTCGCCGGGGAAGCCGACGCCGAGCAGTTTGCGCACCGTGCTGCGCCCGCCGTCACAGCCGACGAGATAGCGCGAACGCAGTCGTTCGCCGTCCGTCAGTTCGACGGTGACACCCTCGTCGTCCTGCTCGAACCCGGCCACCGTGCAGCCGCGCCGGACCTGCGCGCCCAGGTGGGTCGCATGCTCTTCGAGCAGGTGAACGATGACCGGCTGCGGGATGCCCAGCAGATAGGCGTGCGCGGAGTCCAGTCCCTGGGGTGCGGGTTTGTCGATGGCGGCGAAGAATCCGCCGGCCGGACGCTGCCTTGCGTGTGCGCGGATGCGATCCAGCAGTCCGCGCATCGCCATCAGTTCGAGACTGCGGATGTGCAGACCGACGATGCGGACGAACGACACGGGCTCGGTTTCCTTCTCCAGAACGAGTACCCGCACATCGTGCAGCCGTAGTTCCGCGGCCAGCATCGCGCCGGTCGGCCCGCACCCGGCGATGATCACGTCGAACGACGACGGTTCGGCGGTGAACTGGGGAGAGTCCATAGGTGTTGCCCTTCGGGAGTGCCTTGTTGTGGAGGCGCTCCCGGCGACGCCTACGTCAGTCGCCGGCCATGACGGAAAGGGGGAGCACCCACGTCGATACAGCGTTCATGGGTCTCACCTCCTCGGGCGGTGTCACGGTCCACCGCAAGCTACAAGCCCGGGCATCAGCCCGTCCAACCTTTTCCACCCGGCGGGCGAAGGCCGGGCCCCGTGGGGCGGCGGCCTTCGCCGTGCGGTGGCTAACCGTCAGGTCAAGCCAGGTCAGGTCAAGCCAGGTCAGGTCAGGGCAGGTCAGGGCAGGTCAGGTCAGGGGGCGCAGACGACGTAGATCGTGCCGCTGCCCGCGGCGCCGTTCGACTTCTGCCGGACGTTGCCCTTCCAGCCGACGGGCTTGCCGGAGGAGTTGCGCGTGGGCTCCGTGCGGGCGACGTACATGCTCGCGACGACGTCGGCTCCGATGCCGCCGCCCGTCGCCGTCCAGCCGGACGGGCAGGAGATCGTGGTCTCGCCGCCGGTGAAGTACTTCGACTTGACGACGGGGGTGGCGACCGCGGCGTCGGCCGAGGACGAGGAGAACGAGTCGAACGCGACCAGGGAGAGCAGGACCGAGGTGACCGCGGCCAGGGCGTAGACGGTCCGTCGGACAGCAGCGCTCATGTGTTTCCTCCGGTGAGGTGGAGAGTGACGGGTGACACGGGAATGCGCGCGCCATCCCGGGTCACGCCACCAGGTCACCAGCGCCGCGCACGCGACACGCAGTCATCTCCGCAGATGATCACAACTCGCCGGAAGGTGATCATTCGCAGTGGGTCGCTGACCGGCCGACGCCTGAGCCGTCACTCCGTCCCGCGCCGCGGCGGATCCGGTCGGCTGAAGCCCGCCTGCCGGGCGTGGACGGTGACGACGCCTCCGCCGAGCATCTCGGCCTTCTGGCGGAGCCGGTCCACCGCCGCCGGGCTGGGCCGGCCGTACACGTCGATGGATCTCATGCGGATGAGCTCGGCGAACGCACGGAACCTCGGTCCTCCGAGCTCCATGTGGAACTCCAGCGACGCCGTGTCGGGGTGGACGGCCACCAGGGTCATCGTGCGGTCGGACTCGTCGACGTAGAAGTTGTAGGCGAGCAGCCGCGGCTCGCGTGCCTCGACGAACGCGGCCAGGTCGCGCATCGCGCTCCGGACAGCCGCGAGCCTGCCGTCGAGGATGTCCGAGCGGTCCACGTAGTAGAGGGGTTCCGTCATGTCTGCCGAAGCTACCGCCAACGCCGCCGCCTTCTACCGGACCACCGCCCGGATTCCCGGTCTGACCGAAGCACGGTCCTCTTCACCAGCGCGGTGCTGGACCGCGCCGTCGTCGACGAGCGCGGCCAGGCCCCCGGCGACCGCCGCCGGGCCGGGCGGAGTCAGCCCCGGCCCGCACTCGCCTTCCGCGCCCGCGTTCAGGTCCGGAAAGCGAGTGCCGGGGAGGCCGGGTTTACGGCGCGATCTCGAACGCAGGGGGTTTGAGGCCTGCGAGACATGATGTGGCGGGCGTGGTCGGAGTGTCGAAGAACGAGCGGGTGATCGTTTGCGCACACGACGAGTCGGCGAAGACCACATGGGCGACGTAGGGGATCGTGACCGCCGTGGACCGGCTCAGCGTGCGGGCGGCGTACGGTCCGCTGCTCGGCGCGGTCTGGGAGTCGAACCCGCCGGACAGGACGAGGGTCGGGATGTCGCTGCGCGTCACCTGGCGGACGGAGCGCGGCGCCGCGGGGATGTCCCAGGCGCGGCAGTCCGCGTGGAGCCAGGTGAGCAGCGGGGCGTTGGCCAGCACCGAGCGGGGGAACGACGGGAACAGGCGCCGCCCGGCCCGGAGCACGTCGGCCTCGCTCTCGTACGGGGTCCACTCGCCGCAGAAGACGCCGAAGGCGAGCCCGTAGGAAACCCTGCCCATGGCCTGCGGGCTGAGCTTGCCCCCCGCCCACTGCTCGGCGATCCGCTTCGGGTTGCCGTGGGCCAGTTCGTCGATGGAGCGGGGCACTCCGGCCGCCAGGTGGCTGGCGAAGGTCAGCCAGTTCACCAGGACTCCGCCGTCGAGTACGACCTTCACCGGCTTCGGGTGGCCCTCGACCGTGACGGTGGTGGTGACCGGTCGGGCCTCCAGCTGACTGACGAGGCGCTCGAAGGTGGCCTTGAGGTTCGGATAGCGGGTGTTGCAGGCGGGCTGCTCCTTGCAGGCCTTGAACATGCCGTCGAAGCCTTCTCGTGCGGCACGCCAGGTCACGGCGCCTCCGGCCAGGGACGGCGGCAGGACGCCGTCGATGCCGACCGACCGGATGCCCTTGGGGTGCAGGCGCATGTACTGGAGCGCCAGGTCGGTGCCGTAGGAGATGCCGAACACGTTCCACTGCCTGATGCCCAGGGCCTTGCGCAGGCCGTCGTAGTCGGCGGAGCTCTCGATGCCGTTGTAGGCGCTGAGGTCGGCCCCGCGGTTCACCAGCCGGTCGCGGCAGTCCCGCGTCGCCTCGACGTGCAGACGCCCGGTGGACGGCGCGCCGAAGACGAGATCGAGGGCGCGCGCGTTGAACTCGTCGACGTTCGGGCAGGTGAGCTGCGGGTCGGCCGAGTAGGTCCCCCGCTGGGACATGAAGATCACGTCGCGGTCGCGGTTCAGGCCGCCGGCGAGCGCCATCGGGATCTCGGAGACCGAGTCGTCGCCGGGTCCGCCGGCGAGCCACACGATCGGGTCGGGCGCCGGTTTCGCGGTGGCCGCGGGGATGACCGCGACACCGAGGGTGATCTTCCGTCCCTTGCGGTGGGAGTGCTTCTCGGGAACGGTGAGCGTTCCGCAGCGGGCCTTCTTGAGAGCGGGGATGGGTTCCGCCGTCCGCGGGCAGGGGCCCGGCTCGAAGCGGGCGTCGCCCGCCGTCCGGGCGACCGTGCCGAGCGGCGCTCCGGCGCCGGCGCCGGAGTCGGCTCGTGCGGGGAGCGCGGCGAGGCCGACGACGAGGGCGCCGGCCGTGGCCCCGGCCAGCGTGGCCGGGAGCCGGCGCGACGCGCGCCGGTGTCGGGCTGGGCTGAGGAGCGTCATCGGGAGGTCTCCGGGTCAGGGGTGATGGTGAACGGTTTCGGCGCGAGTCCTGCCACGCACCCGGTGTCGGGCGCGGTCGGACGCGTGAGGAAGGACGCCAGGACGCTCTGCGCGCAGGGCGACTGGGGGACCACGAAGTGGCCGATCCCGGGAATCTGCACGGCGGTCGAGCGGGGCAGCGTCCGGCCCGTGTACGGCCCCCAGCTCGCCCCGGTCTTGGCGTCGAAGGTTCCGGAGACGATGAGCGTCGGCACCTTGCTGGAGGTGGCCACCCGCTGGATCGCGGTGCGGTCCGGGACGTTCCAGACGCGGCACAGGTCGTACTCGAAGGGAAGCTGCGGCGCATGGGCCAGGACCGTGTCCGGCCACCCGGGGAACGCCCGGCGCCCCGCCTTCAGGACGTCGGACTGCGCATAGCCCGGCGCCCACTCGCTGCACGCCACCGAATGCGTCAGACCGTGAGCGAACTCGCCGATGGCGGGTGTCGCGCCGGCGGCCTGTGCCTGCGCGAAGCGTTTCGGGTTTCCGCGGGCGAGTTCGTCGAGCGCCGCGGGGACGTCGACGGCCGGCAGGGCGCCGCCGTCGGCGACCAGCAGGTTCACCAGCGTGCCGCCGTCGAGGACGACCTTCACCGGGTTTCCGCCCCCGGCCGGTTGCGCCGTCAGCGTCAGGGGCTTCGCCTCAAGGCGCCGGACCTGCTCGGTCAGCGTGCGCGGGAGGTCGGGGTAGCGGCTCTTGCAGCGGGGCTGGGCCGCGCACGCCTCGAAGATCGCGTTGATCCCCTCCTGGGCGCTGTCCCAGGCCCAGGGCAGGCTCACGATCTGCGGAGGCACGACCGAGTCGATCGCCACCGAGCGGATCCCCTGAGGGTGCCGACGCAGGTAGGTGAGGGCCAGGTCGGTGCCGTAGGAGTAGCCGTAGACGTTCCACTTCCTGATGCCCAGCGCCTTGCGCAGGTCGGCGAAGTCGGCGGCGTTCTCGGTGGTGTTGTAGGCGCTCAGCTGGATTCCGCCGGCCGTCAGACGGTCCCGGCACTCCTTCGCCGCGCGCACCAGGAGCCGCCCGGTGGACGGCGCGTCGTACGGCAGCCCCACGGCGGACGCGTTGAACCGGTCGATCTCCGGACAGGCGAGGTTCGGCTGTGAGTAGAGCCCGCCGCGCTGGGTCATGACGATCAGATCGCGATTGCGGTTCACACCGGACGCGACCAGGAAGGGGATGGCCCCGATGGCGTCGCCGCCCGGACCCCCCTCCATGAACACCACCGGGTCCGCGGCCGGCGTCTTCGATGTGGCCGGGATGGTGGCCACGGTCAGCTTGATGGTCCGTCCGCCGCGGTGGGCCCGGTTCTCGGGCACCTCCAGGGTCCCGCACCGTCCGGGGATCGGCTCGGGCGTCTTCGGGCAGGGACCGGGAACGAACCGCGCCGGGCCTCCCGGAGGGGGCCCGGTGGGGGGAGACGGCACGGCGCTGGTCGGTGTCGGGGCGACCGCGCCCAGGAAGGCCAGACCGGCCGCGACGACTGCCATCCCGGTGGGCGACCGCCGGGAGCGTCTGCCGCTTCCGCGAGCGAATGGCGGGCAGCCGGTTCCGATGCCCTGTTGCGCCATGTGATCCCGTCCTTCTGACGACCCCGGCCGCGGCCCGGCCCAGCACGAGACCGAGGCTGACTGAGACTGACTGACACTGGCTGACTGGCTGGCTGACTGACTGAGACTGACGACGATGCTGCGCGGTCCGCCCGGACCCGTACGGGTCGGGCGACGGCATCGCCGTAGGCCAGCCTCTGCGCGCGGACCGACCTCCACCACCTGGTGTGGTCCATTCGGGGGTATCGGGAGTTCCCCCTCGCCTGCTCACGGGGGCGGCGTCACCTACGTCACCTGCGCCTCGCCGCGGCTGCAGCCGCCGTGCGGACCCTGCGTGTGCGGCCGTGCTCGGCCAGGAAGGCGAGTGCGGGGGCCGGGACGCCGGGGGTCTCCGTGAGTCTGCGTTGCAGCCAGTCGGAGGCGGTGGCCAGGGCCTCCGCCGTCGCCGGGATCCAGGAGGGGTCGGCGGTGACGGTGTGGAGGACCGTCCACTCCTTGAGGCGGGCGGTGAGGAAGGGGTCGTCCCGTACGGCCTCGGCCAGCGGGTCCGTCCAGGCCTGCCAGGTCGCGTCGTCGGAGCGGTGGAGTGCCGCCGCCCTTCGGTCCAGGTGCCGGAGCACCGCCGAGCGGGCCATCTGGCGGTCCGGGTCGGTGAGGATGCGACAGACCAAGGCCGTCTCCGCTGCGGGCGGGACCCGGTCGAGGGCCCACAGGTACTCGGCGAACCTTGCATGTTCCGGCGGTTCAGCGCCCAGGAAGGTCGTCACCGCCTCGTGCAGGGCCTCCGGGCGGTCCAGGTGGACGTCGTGGGAGGCGTCCGGGATCACCGTGACGTGAGTGTCGGCGGGGCGGCGGGCCTGCATCCGGCGCTGTTCCTCGGCCGGCATCATGCCGTTCTCGCCCCGGACCACGAGCGTCGGGCAGGTCACCCGGGACCACTCCTCCCAGTAGTCCCGCGCAGCGAGTTCCGTCACCGCCGCGACCATCGTGTCGCGGTCGACGCGGGCGTACCCGCCCGCATCCGTCCCGCTGCCGTCCGTTCCGCTGCCGTCCGTTCCGCTGCCGTCCGTTCCGCTGCCGTCCGTTCCGCTGCCGTCCGGTCGCCAGTCCAGGCCCCTCGCCCAGGCTTCGTGGCCGAGGAATGAGACAGCCTGTTCGAAGGTCGGGAAGGGGGTCGGCCAGCCGTCCAGCCAGCTCCCTATCTGCTCGGGCAGTTCCGGGTCGCCTCCCGCCGGGCCCGCCTCCACCAGGATCAGGGAGCTGACGCGGGACGGGTGCGCCGCTGCCGTCAGCAGGGCCGTCAGGCCGCCCAGGGACTGGCCGAGGAGGATCGCCGGGGGGAGGTCGAGCTCGTCCAGGAGCGCTACGGCGTCCCGTACCGCCGCCGCTCTCGTCATGTCGGCGGGGGTGCGGGTGCTCGCGCCGTGGCCTCGGGCGTCGTATCTCACCACGCGGTGGCCGTCGGCGAGGAGACGGGCGGTCAGGTCGTCCCATTCGCCCAGGTGGCCCGCCAGTCCGTGCAGGAGCAGGACCGGGGGCGCCGTCGCGGGCCGGGGAGGGCTCTCGTCGCGGTAGGAGAGGTGGATTCCGTCGGGGGTGGTGAGGGTGTCGGGCGTCACGTCGGGGTCCGTCCGTCCTGCGGGTGGGTTCTGGCGCGGCTGGCCTGGTCTCCTGTATAGCCCGGAGGGCGACTCGGAGGGCCTGCCGGTTGCCGGTTAGCCTCGGGGCGACGGACCAGGAGGCAGGCACACATGGCGAAGACGGCGAAGACCGCGAAGACCGCGAAGACCGCGAAGACGGCCAGGATCCCCAGTGCGGCGATCGCCGCGGGTGGGCTGGTCGGCGGGTTCGGTGTGGCCCGGTGGACGAAGAAGCGGCAGCTCGGCGGGGTCGTGCTCGCCGCCGCGGGGGCCGCGGCCGCGCAGCAGTGGCGGCAGCAGGCCGGCGGGAAGGCCGCGGGCGCGTTGACGGCGGCGTACGTGGCCGCCTTCGCGGGGTCGCATCCGCTGGCGAAGAAGGTGGGCGCCTGGCCGTCGGTGTTCGGCGTGGCGGGCGCGGTCGCGCTCGCGTCGTGGGCGGTGGCGGACCGGCGCGTCCAGGACCTGCCCTAAGGGCGCGCCCGCCAGGGCTTACGGGACAGCGCCTGAGCGCAGCGGGGGTCGGCTTCAGCGGGAGTGCGGCGGGTACGGAGGGGGCGGGCCCCCGGACACCGCCGCCGCCTCCACCGCCGCCCGCCCTGCCCTGCCCTGCCTCCGGCCGGGGCGGACCGGCGCACCCAGGACCTGCCCTGAGCGCAGCGGGGGTCGGCTTCAGGAGGAGTGCGGCGGGTACGAAGGGGGCGGGCCCCCGGACACCGCCGCCGCCTCCACCGCCGCCCGCCCCGCCGTGCCTGCGGCCGAAGTCTCCGTTCTCGACCGGAACGCGCGTCGATAGCCCTGCGGGCTCGTGCCCACCACGCTCCGGAAGCGTTCCCGGAACGCCGTCGGGGAGCCGAACCCCGCCTGGTCGGCGATCCGTTCCACCGGGTACGCCGTCGACTCCAGCAGGTGCTGCGCGCGCCGCACCCGCGCCCGGTGCAGCCAGCGCAGCGGTGTCGTGCCGGTCTGTTCGCGGAAGCGGCGGTTGAGGGTGCGGGTGCTCATGCCGGCCTGCCCGGCGATCTGGTCCAGCGTCAGATCGCTGCCGCAGTTGTCCTCCAGCCAGGTCAGCAGGGGTTCGAGGGTCGCCCCGGCGGGCGCGGGCGCCAGGTCCTGGACGATGAACTGGGCCTGGCCGCCCTCCCGTTCGAGCGGCATGACCGACATCCGGGCCGCCTGCGCGGCGATCGCCGAGCCGTAGTCGTGACGGATCATGTGCAGGCACATGTCCAGTGCCGCCGCCGCGCCCGCCGAGGTGAGGAACTGGCCGTTGTCGACGTAGAGGACGTTCGGGTCGACCGTCACCTTCGGGTAGCGCTCGGCGAGGTCCCGCGCCGCGCACCAGTGCGTCGTCACGCGCAGCCCGTCAAGCAGGCCCGTCGCGGCGAACAGGAACGCCCCGACGCAGACCGAGGCGATCCGCGTGCCGTTCGCCGCCGCGGCCCGCAGCGCCTCCGCGACGCCGTCCGGCAGCTCCTGCGGCGGGTCGTCCACCCCGGGCAGGATGATCGTGTCCGCCTCGGCCAGCGCCTGGAGCCCGTACGGCGCGCGCACCGTGAACGCCCCCGCGCTCACCTCCCCCGACGCGGACGGCGAGCAGACCCGCACCCGGTACGCCTCCCGCCCGTCGGGCAGCCGCGCCCAGCCGAAGGTGTCGATCGGGGCGGACAGATCGAACGGGACGACCCCGTCCAGGGCCAGTACGGCGACGGTGTGCATGGCAAGAGCGTAGGCATACGACGGATTCCCGCCGCCCCCGGGTTCTGGCGGAAACCCGTTGCCCTCTGGCATTTCCGCCACTTCCGGGAGATCATCGCGCCGCCTAGCGTCGGGCCGTGACCAAGTTCCTCCTCGCCGTCCATGTCCTTGCCGCGATCGTCGCGATCGGGCCCGTCACCGTCGCCGCCAGCATGTTCCCGCCCGCCGCGCGTCGCGCCCTGGCCGCGCCGGACGACGTGCGCGCGAGCGAGACCGTGCGGCTGCTGCACCGCATCTGCCAGGTGTACGCGGCCGTCGGGATCGCCGTCCCCGTCTTCGGGTTCGCGACGGCGGGCGCGATGGGTGTGACGGGCGATGCCTGGCTCATCGTGTCGATGGTGCTGACCGTGCTGGCCGCGGGTGTGCTGCTGGTGCTGGTGCTGCCCCGGCAGGAGGTCCTCGTCGAGGGACGGGGCGCGCGGGAGACGACCGTCCGACTCGCCATGTTCACCGGGGTGTTCAACCTGCTGTGGGCCACCGTGACGATCCTGATGATCATCCGGCCGGGGTCGACGACAGGCGCGTAGTCTCCGGGCGGGCGGGCGCGGGCCGGCTCGGGCGGGCGCGGGCGGCCCGGTTTTCGTTATCGGCCCCGCCGCCGTCCGTCTCCCGTGCATGGACCTGACTCGACCTCGACAGATCAGCGTCAGCCGCCGCAGCATGCTGAAGGGCGCGGGTGTGGCCGCCGGGGCAGCCGCCGTCGGCGTCACCGCGGCGCCGCCCGCGTCCGCGGCCGGCTACGCGCACCCGGGCCTGCTGCACACCGGCGCCGACCTGGCGCGCATGGCCGCGAAGGTGAAGGCCGGCGCCGCGCCCTACACCGCCGGGTACGCCAGGCTCACCGCCAACCGGCATGCGCAGAGCGGCTGGACGGCCAACCCGCAGGCGACCGTGTACCGGGGCGCGGGCTCGCCGCAGAACTACACGATCCTCTACAACGACATCCACGCCGCCTACCAGAACGGCCTGCGCTTCCACGTCAGCGGGGACAGCGCGTACGCCGACACGGCCGTCGCGATCCTCAACGCCTGGTCGGCGAAGCTGACCTCGGTGCAGGGCTCCGCCGACCGGTTTCTCGCGGCCGGGCTGTACGGCTACCAGTTCGCCAACGCGGCCGAACTCGTCCGCGACCACAAGGCCTTCGAACTCGAACGGTTCCAGAAGATGCTGACGGCTGTCTTCTCCCCGCTCAGCGAAAGCTTCCTGACGAACCACAACGGCGCCGTCATCACCAACTACTGGCCCAACTGGGACCTCACGGCCATGGCCTGCGTCCTGGCCACCGGCATCTTCTGCGACGACCGCGCCCAGGTGGAGCGGGCCGTCGAGTACTTCAAGAGCGGCGCGGGGCTCGGCGCCGTCAGGAACGCGATCCCCGTCGTGCAGGACGACGGTCTCGCCGAGTGGCTGGAGGCCGGCCGCGACCAGGGGCACGCGCTGCTCGGCGTCGGCCTGATGGGCACGTTCTGCGAGATGGCCTGGAACCAGGGCATCGACCTCTACGGCTACGACGACAGCCGCTTCCTCAAGGGCGCCCAGTACGTGGCCAAGTGGAGCCTCGGCGGCGACGTCGCCTACACCGCCAACACCCGCAGGAAGGGGGCGATCGGGGGCTGGTCGGGCAAGGAGACCGCCTCCGACGCGGCGGGCGTCGACCCGGCGATGACCCGGCCGATCTGGGCGATGATCGCCAACCACTACACCAAGCGCCGGGGACTGTCCGCCCCCTACCTCACCCGGATCGCCGCCAAGGCCGCGCCCGAGGGCGGCGGCGGGGACTACGGCCCCAACAGCGGCGGCTACGACCAACTCGGCTTCGGCACCCTGGCGTTCACCCGGGAGAGGTCGACGACGACCGCCTCGGACACCCCGGCGTCGAGCGGCGCCTCGGCCGCCCCCTCCGCACCCGGGTCCGCCCCGTCCGCGTCCGGGGTCCCTTCGCCGACCCCGGCCAACGCGGCGTCCGCCGCCGGAGGGCACGGCGACCTCGCCGCCACCGGCTCCACCGACGTCGTCGCCTGGACCGCCACCACCGGCCTCACCGCCCTGGCCGGCGGCCTCCTGCTGCTACGCCGCCGCGGCCGCACCCGGGGCGAGACGGAGTAGCGACACGCCCCCGAGGCGAAGAGCCAGACGGACACGGGCCACCGGCCACGGGCCACCGGCCACCGGCCACCGGCCACGGGCCACGGGCCACCGGCCACGGGCCACCGGCCGCGGGCCACCGGCCGCGGGCCACGGGCCACGGGCCGCGGGCCACGGGCTCAAGCTGTGGCCTTGCGTGGGCGCGGGCCGTGCGGTCCCGGGCCGCCCGGCGTCGTCGGCTTCGCCGCCTTGCGGGCCTTCGTCGCCGCCGCGGTCAGGGGGCGGGCGATGTCCTCCAGGGAGCGGCGTTCGGCGTTCACCGCCAGGAACGCCGCCACCAGGCCCGCCGCGCACATCAGGGTCGCGCCGATGCAGAACGCCAGGACGGTGTCGCCGACCCTGCCGGTGTCGGTGAGGTCGGCGAACAGCAGGGGGCCGCTGATGCCGCCGGCGGCGGTGCCGAGGGCGTAGAAGAAGGCGATGGACATGGCGCGGGTCTCCATCGGGAAGACCTCGGAGACCGTGAGGTAGGCGCTGGAGGCGCCGGCCGACGCGAAGAACAGCACCGCGCACCAGCAGGCCGTCATCGTGGTCGCGGTCAGCGATCCCTGGTCGAACAGCCAGGCCGTGGCGAACAGCAGCAGGCCGGAGAGGAGGTACGTCGACGCGATCATCACCCTGCGGCCGACCGTGTCGAACAGCTTGCCCAGCAGCAGCGGGCCGCAGAAGTTGCCGATCGCGATGACGGCGAAGTAGTAGCCCGTGTTGCCGCTCGGCACGTCGAAGAACGTCGTCAGGATCGCGCCGAAGCCGAAGGTGATCGCGTTGTAGAGGAAGGCCTGGCCGATGAAGAGGGCGAAGCCGAGGACGGAGCGGCGCCGGTAGTCGGAGAACAGCGTGCGGCCGATCTCGACGAAGGAGACGCTGCGGCGCTGATGGATCGTGAGCTCGCCCTCGGGGCGGGCCAGGGGAGCGTCCCGTTCGGCCTCGACGCGCCGCTCGATCGACGTCACGATCTCCTCCGCCTCCCGGTCCCGGCCGTGGATCAGCAGCCAGCGCGGGCTCTCCGGGACGTGCCGTCGTACGAGGAGGATCACCAGGGCGAGGACGGCGCCCAGCGCGAACGTCAGCCGCCAGCCGACGTCCGCCGCGAAGAGGTCCGTGTTCAGCGCGACGATCGACAGCAGCGAACCGGCGACCGCGCCCAGCCAGAAGCTGCCGTTGATGATCAGGTCCACGCGCCCGCGGTACTGCGCCGGGATCAGCTCGTCGATCGCGGAGTTGATGGCCGCGTACTCGCCGCCGATGCCGAAGCCGGTGAGGAAGCGGAAGAGCAGGAACCACCAGGTGTCGAAGGAGACGGCGGTGAGGGCGGTGGCGGCCAGGTACACCGCCAGGGTGATCATGAACAGGTTCTTGCGGCCCCACTTGTCCGTCAGCCGGCCCCAGAAGAGGGCGCCGGCGCAGGCGCCCGCCACGTACAGCGCGGCCGCGATGCCGGTGACCTGGCCGGAGGTGATCGGCAGACCGCTGCCGGGCTCCGACAGCCGGCCGGCGATGTTCCCGACGACCGTGACCTCCAGGCCGTCCAGGATCCACACGGTGCCCAGTCCGATGACGATCGTCCAGTGCCAGCGCGACCAGGGCAGGCGGTCGAGACGGGCGGGGATGTCGGTGGTGACGGTACGGCCGGCAACGGCCTGCGCGGTGGTCATGGGCTCCCTCCCCATCGAGCGAACCTCGGCCGGGTTCCCGCCCCCACCGAACTCACGCCACCGGCGGTGTCACGCCCCCAGTGCCCGCGCCGCCGCGTAGATGACCAGGCCGGCCAGTGAGCCCACCACCGTGCCGTTGATTCGGATGAACTGCAGGTCGCGGCCGATGTTGGCCTCGATCTTGCGGGTCGTGTGCTCCGGGTCCCAGCTGGCGACCGTGTCGGTGATCAGGGAGGTGATCTCGCGCCGGTACGTCGTCACGACGTGCACCGCCGCGCCCTCGACCCAGTCGTCGACCTTGTCCTGGACCTTGCGCTCGGTGGCCATCCGCGCGCCCAGGGACAGCAGCGAGGCCCGCACGCGCAGACGCAGCTCGCTGCGCTCGTCCTCCGCCGCCGCGACGATCATGGAGCGGACGGCGGTCCAGGCGGACGCGATCAGGTCCTGGACCTCGCCGCGGCCCAGCACATCGCCCTTGAGCCGCTCCACCCGCGCCCGGGTGTCCGTGTCGGACTGCAGGTCGGAGGCGAAGTCGGTCAGGAAGCGGTCGAGGGCGCCGCGCGCCGGGTGGGACGGCATGTCCCGCATCTCCGCGCAGAAGCGCAGCAGCTCCTTGTAGACGCGTTCGCCGACCTTCTTGTCGACGAACCGCGGGGTCCAGCCGGGCGCGCCGCCCTGCACGGCGTCCATCACCGAGTCGGCGTGCAGCACCAGCCAGTCGTGCGCCCGGGTCACCACCAGGTCCACGGCCCGCCGGTGACCGCCGTCCGCGACGACCTTCTCCAGCATCTTCCCGATGCCCGGCGCGATCTCCTGGGCGTCCGCCCGGCGCGTGATCGCCTCCCCCACCACCGCCTGGACGTCCGAGTCGCGCAGCACGGTCAGCGCGCCCCGCAGCGCGGTCGCCAGCTCCGCCGTCACCCGGTCGGCGTGCTCGGGCTCCGCGAGCCAGGCGCCCAGCCGGGTGCCGATGCCGACCGCGCGCAGCCGCTGCCGTACGACGTCCTCGGAGAGGAAGTTCTCGCCGACGAACTCGCCGAGCGAGACGCCCAGCTGGTCCTTCTTGTTCGGGATGATCGCGGTGTGCGGGATGGGCAGCCCCAGCGGGTGCCGGAAGAGGGCCGTGACCGCGAACCAGTCGGCGAGCGCGCCCACCATGCCCGCCTCCGCGGCCGCCGCCACATAGCCCGCCCAGGCGCCCGCGCCCTGGTGGGAGGCCCACTCGGCGAGGACGTACACCACGGCCACGAACAGCAGCAGCCCGGCCGCGGTGAGCTTCATCCGGCGCACGCCTCGCTGGCGCTCCTCGTCCGCCGGGGTGAAGGAGGTCATGGCGCGATAGGACGTGGTCCCGTCCGGCGCCGCCGCTTCGGTACGTTCCATTTGCTCCACCCGTTCGGTGATCCCGCACACATTGTCCCTTCCTGACCGACTCCCGGAACGGAACAGGAGTTCCCGGCGTCTGTAAGGCGGGAGGTCAAGGGTGAGCTCCTGCCCCCGTCCCGGAGCCTTCCGCTCCCCTCGCCTAGGAGATCCGCGCCCGCATGACCAGGCGTCAAGGTGGTGTGCTGCTGTCCGCGATCACCGCGCTGATCGTGGCCCTGTCCGCCGCGATATACGTCGGAGCAGCCGCCGACCACGGCCCGGGCCGAAGCACGGACACCGCCCTCGCCGCACCCCGCGGCGCCGGCCACGCCGCCCCCGTCTCGACGGGCGTCTGGGTCGGCGCCTGGGCCGCCGCCCCGGCCGGCGGGGAACCCGGCACCGCATCCGACGGCATGGCGGGCCGCACGGTCCGCAACGTCGTGCACACCGGCGTCGGCGGGACGAGCGCCCGCGTCACCCTGTCCAACCTCTACGGAACCGGCCCCCTCACCGTCACCCACGCCACCCTCGCCGTCGCCGCCGACGACGACAGCGCCGCCGCGGACCCCGACACCCTGCGCCGGCTCACCTTCGGCGGGGCCACGACCGTCGTCGTCCCGGCGGGCGGGCAGGCCGTCAGCGACGCCGTCGCCGTCGCCGTCCCGTCCGACGCCGACGTCCTGGTCAGCACCTACTCCCCCACCTCCGCCGGCCCGGTCACCTTCCACCCGCGCGCCCGGCAGACCAGCTACGTCGCGGAGGGCGAGTCCACCGAGGACGTCACCGGCGCCGCGTTCACCGACACGAGCCCGTACTGGCGCTATCTCACCGCGCTGGACGTGCTCAGCAACGAGGCCGACGGCACCGTCGTCGCCCTCGGCGACTCCATCACCGACGGCGTCACCTCCACCGCGGGCGCCAACCGCCGCTGGCCCGACGTCCTCGCCGACCGGCTGCGGACCGCCGGGTCCTCGCGTGGCGACACGCCCCGCTACGGCGTCGTCAACGCGGGCATCAGCGGCAACCGGGTCCTCGCCGACGACCCCCGCCGCGGCGCGAGCGGCCTGAACCGCTTCGACCGGGACGTCCTCGGGGCGACGAACGTGAAGGCCGTCGTCATCGACCTCGGCATCAACGACATCCTGCGCAGCGAGGGGCCCGCCGACCCGCAGAGCATCGTCGACGGCCTGCGCACCCTCACCGACCGCGCCCACGCCCACGGCGTCAAGGTCGTCGGCGCCACCCTCACCCCGTTCCGCGGCCACCGCGGCTACACCGCCGCCCGCGAGGACGTACGGCAGCGCGTCAACGCGGCGATCCGGGCGGGCGGGGTGTACGACGAGGTCGTCGACTTCGACCAGGCGCTGCGCGACCCCTACGACCCGCGCAGCCTGCGCGCCGAGTACGACTCGGGCGACCATCTGCACCCCAGCGACCGGGGCTACCGCAAGCTGGCACGGGCCGTCGACCTGTCGAAGCTGGCGGGCTCGGCGCCGGCGCAACTGTAGGCGGAACCGGCAGGACGTGCGGGGGCGTTCGGGAGGCCTGCGGGCACGTACGGGGGCGGTTCTCAGTAGTCGCCGTAGCGGCGCCTGTCCCGCTCCTGCCGGCGTTCCCGGTGCCGCTCGCGCCGCTCCTCGTGCCGCTCCCGTTGCTCCTCGCGGCGGTCGCGCATCATGTCCCGGTGACCCTCCAGCATCCGCCGGTGGGCCTCGTGAACGTCGTCCCGGAGGCTGGTGTGCAGTTCGCGCATCGCCGCCTTGCGGTCCAGCTTCTCCTGCCGCCGCGCCGCCTTCGTCTTCTTGCGCTCGACGCCGACCCCGCCCCAGAACGCGAACCCGGTGACGACCACCCGCGGCGCGCCCGGGTCCGCCGCCGCGCCCGTCGCCCCGTCGTCGAAGCCGCCCATCACACCGATGCCGCGGACGACGACCTCGACGCCCGGCGGCACGATGATCTGCACCCCGCCCATGATCGCGACGCAGTTGATCACGACCTCGCCGGCGGCGAAGTCCGCCTCGCGCAGGTCGATCTCCCCGCCGCCCCAGAAGGCGAAGCAGTCGAACCGCCGCGGGACCGTCCACCGGCCCCGCCGCTGGAACCCCGACATCACGGCCACGGCCCACGTCGACGAGCCCTCGCCGCCCACGATCCGCCCGGCCCAACTCCCGTCCGGCGGCGGCTCCTTGCTCAGCGACACGACCGGCGGGGGCGTGACCCCGGCGACCGGCAGGTCCCGGGTGATCGGCGCCAACTCCCCGTACGTGCGCGCCTTGTACGTCTGGTCGAGCCGCTCCTCGAACTCCGTCATGTCGAGACGGCCCTCCGCGACGGCGTCCCGCAGGACCTCGGCGACCCGCTCACGATCGGCGTCGGAGGCGCGGAGTTCGGAGGGACCCGGGACTGCCTCGGGGAGACCCGGGACTGCGTCGGGGGAACCCGGGACTGCGTCGTCGTCGGTCATATCAGCAGCCTACGAGTTCCCGGGCGCGGGCACTACGGTCTCCTGTCCGGCCGCCTGTTCCGCCGCCCGTTCCGCCGCCCGCTCGCCCTCCCGCTCGGCGTACATCTTCGCGATCACGGCCTCGATGTCGGGCTCCCGCACCGACAGGTCCACCAGCGGATACTCCGCCGCGATCCGGGCGACCAGCGGAGCCGCCGACTGCGCCGCCGGGAACGCCAGCCACTGGCGCGGACCGTCCACCTTCACCACCCGCGCCGCCTCCCCCGCCTCGATCGGCGGCAGCTCCCGCTCCAGGTCCACCACCAGCGTCCGCTCGCTCTCGCCCGCCTCGTGCAGCCCCGCCAGCGCACCGTCGTAGACCAGCCGGCCATGGTCGATGACCATCACCCGGGAGCACAGCTGCTCGATGTCCTGCAGGTCGTGCGTGGTGAGCAGCACCGTCGTGGCGCGCTCGGTGTTCAGCTCCCGCAGGAACTCCCGCACCCGCGCCTTGGAGACCACGTCCAGGCCGATCGTCGGCTCGTCGAGATACAGCACCTCGGGATCGTGCAGCAGCGCCGCCGCGATGTCGCCGCGCATCCGCTGCCCGAGCGAGAGCTGACGCACGGGCACGTCCAACAGGGCAGACAGGTCGAGGAGTTCGACCAGCCGGTCGAGGTTCTCGCGATAACGGCCGTCCGGGATGCGGTACATGCGGTGCATCAGCCGGTAGGAGTCGATGAGCGGCAGGTCCCACCACAGGGTCGTCCGCTGCCCGAACACCACCCCTATCCGGTGCGCCAGCCGCGTCCGCTCGCGGGACGGGTCGATGCCAGCGACCCGCAGCCGGCCGCCGCTCGGCGTGAGGATCCCCGTCAGCATCTTGATCGTCGTCGACTTCCCGGCGCCGTTCGGCCCGATGTAGCCGACCATCTCGCCGCGCGCCACGGTGAAGGAGATCGCGTCGACCGCCCGCACCCGGCGCACCTCCCGCCTGAGGAACCCGGTCTTCTTGCGCACGTCGAAGACCTTCTCGACGCCGTCCAGTTCGATGAAGCGCCCGTCCGTCTCGCCGGTCTCGCCCGTCCCGCCCGTCACGCCTGTCATGCCCGTCATGCCTGTCATTCCCTAGCTCCCGGTGCTCCGATACGTCCGCAGACCCGCCCGCCACGCCCATCCCGCCAGCACACAGCACACCGCCGCCACCAGCGGCGGCGCGAACGCCGCCCACTCGGGCAGCCCCAGCGGATACGGCCGCCCCAACACATAAGCCGCAGGCACCCAGTTGACGAAGGCCAGCGGGAAGACGAAGGTCACCCCGCGCACCAGCTCCGTACCGAACACGGTCGGCGGATACTGCAGCATCGTCTGCCCGCCGAAGGTGAACGCGGCCTGCGCCTCGGCCGCGTCCTGCGCCACGAACTGGAACGCGGCGCCCGCCACGAACACCGCGCCGAAGATCACCCCACCGCTGGCCACGATCACCGGCACCAGCAGCACCTTCACCGCCGTCCAGTCGACGTCCACCGCCACCAGCGCATACCCCAGCACCAGCGCGCCCTGCGTGATCCGGGCCACCCTGCGCAGCGCGAACCGGTCCGCCGCGACCTGGGCCAGCACCGGCGCCGGCCGCACCAGCAGCGTGTCGAACGTGCCGTCCCGCACCCGCCGGCCCAGCCGGTCCACCGAACCGATCGCCAGATCCGCGATGCCGAACGCGGTGGCCGAAAGGCCGTAGAGGAACGCGATCTCCGCCAGCGTGTAGCCGCCGAGCGCGTCCACCTGCGAGAACATCAGCAAGATCGCGACAAAGTCCAGCCCGGTCACCAACAGCCCGCCGAGCGCCGTCATCGCGAACGACAGCCGGTAGGCCAGCGTGGAACGGATCGACATGCCGGCGATCAGCCGATAGGCCCGCACCCCCTCCAGCACCCGGTTGCCCTCACCCACCCTGGACCACCACCCGCCGGGTCGCCGCCCCCTGCACCAGCCGCCCCAGCCCCAGCAGCACCACCGCCCACGCCGCCTGGAACGCGAACACCGACAGCGGATCGGCCTCCCCCATCAGCAGGTCCGCGGGCATCTGCAGCAACGCCGCCCACGGCAGCGCCCGTACGACATCGCCGAGCACCCCCGGGAACGCGTTCAGCGGCAGCGCCATCCCGCCGCAGAACATGCCCGTGACCATCAGCATCTGCAGCGCACCCGTGCCGTCCAGCAGCCAGAACCCGCTCAGCGCCACCAGAAACCGGATCGCGAAACTGACCACCATCGCCAGCACGATCGCCATCAGCAGCGCCAGCCAGAGCACCGGATCGTCCGGCAGCGCCGTAGGGAACAGCAGCGTCCCCACGGCGAACGGGATCACCCCCCGCCCGATCAACTGGAACAGCGCCCGCCCCAAGTCGCCCGCCAGCCACCACACCTGAAGGTCCGCCGGACGGTACAGGTCGATGGCGACCTCCCCCGTGCGGATGCGCTCCATGAGGTCGGTCTCGAAGCCGCCGCCCTGGATCGCCAGCGTCGCGTACAGCGCCTGCCCCAGCCACACATAGGTGACCGCCTGCGCCTGGTCGTAGCCCCCGAGGTGCGGCCGCTCGTCCCACAACGCCAGGTATGTGTAGACGAGGATCAGGCCGAAAACGGTGTTCGTGAACACCCCGGCGGCCGTGGCCACCCGGTAGGTCGCGTACCTTCTGAAACCCCCCGCTGCGACGGCCGCGTACAAACGCGCCGATCCCAAGGCAACCGTCCTCCTCGCCCGCTAGTCATCCTTGGCGTCCGCTTCGACACCGAAGCGCAGGAGCCTAGTGCGCACCTCCGGTCGCCTGCCACGCGTTTTCCGGGCACGACATGTGACGGAACGCGCGCCGATTGCCGGGAACGGTTCGCACGGTGCAAGAGTCTTCAGCAGGGGGCGCTCAACGCGTACGAGGCGTTAAGAGACGTAAGAGGCTTAAGAGGCTTAAGAGGCGTACGGGAACGTACGACGCGAAACAGGAGTCCTGCAACACATGAGTGACGAGCCGCAGCCGCAGCAGCCGACCGAGGGCTCACCAGGAAGGCCCCAGGCGGGTGACGGAGGAAGTGGCCCGGAAGGCACGGAGGGGAAGAAGGTGAAGCGACCCAAGCGCACCGGCTGGCGCCGCCTCCTGCCGACCTGGCGGATGGTGCTCGGCACGTTCGTCCTCGGCGTCCTGGTGATCGTCGGCCTGTTCTTCCTCGGCTACTCGATGGTCAAGATCCCACCGGCCAACGCGCTCGCCACCAAACAGTCCAACGTCTACCTCTACGCCGACGGCACCGAGATCGCCCGCGACGGCAAGGTCAACCGCGAGAACGTCGCCCTCGCGCAGATCTCCAAGGACGCCCAGCACGCCATCCTGGCCGCCGAGGACCGCGACTTCTACACCGAGTCCGCCATCGACCCCAAGGCGATGCTGCGGGCCGGCTGGAACACCGCCCTCGGCAAGGGCAAGCAGTCGGGCTCCACGATCACCCAGCAGTACGTGAAGAACTACTACCTCGCGCAGGAACAGACCGTCACCCGCAAGGTGAAGGAGTTCTTCATCTCCATCAAGCTGGACCGCGAGACCTCCAAGGACGACATCCTCGAGGGCTACCTCAACACCAGCTACTTCGGCCGCAACGCCTACGGCATGCAGGCCGCCGCCAAGGCCTACTACGGCGTCGACGCGAGCAAGCTCACCCCCGCCCAGGGCGCCTACCTCGCCGCGCTGGTCAACGCGCCCAGCGAGTACGACGTCATCGCCCACCCCGAGAACAAGGCCGCCGCCCAGGCCCGCTGGAACTACGTCCTCGACGGCATGGTCACCAAGGGCTGGCTCAGCCAGGCCGCGCGCACCGGCATGAAGTTCCCCACGCCCAAGGAGACCTCCGGCGCCGACACCGGCATGTCCGGCCAGCGCGGCTACCTCGTCAACGCGATCAAGGACTACGTACGCGACAACAAGATCGTCACCCAGGAGGAGCTCGACACCGGCGGCTACCGCATCACCACCACCCTGCAGAAGTCCAAGCAGGACGCCTTCGTCGACGCCGTCAACGACAAGCTGATGGACAAGCTCGACCCGAAGGAACGCAAGGTCGACTCCTACGTCCGCGCGGGCGGCGCCGCCGTCGACCCCAAGACCGGCAAGGTCCTCGCCCTGTACGGCGGCATCGACTACGTCAAGCAGTACACCAACAACGCCACCCGCCGGGACTTCCAGGTCGGCTCCACCTTCAAGCCCTTCGTGTTCACCTCGGCCGTCCAGAACGACTCCACCACCCAGGACGGCCGCGGGATCACCCCGAACACGATCTACGACGGCACCAACAAGCGCCCCGTCCAGGGCTGGACCGGCCCCGTCTACGACCCCGAGAACGAGGACTACGTCAACTACGGCAACATCAACGTGCGCACCGCCACCGACAAGTCGGTCAACTCGGTGTACGCGCAGATGGCCGTCGACGTCGGTCCCTCCAAGGTCAAGCAGACCGCGATCGACCTCGGCCTGCCCACCGCCACCCCCGACCTCCAGCCCTACCCCTCCATCGCCCTCGGCACGGCCAACGCCAGCGTCCTGGACATGGCGGAGGCGTACGCCACCCTCGCCAACCACGGCAAGCACGGCGTGTACACGCTGATCGACAAGGTCACCAAGGACGGCTCCGACGTCATGGAGCTGCCCAAGACCAAGGCCTCCCAGGTCGTCAGCCGCGAGGCCGCCGACACCACGACCGCCATGCTGCAGAGCGTCGTCGAGAACGGCACCGCCACCGAGGCCCAGGCCGCCGGCCGCCCCACCGCCGGCAAGACCGGCACCGCCGAGGACGACCAGGCCGCCTGGTTCGCCGGCTACACCCCCGACCTCGCCACCGTCGTCGCCGTCATGGGCCAGGACCCGCAGACCGCCCACCACAAGTCCCTCAAGGGCGTCATGGGCCTGCCCCGCATCAACGGCGGCGGCGCGCCCACCCAGATCTGGGCCCAGTTCACCAAGAACGCCCTGAAGGGCGCCCCCGTCTCGGACTTCGACCTCAAGGTCCAGGAAGGCGGCGGGGAGTCCGCCTACCCGTCCACCCCGCCCTCCTCCGAAGACGACACCTCCCGCGACACGGACGACGACGGCACCACCGGCGACACCACCAAGGGCCAGACGCAGGGCCAGGGCGAGACCCCCGGCCAGACCAACGGCGCCACGACGAACGGCACCACGACCGGGAACACCGCCGGCCCGTCGACGACGGGCGGCACGCCCACCGCCGACGGCGGCACCACGACCGGGACCGCGGACGGCGGCACGGGCGACGGCGGCACGGGCGACGGGGGGACGGGCGACGGCGGCGCGACCACCGACGGCGCGACCGGAGACCCCGGCACCTCGTCGGGCACGACAGCCGGCCCCCAGCTGACGTCCACCGGCTGGGACTGACCTCAGCGCCCGTCCAATAAAACAAGGGCAGAAAAGCGACGGCAGAAAGGGCCGGTGACGATGGTCACCGGCCCTTTCTGCCGTCGTTCACAGGCTTCTGGAGGTTCTGTCCGGAGGTTCTGTCCGGAGGTTCTGTCCGGAGGCTCCTGAAGGTTTCTAGAGGTACAGGCCGGTGGTGTCCTCGGACCCCTCGAACCGGTCCGCCGCCACCGCGTGCAGATCCCGCTCCCGCATCAGCACATACGCGACGCCCCGCACCTCGACCTCCGCGCGGTCCTCCGGGTCGTACAGCACCCGGTCCCCCGGCTCCACGGTCCGTACGTTCTGCCCCACCGCGACGACCTCCGCCCAGGCCAGCCGACGACCCACGGCCGCGGTGGCGGGAATCAGAATGCCGCCACCCGACCGCCGCTCGCCCTCGCCGGTCTCCTGCTTCACGAGCACACGGTCGTGCAGCATCCGGATGGGCAGCTTGTCGTGCTGGGAACCCTGGTCGTTTCTGTTGGCGCTCACACCACTGAACCTACCTGCCCGAAGCGGATCCGTGAGCGAGCGGGGTGCACGCGCGGGGGCGCCCGGTCTCAGCCCCTGCGGCGCCGCCCGCTCAGCGCGAGCAGCCCCACGACCCCGACGACCACGAGCGCCACGGGCACGACCCGCTCCAGCCGAGGCGCGCCCTCGCCGTCCACGAACTGCGCCCGCACCTCGGTCACGGCCCGGTTGACCTGCACATAGGCCTTCCCCAGGGTGTGATCGACGTTGGCGACGACCTTCGCCTTGGCGTCCCCGACGATGGTCTTCGGATGCACCCGCACCCCGATCTCGTCCAGCGTCTCCGCCAGCACCTCGCGGCGGGCCCTGATGTCCGCCTCGATCTGCGCCGGGGTTCTGGTGTCCGACGTCTCCGCCACGGTAAGGCCTCCGAAGTCAGCTGTGTCTTGTTCCGCACAGTCTGTCAGCTCCGCCCGTCACCGCACTGTCAGGACCCCCGGTTACGCTGGACCGATGAGCGAGCGACTCCAGCCCGGGGACGTGGCCCCCGCCTTCACCCTCCCGGACGCCGACGGCAACGAGGTGTCCCTGTCGGACCACAAGGGCCGCAAGGTCATCGTCTACTTCTACCCGGCCGCCCTGACCCCCGGCTGCACGAAGCAGGCCTGCGACTTCACCGACAACCTCGAACTCCTGACCGGCGCCGGGTACGACGTCATCGGCATCTCCCCGGACAGCCCCGAGAAGCTGGGCAAGTTCCGCGACAAGGAGTCCCTGAAGGTCACCCTCCTGGCCGACCCCGAGAAGACCGTCACCGAGGCCTATGCCGCGTACGGCGAGAAGAAGAACTACGGCAAGACGTACATGGGCGTCATCCGCTCCACGATCGTGGTCGACGAGCAGGGCAAGGTCGAACGAGCTTTGTACAACGTCCGCGCGACGGGCCACGTAGCCAAGATCATCAAGGACCTGGGCATCTGAGCCCACCTCCACCTGCCGACGAGCGGCCCGCACCGGAATCCCCGGCCGCGGGCCGCTCGCCCGTTTCGGGCGTGACTGTCCGATAAGCGGTTCGTTACTCCGTACGGGCCACGAACGGGTGGCCGGAGACGGAGGGGGCATGAACGTGCGGAACGCGGCCGAACGATCGGACACATACAGCAAAGAGAGGCTCGCCCCGGAGATTGCCGAGGCGCGCAACTGGGCCGACCTGATGCGACGGCTCGACCTCAAGCCGAGCGGCGGCCAACGGCGGGTATTGCAGGAGCACGTCACACGGCACGGATTGGATACGAACCACTTCGTCAAGCGCAGCCCGTGGCGTAAACATCCTGACGCCGCTATCGCGGAAGCCGCCGCCTCATCGGCCTCTCTACGGGAAGTCGCCCTGAAACTGGGTGCCGCCCCCGCAACAGGGACGCTTTCCCATATCCGACGCCGCATCGATGTAGCCGGCATCGACATCAGCCATTTCCCCGGCATCGACCGCCCTGACTTGGACCTGCCCTTCACTCCGGAGGAACTCCGCGCGGCCGCAGCCACAGCCACGAGTGTGCGTGGCGTGGCACGAGTACTGGGTGTCCCCGATGACAGCAGATCCCGGGCGACATTGAGCCGCATGCTGGCCGACCAACACATTGACGTCGGCCACTTCTCTCATCGACGGGCGACCGTCCCCGAGGACGAGTTGCGGAGCCTCGTACGCACCTCCACCAGCTACGCCGAGGTCATGCGCGGTCTCGGCATGAACGTCAACGACACCAATCACCGGCGCGTACGGCGCACCGCCTCCCGCCTCGGTCTCGACACCAGCCACTTCAAGCGCCGGTCCTGGGGGCGACCCGAGCGCCCCGCACCCCTACCGATCGCACAACGGGTGCTGGTCGTCCTGCCGAAGCATGCCGGACGAACCAACAGGGACCGGCTTCACCAGGCCCTGACGGAAATCGGGGTGCCGTACGCGTGTGCGGAGTGCGGCAACCCTGGTGAGTGGCGGGGTCGCCCGATCACCTTGCAGATCGACCACGTCAACGGCGACTGGCGGGACAATCGCGAAAAGAACCTTCGCTACTTGTGCCCCAATTGCCATGCGCTGACGGAGACGTGGTGTCGCCGGAAGCGCAGAGTCCCACTCGCCGGGTGACGTGGCAGGCCCGTACACTGAGTGCCGCCGGTCGAGCACAATGACCGTTTTTTGAGCGGCCGTGGCGAAACAGGCAGCACGCGCGGGCCTTAGAAGCCCGTGGGAGAAATCCCGTGAGGGTTCGAATCCCTCCGGCCGCACATCAAACGGCCTGCGAATCGAAGGTTAGGTTTGCAGGCCGTTTCCGTGCCCGCTCAGCCCAACAGCTCCCGGACCACCGGTACCAAGCCCCTGAACGCCTTGCCGCGGTGGCTGATCGCGTTCTTTTCCGTCGGCGTCAGTTCCGCGCAGGTGCGGGTGTCGCCGTCCGGCTGGAGGATCGGGTCGTAGCCGAAGCCGTTCGTGCCGGTCGGGGTGTGGCGGAGTACGCCTCTCAGGCGGCCCTCGACCACCCTCTCCCTTCCGTCCGGCAGCGCAAGTGCCGCCGCGCAGGCGAAGTGGGCGCCCCGGTGTTCGTCCGCGATGTCGGACAGTTGGGCCAGGAGGAGTTCCAGGTTGGCCTTGTCGTCGCCGTGGGCGCCGGACCAGCGGGCCGAGAAGATGCCGGGTGCGCCGCCCAGGACGTCGACGCAGAGGCCCGAGTCGTCGGCGATCGCCGGGAGGCCTGTGGCCTGGGCCAGGGCATGGGCCTTGAGGAGGGCGTTCTCGGCGAACGTCACTCCTGTTTCCTTGACGTCGGGGATCTCGGGGTAGGCGTCCGCGCCGACGAGGTCGTGCGGCAGGCCTGCGTCGGCGAGGATCGACCTGAGTTCGGTGATCTTTCCGGCGTTGCGGGTGGCGAGGATCAGGCGGGTCATGGCCCCCAGTATCCCGAGTTCCGCCGGCCAGGCCCTACGGGGTGCAGACCTTCGTGAGTTCGCCCGCTGCGTCGGTGACCGGGCTGAGGTCGGGGGTGTTGTCGCCGTTCTTGACGGACGTGCGGACGTTGTCCACGGCCTTGCGGAGGTCGTCTACGGCCTTGTTGACGTCGGCGTTGTCCGTCTTGTCGCCTATCTGGTCGAGGTTGTTCTCGATGGAGGTCAGTGACTCCTGCGTCTGCGTGGGGTCGTTCGCGGCGTTCTCCACGGCCTGCTGGAGGTCGGTGACGCTGTCGGCGATGGAGTCGGCGGTCTGGACGCAGTCCAGGGCCTTGTTGACCGCGTCGCAGCCGGTCGCCGTCAGTCCCACGGTGAGGGCGACGGCCGCCGCGGCGGTGGCGATGACGGTACGGCGACGCCGGTGCGGGCGTGGGCTCGCGGCCGTGGACATAACTGTGTTCTCCCCTTGGTCAGGCCCAGGAGGCCCCCGTTGACGTACGTACTGCCCAAGACGCCCGGGCGGGCGGGCCGGTTGCTCGCGCCCGCCGCCCCGTTGGCGCTTCCTTGGTGCTCCCTTTACTTTTCCAGGACCGTATCAAGTGCCGTGCGCTGCAGGACAGTGAGTTCCGCGCAGCCGGAAACGGCCAGGTCGAGAAGGGAGTTGAGCTCCTCGCGGGCGAACGGTTCGGCTTCGGCGGTGCCTTGGACCTCGACGAAGCGGCCGTCGCCGGTGCAGACGACGTTCATGTCGGTCTCGGCGCGGACGTCTTCCTCGTAGCGGAGGTCCAGCAGGGGCACCCCTCCCACGATGCCGACCGAGACCGCGGACACGGTGCCGGTGAGCGGCTGCCGTCCGGCCTTGATCAGCTTCTTGCCCTGGGCCCAGGTGATCGCGTCGGCGAGCGCCACGTACGCGCCGGTGATGGCGGCCGTGCGGGTGCCGCCGTCGGCCTGGAGGACGTCGCAGTCGAGGACGATGGTGTTCTCGCCGAGCGCCTTGTAGTCGATCACCGCGCGCAGGGAGCGGCCGATGAGGCGGGAGATCTCGTGGGTGCGGCCGCCGATCTTGCCGCGGACGGACTCGCGGTCGCCGCGGGTGTTGGTGGCGCGGGGCAGCATGGAGTACTCCGCGGTGACCCAGCCCTCGCCGCTGCCCTTGCGCCAGCGGGGGACGCCTTCGGTGACGGAGGCGGTGCAGAAGACCTTCGTGTCGCCGAAGGAGACGAGGACGGAGCCCTCGGCGTGCTTGCTCCAACCGCGTTCGATCGTCACGGGGCGGAGCTGTTCGGGGGTGCGGCCGTCGATTCGAGACATGGCGCTGAGCCTAGCCGCAGCGGCGGAAGGGGCTCCTCCCACGGTGGGAAGAGCCCCTGACGGGTGAGCGCGGGGGCTCACATCATGTCTTCGATCTCCGCGGCGATGGGGTCGGCGTCGGTGCCGATGACGACCTGGATGGCAGTGCCCATCTTGACGACGCCGTGGGCGCCGGCGGCCTTCAGGGCGGCTTCGTCGACCTTGGTCGCGTCGACGACCTCGGTGCGCAGGCGGGTGATGCAGCCCTCGATCTCTTCGATGTTGTCGAGACCGCCGAGTCCGGCGACGATCTTCTCAGCCTTGGTGGCCATGTTCCGTCTCCCTGAATTCCCTGATGCGAACCGCGGTCCGAACCGTCGTGCGAGCCGCCGCACGGACCGCTTTGTCGCAGTAACCCACAGTTGGCCCAATTTCGCGAGCGATTGTTTCGTGTGTGACCGACGATGACGTCACGCAGCCCAATCGTCCGTAGCTGGTCTACACCACCTGACAGGCGGTCGCCAAACGATGAGTTCCGAGAGCGCCGCGCCCGAGGCCCGCCCCGCCCCCCGGCGCTGGCACGGCGTGTATCAGGGGCTGCAGAAGATGGGGCGCAGTCTGCAGCTGCCGATCGCGGTGCTGCCGGCCGCGGGCATCCTCAACCGGCTCGGTCAGCCTGATGTGTTCGGGGACGACGGGCTGGGGTGGACGGACGTCTCGAAGGTGATGGCCGGCGCGGGCGGTGCGCTGCTCAACTCCGAGTTGGGGCTGCCGATGCTGTTCTGCGTGGGTGTGGCCATCGGGATGGCGAAGAAGGCGGACGGTTCGACGGCGCTGGCGGCGGTGGCCGGGTTCCTCGTCTACTACAACGTGCTGCGCCAGTTCCCGAAGGACTGTCCCGCCGGGTCGAAGGCCGTCCCCAACATCGGCTGCATCGCGACGGTCGACCAGACGGTGACGGCGTTCACGTTCCAGAACCCCGGGGTGTTCGGCGGGATCGTGATGGGGCTGCTGTCGGCGTTCTTCTGGCAGCGCTATCACCGGACGAAGCTGGTGGACTGGCTCGGCTTCTTCAACGGGCGGCGGCTGGTGCCGATCATCATGTCGTTCGTGGCCATCGGGTTCGCCGCGCTGTGTCTGTGGATCTGGCCTCCGATCGGCGACGGTCTGGAGAGTTTCAGCGACTGGCTGGACGGGCTGGACGCGTGGGGTGCGGGCATCTTCGGCGTTGCGAACCGTGCGCTGCTCGTCATCGGCCTGCACCAGTTCCTGAACGTGCCCATCTGGTTCCAGTTCGGCAGTTACACCAAGCCGGACGGGACGGTCGTGCACGGTGACATCAACATGTTCCTGGCGGGCGACCCGGACGCGGGGCAGTTCACGTCCGGTTTCTTTCCGATCATGATGTTCGCGCTGCCCGCGGCGGCGCTCGCGATCACGCACTGCGCGCGGCCGGAGCGCCGTAAGGAGATCGGCGGTCTGATGCTGTCGGTGGCGCTGACGTCGTTCGTCACGGGGATCACCGAGCCGATCGAGTACTCGTTCCTGTTCGTCGCGCCGGCGTTGTACGCGGTGCACGCGGTGCTGACGGGGGTGTCGATGGCGGTGACGTGGGGGCTCGGCGTGCACGACGGTTTCAGTTTCTCGGCCGGGCTCATCGACTACGTCATCAACTGGAACCTGGCGACGAAGCCGTGGGCGATCGTCCCGATCGGTCTGTGTTTCGCCGCCGTCTACTACGTGATCTTCCGTTTCGCGATCACGAGGTTCGACCTGAAAACGCCGGGGCGGGAGCGGGAGGAGGAACGGGAGGACGTCACGAAGGCGTAGCCGAAAGTAGCGGGATCGTCACGGGAGCCCGGCGGGTTCCTTATGTCTTCTTCATCTGCTACAACATGGTCTACACCACTGAGTGGTGTAGACCATCACCCAGATGGAGGAACCATGACCACCGCCACCGCGCCATCGGCGGCACCCGCGAAGAAGCGGGGATCCGGCCTGCTCCAAGGCCTGCAGAAGGTCGGCCGCAGCCTTCAGCTTCCCATCGCCGTGCTCCCGGCGGCGGGTATCCTGCTCCGCCTCGGCCAGACGGACGTGCAAGACAAGCTCCACCTGCCCGACAAGGTCACGGCGGTGTTCGCCACGGCCGGCGGGGCCATCTTCGACAACCTCCCGATGCTGTTCTGTATCGGCGTCGCGATCGGTTTCGCCAAGAAGGCGGACGGTTCGACCGCCCTCGCCGCGCTGGTGGGCTTCCTGGTCTACAGCAATGTGCTGAAGGCGTTCCCGGTCACCGAGGCGAAGGTCCAGGCGGGCGCCGACATAGCCGCGACCTACAACAACCCCGGTGTCTTCGGCGGCATCCTGGTGGGTCTGCTGTCGGCCGTGCTGTGGCAGCGGTACCACCGCAAGAAGCTGGTCGACTGGCTCGGCTTCTTCAACGGCCGCCGGCTGGTGCCGATCATCATGGCGTTCGTCGGCACGTTCATGGGCGTCTTCTTCGGCCTCGTCTGGAAGCCGATCGGCGAGGGCATCTCGGACGTCGGCGAGTGGGTCACCGGTCTCGGGGCCTTCGGCGCCGGGCTGTTCGGTCTGATCAACCGCGCGCTGATCCCGGTCGGCATGCACCAGTTCGTGAACTCGGTCGCCTGGTTCCAGCTCGGTGACTTCAAGGAGGCCTCCGGCGACATCGTCCACGGTGACCTCACCCGCTTCTTCGCCGGGGACCCGACCGCCGGTCAGTTCATGTCGGGCTTCTTCCCGATCATGATGTTCGGTCTGCCGGCCGCCGCGCTCGCCATCGCCCACACCGCCCGTCCCGAGCGCCGCAAGGCCGTGCTGGGCATGATGATCTCGGTCGCGCTGACCTCGTTCGTGACCGGTGTGACCGAGCCGATCGAGTTCTCGTTCATGTTCATCGCGCCGGTGCTGTACGCGATCCACGCGGTGCTGACGGCGCTGTCCATGGCGATCACCTGGGCCCTCGGCGTCCACGCGGGCTTCACGTTCTCCGCGGGCTTCATCGACTACGCCCTGAACTGGAACCTGGCCACCAAGCCCTGGTTGATCATCCCGATCGGTCTGGTCTTCGGCGCCGTCTACTACTTCGGCTTCCGCTTCGCCATCACCAAGTGGAACCTCCCCACCCCGGGCCGCGAGCCCGAGGAGGAGGTCGAGGATCTCACCAAGGCGTAGGCGCCGTTCCACAGCCGCTGCGCACACGAAGGCCCCCGGAGCCCTGAACTGCTCCGGGGGCCTCGTCGTGTGCGACGTGCGGGTACGGCGTGCTAGATGTCGTACGACTTCCGCGGCGCCGCCAGCTCCACCGGACCGTCGAACACCGCTTGGGCGTCCGCCAGGTTGATCTGGGGGTCGGTCCACGGCGGGATGTGGGTCAGCACCAGCTTGCGCGCACCCGCCCGGCTCGCCGCCTCGCCCGCCTCACGGCCGTTGAGGTGCAGGTCGGGGATGTTCTCCTTGCCGTGGGTGAAGGCGGCTTCGCACAGGAACAGGTCGGTGTCGCGGGCGAGTTCCTCCAGCGCCGGGCTGACGCCGGTGTCGCCGGAGTAGGTCAGCGACCGGCCGCCGTGCTCGACGCGGATGCCGTACGCCTCCACCGGGTGCGCCACGCGTTCGGTGTGCACGGTGAACGGGCCGATGTCGAAGGTGGACGGCTTGACCGTGTGGAAGTCGAAGACCTCGCTCATGGAGGAGGCCGACGGGGTGTCGGCGTAGGCCGTGGTCAGGCGGTGCTCCGTGCCTTCCGGGCCGTAGACCGGGATCGGGGCGCAGCGCCCGCCGTCGTGCCGGTAGTAGCGTGCGACGAAGTACGCGCACATGTCGATGCAGTGGTCGGCGTGCAGATGACTCAGGAAGATCGCGTCGAGGTCGTAGAGACCGCAGTGGCGCTGCAGCTCGCCCAGGGCGCCGTTGCCCATGTCGAGCAGCAGCCGGAAGCCGTCGGCCTCGACGAGGTAGCTCGAGCAGGCCGATTCCGCGGACGGGAACGACCCCGAGCAGCCGACGACGGTGAGCTTCATGAAACAGAAACCTCCGCTGGCGGGAAACCCAGAGGTACCGAGAAGTACCGGGAAGGATCCGGGGGACGGGTCGGGAACGAATGATCGTCAAATGGGGCGACAGGTGTCGTGCGGTCCGTCGAGCGTAAGGCGCAAAACCCCGGGTCGCTCCTCCGCCAGGGGCCGTTGTGGGCGAACTCACCTGTGGTGTCACCGGTTCGGCTGGACCGGGGGCGTGTGAGGCGGGCGAAGGGCGCGCGATGGTGGGCGCGCGCCGGTAACGTCGTCGTATGGACACGTCCTGGTGGCTCGCGCTCGCGGCGGTGGTACTGCTCGCGGTCGTCGCCACGCTCGTGGACGGCTGGGGGCGGGGGCATCGGCAGCAGCGGCAGCAGCGGCGCAGGACCCGTCCGCCGGGGCGGCCCGCCCAGCGCGCGACGGGCCGGGCGACGCGGGGTCGCGGCGTCGTCGCGGGGCATCCTCAGCCCGCGGAGATCTGGTGGGCGGACGTGCCGTTCGAGGACGGGCCGGGGGCCAAGGACCGGCCGTGTCTGGTGCTGATGGTGCGCGGGGACCGGGTGACCGTCGCGAAGATCACCAGCAAGTACCACGACGAGCGGGCCGGGGTGATCCCGCTGCCGCCGGGCGCCGTCGGGGACGCGCAGGGGCGGCCGAGTTTCCTGGAGACCGACGAGCTGCGCCAGGTCCCGGTGCGGGACTTCCGGCGCCGGGTGGGCGTGATGGACCCGGTCCTGTGGGACCAGGTCCGCCACCTGGCCGACTGAGGCCGAGCCCGCTCCTCACCGCTTCACGGTCACGGTGACGCTCCATTCCTTGACGCCTTTGCAGGACACCTGACCCTGGCCGGTGGGTGCGGCGCACAACGGGCGGGTGGCGGTGAGGCGGGCGGTGCCGGCGGCCACCGCGTCGTAGGCGGCGAGGGCGTCGCCCGGCGGGGTGCCGATGCCCGCGTTGGTCGCCTTGAGGACGTCCCCGGCAGCGGGGACGGCGGTCCAGGGGCGGGCCTCGGTGCCGTCCAGGTCGAGGCGCACCTGCCCGCCCACATTCAGACAGACCGTACGGCCGTCGTCGGCGGCGGTGAGCTGCGCGGGCGTCGGCTTCGACGCCGTGCAGTCCTGGTCGGCGGCCGTCGGGGGCGTCGTGGTCGGGGCCGTGGAGACCGAGCGGTCGTGGTTCTCGGCGCCGCAGCCCGCGAGGAGGAACGCCGCCGCCGTGAGGGCCGCGACGGCGGTCGTGCGGTGGAACGTCGTACGGCGCATGGGGTCGCCGCCTTCCTGCTGTCGGGGAGGGGGGAGGTGCCCGGACTCCGGTGTGACGTTTCTCCGGAGCATCCGGATCCCTCGCCTCACCCCCACCCCCACCCCTCCCGCGCAGGATCAGCCGGTCGTCACCGCCGTGTCGTCGACGACGAAGCTGGTCTGGAGCGAGGAGTCCTCTGCGCCGGTGAACTTCAGCGTGACCGTGGAGCCCGCGTACGAGGACAGGTCCAGGGACTTCTGGCTGTAGCCGGTGGCCGCGTTGAGGTTGGAGTAGGTCGCCAGGGTCGTCGAGCCCGCGGTGACCGTCAGCTTGTCGTAGGCGGTGCTGGTGGAGGTCTCCGCGCTGTCGACGTGCAGGTAGAAGGTGAACGTCGCCTTGCAGCCGCTCGGGACGGTCACCGACTGGGACAGCGTGTCGGTGTGGCTGGAGCCGTAGCCGTCGAGCCATGCCTTGTAGGAGCCGGCGTGCGCCGCCTCACTGCTGGAGTCGGTGATGACGCCCGAGCTGGCGGTCCACGTGGTGTTGCCGGACTCGAAGCCCGGGTTGCCCAGGAGCTGCGCCGAGGTGCAGGTGCCGCCGCCGGAGGTGCTCACCGTCCAGGTGAAGGAGGCCGAGCCGGACGCGCCGGTGCTGTCGGAGGCGGTGACGGTGACGGAGTACGTGCCCGCCGTGCTCGCCGTGCCGGAGATCAGTCCGGTCGAGCTGCTGATCGACAGGCCGGTCGGCAGGCCGGACGCACTGTAGGCGAGGGTCGCGCCCGCGCTGTCACTGGCGCTGATCTGCAGGCTGACCGAGCTGCCGGTGGTCGTGGAGCGGCTGCCGGGGTTGGTGACGGTCACCGAGTTGCCGGTGGAAGTGCCGGAGGTGAAGGCGGCGGTGCCGTTGGGGGTGCCCCAGCCGGTGGGGCCGTCGTAGCCGGCGCCGGCGGTGCAGAAGTACGAGGTCGAGCAGGAGCCGTTGTTGCCGCTGGTGACGTCGTACAGGCTGCTCGTGTGGGCGTAGGGGTACTTCGCCGGGTAGTCGGATGTGCCCGGGGTTCCGGCGAGGGCGTACACGCCCGCGATGATGGGCGCGGAGGCGCTGGTGCCGCCGTAGACCGCCCAGCCGGAGCCGCCGTAGGTGTCGTAGACCGCCACGCCGGTGGCCGGGTCGGCGACGGCGGAGACGTCGGCCTCCATGCGCTTGGAGCAGCCGGTGTCGGTCTGCCAGCTCGGCTTGGCGTCGTACGCGGAGCAGCCGGAGCCGGTGCCCTCGGTGCTGGACGTCTTCCACACGGACTCGGTCCAGCCGCGGGAGTTGGAGGAGGCAGACAGCGCGGTGCCGCCGACGGCCGTCACGTACTGGGAGGTCGCCGGGTACTCGGCGCCGTAGGCGGAGTCGCCGGAGGAGACGGTGATGGCGACGCCCGGGTGCTTGAAGTACTGGGTGTCCTCGCTGGTCTGGGCGGAGGACTCGTCGCCGCCCCAGCTGTTGGAGACGACCTTCGCGCCCAGCGCGACGGCCTCGTTCTCGGCGATGCCCAGGTCGGAGTCGGTCGCCGAACTGGCCTCCACGAGGATGATGTTGCAGTTGGGGCAGACGGCGCTGACCATGTCGATGTCCAGCGCCTCCTCACCCGCCCAGCCGGTGTCGTTGGTGGGCAGCGAGGTGGTGGAGCCGGTCTGGCTGACCTGCTTGAAGCAGCCGTTGGCCTTGGTGCAGGCCGAGAGGCCGTACGTCGAGCGGTAGGTGGCGAGGTCGGACGCGGCGTTGGGGTCGTTGTAGGCGTCGACGACGGCGACGGTCAGGCCTGAGCCGCCGGTCGAGGGCAGGTTGTAGGCGCTGTGCAGGTTGGCGGGGCTGAGGCCGGAGGGCGCGGCGGCGGCGAGCGCGGAGGCGAGCTTCTGCTTGATGTCGGTGCGGCGCTGGGCGAAGCAGGACGCGTGGCCGGGCGCGGCGGTGGCGCACAGGCGGGTGGTGGGGACCTGCTGGCCGGCTTTGCCGGTGGGGTGGACGGTCTGCCGCTCGGGGGCGGTGAGGGCCTGTGTGTTCTGGGTGACGCGGGAGGGGTGTGCGGCGGCGGGGGCGGGCTGGGCGCCGGCGGACGGGGCGGCCAGGAGTCCGGCGACGGTGAGGGTGAGGGCGGGCACGGCGACGGTCAGGAGTCTTCGCAGGCTCCGTCTGCCCTTGCTCGGGTGTGACTCACGCATGGGGTGCTGCCTCCATCGGTGGGGTCGAACTGATGGGCAGGCCCGTGACGCGCGTAGCGGCGGCAGCCGCGCAGTCATGAGCATGACATTTCGAACATGGTCGACACCCCGCGTGTCGGGTGAGTGTGACATGACAGGGTGCGCGCCGAACGTAGCCCCGCGGGTGCGGCGACCGGCAGTGCCGAAGGGAGTTCTTTGCCGCCCTATGGACAGCGTTTAGCCCCCTCGTAGGAGGGGGCTGACGCGCCGTTGATGAGCTCTATGCCCGGCCTACGCCCAGAGCTGGCCCTGGACGGTCTCGATCGCTTCCTCGGTCGTGGCCGCCGTGTAGACGCCCGTCGAGAGGTACTTCCAGCCGCCGTCCGCCACGACGAACGCGATGTCGGCGCTCTCCCCCGCGTTCAGGGCCTTCCTTCCGACGCCGATCGCGGCGTGCAGGGCCGCGCCGGTGGAGACGCCCGCGAAGATGCCCTCCTGCTGGAGGAGTTCCCGGGTGCGGGTCACGGCGTCCGCCGAGCCGACCGAGAAGCGGCTGGTGAGGACGGAGGCGTCGTAGAGCTCGGGCACGAAGCCCTCGTCGAGGTTGCGCAGGCCGTACACCAGGTCGTCGTAGCGCGGCTCGGCGGCGACGATCTTCACGTCCGGCTTGTGCTCGCGGAGGTAGCGGCCGACGCCCATGAGGGTGCCGGTCGTGCCGAGGCCGGCCACGAAGTGCGTGATCGAGGGGAGGTCGGCGAGGATCTCCGGGCCGGTCGTCGCGTAGTGCGCGCCGGCGTTGTCGGGGTTGCCGTACTGGTAGAGCATCACCCAGTCGGGGTGCTCGGCGGCGAGTTCCTTGGCGACGCGGACGGCGGTGTTGGAGCCGCCCGCGGCCGGGGAGGAGATGATCTCGGCGCCCCACATGCCGAGCAGGTCCCGGCGTTCCTGCGAGGTGTTCTCGGGCATCACGCAGACCATGCGGTAGCCCTTGAGCTTGGCCGCCATCGCCAGCGAGATGCCGGTGTTGCCGGAGGTCGGCTCCAGGATGGTGCAGCCGGGGGTGAGGCGGCCGTCCTTCTCCGCCTGTTCGACCATGTGCAGGGCGGGGCGGTCCTTGACCGAGCCGGTGGGGTTGCGGTCCTCCAGCTTGGCCCAGATGCGGACGTCGGCGGACGGCGAGAGCCGCGGCAGGCGCACCAGAGGGGTGTTGCCCACCGCGGCCAGCGGGGAGTCGTAGCGCATGGCCGGTCTGCCGGCCTAGGCCATGCCGCCGGCCACGGCCGGCAGGATCGTCACGGTGTCGCCGTCGGTCAGCTTGGTGTCGATGCCGTCGACGAAGCGGACGTCCTCGTCGTTCAGGTACACGTTCACGAAGCGGCGCAGCTTGCCGTCGTTCGCCTCGTCGATGAGGCGGGCCTGAATGCCCGCATGCCGGGTCTCGAGGTCGGTGAACAGGTCGGCGAGGGTGTCACCGCTGCCCTCCACCGCCTTCTGACCGTCGGTGTACTGGCGGAGAATGGTCGGGATGCGGACCTCGATGGCCATGGCTCAGGGCTCCTGTCGGGAGGAAGGTGCGGTGCGGGCAGCGCGGAGAACGTGCATGTGGGCGCCGCGGCTCACGGCCGTGCGGCGGCAGGGGCCTGCGTCAACAGATGGCGCTGGCGAGCCTGCACAGGTCGACGTGCAGCCGCGCCACGAGCAGTGCGCCCGGCGTCTTCTCGCTCACGTCGTTCAAAACCATGGGCTCATCGTATCGATTCCCGGTCCGCGCCCAGGAGTGTGATCCCACATGGTGGACGTAATCGGGCCGGGGAGTGAGACCGGCGCTCCGAGGCCCAGGTGACGGCTCAAGCGGAGGCCCGTCGCACCAGTTGTGTGGGGACGACCACGGAGGACACCTCGGACGACACCTCGGACGCCACGTGCACGGCTCCCTCCGCCGCCCTGTCCCGCATCAGCAGCTGTGCCATCAGCCGGCCCATCTCCTTCACGTCCTGGTGGACGGTGGTCAGCGGCGGGTCGGTCGTCTCGGCGATGGAGGCGAGGTCGTCGAAGCCGACGACGGCCACGTCGTCCGGGACCCTGCGGCCGCGCTCGCGCAGGGTCTGCAGGGCGCCGGACGCCATGAAGTCGGAGGCGACGAACACGGCGTCCAGGTCGGGGCGGCGGTCCAGCAGCGCGGCCATGGCGTCGGCGCCGCCCTGCCGGGTGTAGTCGGCCTTCTCGACGAGGTCGGCCGGGGCGCCGGGCAGGACGTCCCGGTAGCCGGCGAGGCGGTCGGCGGCGGAGTTCTCCTGGTCGTAGGGGCCGGCGACGGTGGCGATGCGCCGCCGTCCGAGCGAGACCAGATGCTGGACGGCCTGCCGGGCGCCGCCGCGGTTGTCGCCGTCGACGTAGGCGTGGCCGTGCACGGTGTCGCCGTCGCGCAGGAGGGGGCGGCCGCCGAAGACGGCGGGCAGGCCCAGGCGGTCGATCATCTCCGGCAGGCGGTCGCCGGGGAGCAGGGAGAACAGCAGCGCGCCGTCGACATGGCCGCCGCCCAGGTAGTCGGCCACGCGCGCGTAGTCGTCGGGTTCGTCGACGAACAGCAGGACGGCCTGGGCGCCGTGCCGGGCGAGTTCGCGGCGGATGCCGCGCAGCAGGCAGTCGAAGAACGGGTCGAGGAAGAGCCGGTCGCCGGGCTGGGCGGCTACGACGGCGACCGCGCCGGTGCGGTGGGTGACCAGCTGCCGGGCGGCCTGGTTGGGGACGTAGCCGAGCTCGGACACGACCCGGCGGACCCGGTCGACGACCTCCGCGCTCACCCGGGCCTCCCCGTTGACCACCCGGGACACCGTCGACTTCGACACCCCCGACTGCCGGGCGACGTCCTCGAGCGTGGGGCGCCGTACATGCGAGCGTTGCGTCAACACCATCTCCGTGGGGGCGAGTTGTGCGGGCACACCTTGCGGAAACGGTAACGCGGGTCAGCTCTCGGGGCAGGTCGGTAATCGAGGGAGGGATACCCTCGATACCCGTCCGAGTCCAGGGCGGGACAGCCCTTAGACGACCGGCTTCCCGGAGAGGGCGACGCCTGCCTCGCGCAGTTCCTCCAGGGCGCGGTCGGTGGTCTCCTTGGCCACGCCCGCGGTGAGGTCCAGCAGGACCTGGGTGCGGAAGCCCTCGCGGGCCGCGTCCAGGGCGGTGGCGCGCACGCAGTGGTCGGTGGCGATGCCGACCACGTCCACCTCGTCGACCTGGCGGGCGCGCAGCCAGTCGCCCAGCTTGACGCCGTTCTCGTCGGCGCCCTCGAAGCCGCTGTAGGCGGCCGCGTAGGCGCCCTTGCTGAAGACGGCGTCGATGGCGCCGGAGGCGACCGCCGGGGCGAAGTTGGGGTGGAAGCCGACGCCCTCGGTGCCGGCGACGCAGTGCGCGGGCCAGGAGTGGACGTAGTCGGGGTTGTCCGCGAAGTGGCCGCCGGGGGCGACGTGGTGGTCGCGGGTGGCCACGACGTGCCGGTATCCGGCGGGGGCCTGCCCGATCAGCTCGGTGATGGCGGCGGCCACGTCGGCTCCGCCGGCCACCGCGAGACTGCCCCCTTCGCAGAAGTCGTTCTGCACGTCTACGACGATCAAGGCGCGGCGCATGGGCGGTGTCCTTCGACTGAGGTTGAAGTAATTGAGCCTAGAGACTTTGCGGGTCGTCCGGGAGGGGGCGTCGCCCGGTGTGTGCGCCGGGCGCGCGCCCGCCAGGGATTACGGGACAGCCCTTAATCACCCGAGTTACCCGAGCGGTCCTGTACATACTCCGTGGGAATGACGGGTTCGCCGCGGGACAGCTGGGTCGCGGAGAGCGGGAGGCGGTCGAGGGCCGCCGTGTGGCGGTCGCGGACGACGTCCAGGGGCTCGCGGGCGACGACCTGGCCGCCCTTGACCAGTTCGACGAGCAGTTGGCAGTCGGCCAGTTCGGCGGGGACGTCGCCGGTGCCGACGACCTCGGCCTCGGCGACGCCGTACGCGTCGGGCCGGCGTGCCGCCCACTTGCGGCCGCCGACGGAGGTCTTGCCGCCGGTCGACTTCTTCGCGACCGGCAGCAGCGGGGCCTTGGGGTCGACGGACTCGGCGCGGGCGACCAGCTTGTAGACCATGGAGCAGGTGGGGTGCCCGGAGCCGGTGACGAGCTGGGTGCCGACGCCGTAGGCGTCCACGGGGGCCGCGGCGAGGGAGGCGATGGCGTACTCGTCGAGGTCGGAGGTGACGATGATGCGGGTGTCGCGTGCGCCGAGCTCGTCGAGCTGCTGGCGGACCCGGTGGGCGACGAGGAGCAGGTCGCCGGAGTCGATGCGGACCGCGCCGAGCTCGGGTCCCGCCACCTCGACCGCCATGCGGACGGCCTCGGCGACGTCGTAGGTGTCCACGAGGAGGGTGGTGCCCCGGCCGAGGGAGTTCACCTGGGCCTGGAAGGCGTCCCGCTCGTGGTCGTGGAGCAGGGTGAAGGCGTGGGCGCTGGTGCCGACGGTGGGGATGCCGTAGCGGAAGCCGGCGGCGAGGTCGGAGGTGGTGGCGAAGCCGCCGACGTAGGCGGCGCGGGAGGCGGCGACCGCGGCCAGCTCGTGGGTGCGGCGGGCGCCCATCTCGATCAGGGGGCGGTCGCCCGCGGCGGAGGACATGCGGGAGGCGGCGGCCGCGATCGCGGAGTCGTGGTTGAGGATGGAGAGGATCACGGTCTCCAGGAGCACGCACTCGGCGAAGGAGCCCTCGACCCGCAGGATCGGCGAGCCCGGGAAGTACACCTCGCCCTCGGGGTAGCCCCAGATGTCACCCGAGAAGCGGTATCCGGCGAGCCAGTCCAGGGTCTCCGCGTCGACGATGCCGCGCTCGCGCAGGAAGCCGAGGACGTCGGCGTCGAAGCGGAAGTTCTCGACGGCGTCCAGGACCCGCCCGGTGCCCGCGACGACGCCGTAGCGCCGGCCGTCCGGCAGTCGCCGGGTGAAGACCTCGAACACGCTGCGCCGTTCGGCCGTGCCCGCTTTCAGGGCGGCCTGCAGCATCGTCAGCTCGTACTGGTCCGTGAAGAGCGCCGTCGACGGGACGTCCACCGGCAGCCCACCACCGCCCTTGTGAGGAAGCGCTTCGCGACCTTCTTCTTCTGGCAGCCCAAGGTCCGCTGTGTTCATGGCTGAAGATGCTACACCCCTTTTCGTCGGTGTGACGATTTCCCGGATGCGTGGCAGCATGGGCGTTGTGACGTCACCCGCTCCCCTTGAGATCGAACGGACCGAATCGGCGGAGGAGGTCTTCGCCGTCCCCGAGCCGGACGTCCCCTGGGTCACGATCGTCCACAACGACCCGGTCAACCTCATGAGCTATGTGACCTACGTCTTCCAGTCGTACTTCGGCTACTCCAAGGACAAGGCCACCAAGCTCATGCTCGACGTCCACCACAAGGGCCGGGCGGTCGTCTCCAGCGGCTCTCGCGAGGAGATGGAACGCGACGTGCAGGCCATGCACGGCTACGGCCTGTGGGCCACCCTCCAGCAGGACCGGAAGTAGCCTCCCCTCATATGCCTGGACAATTCGAACCGCTCCCCGGCGGCGGCGCGGCCGTCGCACTCGACGACGTCGAGATCTCCATCATCCGGTCACTGGCCGTGCAGCTCCTGGAGCTGATCGGCCCCGGCCCCGCCGAGGACGCCCCCGACGACCCGCTCGCCGAGCTCTTCGCCGAGGGGCCGAGCGAGCCCCCCGCCGACCCGGTGCTGCGCCGGCTCTTCCCGGACGCCTACACCGACCCGGAGGGCGCCCCGGGGCCGCAGCAGGCGGACGAGCAGAAGGCGCACTCCGCCGAGTTCCGCCGCTACACCGAGAACGACCTCAGGGCCGGCAAGCGCGAGAACGCCCTCGCGGTGGTGCGCTCGCTGGACACGCTGGCCGCCGAGGCGGCGGGCGAGGGCGGGGCGGTGCTGGAACTGACCCCGCAGGAGTCCCAGCAGTGGCTGCGCGCGCTGAACGACCTGCGGCTCGCGATCGGCTCCCGGCTGGAGATCACCGACGAGGACGACACCGACCTTCTCTACCGGCTGCCGGACGAGGATCCGCGCAAGCCGATGGTGATGGCGTACCTGTGGCTGGGCGGGCTCCAGGAGACGCTCGTGACGACCCTTATGCCGTAAGGCCCGTCCTGGTCGCGCCCTAGGGACTGCCCTGGTCACGCCATAGAGATTGTCCCGGTTCATCCGTAGTCGCGTTCGCTCAGCGGACGCTCAAATCCGGATAACGATCACGTTACCTCCCCGGCCGGTTATGCCGTCCGGGGAGGCGTTCTGTCCGCTTCTCCCTGTGGCGTGCGCCACATGTCCTGCCGGTGATCAGTGTTGCGGGCGTGATAAATCTTCACGATCGCCCGGCGGACGCCACCCATGTCCCGCCGGGTGCGCCATATGGCCGACGGACCGTCGGCCGGGCAGCTCCAGTACACGGGGGGATTCGGAGAAAGGCGCACAGACACATGACCTCCGCTCAGGTCGACAAGGACGGCAAGGACGCCACGGAGAAGACCTCTGAAGAGGGGTACGAGCGCGGACTCGGCAGCCGCCAGGTCCAGATGATCGCGATCGGCGGCGCCATCGGCGTCGGTCTCTTCCTGGGCGCCGGGGCGAACATCGCCAAGGCCGGCCCCAGCCTCATCCTGATGTACGCGCTCGCGGGCGCGATCGTCTTCTTCATCATGCGGGCCCTCGGCGAGCTGCTGCTGTACCGGCCGGTCTCGGGCTCGTTCGCGGAGTACTCCCGTGAGTTCCTCGGCCCGTTCTTCGGCTACTTCACCGGCTGGACCTACTGGCTGATGTGGGTCGTCACCGGCATGGCCGAGCTGACGGCCGCCGCGATCTACGTGAACTACTGGTTCCCGGCCGTCCCCCAGTGGGTGACGGCGCTGGTGTTCCTGGTGATCCTCTTCGGGGTCAACCTGATCTCGGTGAAGGTGTTCGGGGAGCTGGAGTTCTGGTTCTCGATGGTCAAGGTCACGGCCCTGATCGGCATGATCGTGATCGGCCTCGGCGTCCTGACCTTCGGCTTCAGCAACGCCGGCGACACCGCCGCCGTCTCCAACCTGTGGGAGTTCGACGGCTTCTTCCCCAAGGGCGTGGGCTCGTCCCTGATGACCCTGCAGGGCGTCATGTTCGCCTACCTCGCGGTCGAGCTGGTCGGCGTCACGGCGGGCGAGTCGGAGAACCCGGAGAAGACGCTCCCCAAGGCCATCAACACGCTGCCGTGGCGCATCGCGCTGTTCTACGTGGGCGCGCTCACCGTCATCCTGTGCGTGGTGAAGTGGACCGAGTTCGCGGAGGGCGTCAGCCCCTTCGTGAAGGCGTTCGCGATGATCGGCATCCCGGCGGGCGCGGGCATCGTCAACTTCGTCGTGCTCACCGCGGCGCTGTCCTCCTGCAACTCCGGCATGTACTCCACGGGCCGCATGCTGCGGAACCTGGCCGAGAGCGGCGAGGCCCCGGCGGCCTTCAAGAAGCTGTCGTCGTCCAGGACGCCCGCCTTCGGCATCACGGTCTCGGTCCTCTTCATGGGCATCGGCGTCGTCCTGAACTACGTCGTCCCCGAGAAGGCCTTCGGGTACGTCACCTCCGTCGCCACCGCGGCCGGCATCTGGACCTGGCTGATGATCCTGATCAGCCACGTCCTGTACCGCCGCGCGGTCGTCGCGGGCCGGCTGCCCGCGTCCAGCTTCCCGGCGCCCGGCGGCTCGGCGTTCAGCTGGGTGGCCATCGTGTTCCTGCTCTTCGTCACCGGCCTGATCGCCTACGACGCCGACTCCCGCGTCTGCCTGTACGTGATGGCGGGCTGGGCGGCCGTCCTCGGCATCGGCTGGATGGTCCTCAAGGGCCGCAACCCGCAGATCACCGACCGCCGCGAGGCGGAGTTCGAGAAGGTCGGCTGACCGCCCCTTCGGGGCCTGCCGCTCAAGGCCGTCCGCCATGTGGGCCGCTCCGTACCATCCCTCGGTACGGAGCGGCCCACATGCTTATGCTTTCGAACATGCTGACCATCACCCAGGCCCTCGTCGACCAGATCGTCGCGCACGCGCGCAAGGACCACCCGGACGAGGCGTGCGGCGTCGTCGCGGGCCCGGCGGGCTCGGACCGCCCCGAGCGCTTCATCCCGATGCTGAACGCGGCCATGTCCCCCACGTTCTACGAGTTCGACTCCGGCGACCTGCTCAAGCTGTACCGCGAGATGGACGACCGCGACGAGGAGCCGGTGGTCATCTACCACTCCCACACCGCGACCGAGGCCCACCCCTCCCGCACCGACATCTCCTACGCCAACGAACCCGGCGCCCACTACGTCCTGGTCTCCACGGCGGACACCGACGGCCTCGGCGAGTTCCAGTTCCGCTCGTTCCGCATCGTGGACGGCGTGGTCACGGAGGAAGACGTGAAGGTGGTCGAGGCGTACTGAGGCACGCCCGGCGCCTGGGTCGCGATCACCCGGCGCTGTGCGCCGGGCGGGTCACATGTCTCCAGGTCCTCACCAGCTGACTGAACTCCTTGACCTGGACGAGCACGTGGTCGCGAGCCGCGTTCTCCGCGCTCTCGGCGTCCCCGCGGGCGATGGCGCCGGCGATGTCCCGGTGCTCGGCCAGGGACCGCCGCATGCGGTCCGGCACGCGCAGTTGCAGCCGCCGGTACGGCTGCAGGGCCCGCTTGAGCTCGTGGACCTGCCGCCGCAGGTATTCGTTGCCGGAGGAGTCGTACACGACGCCGTGGAAGCTGGCGTTGGCGTAGTAGTAGCCGTCGGCGTCACCCGCGAGCGCGTGTCTCTCGCATTCCTCCAGGGCCTGTTCGAGCTGGGCCAGTGACTCCCGCTCGATGCGCCGGGCGGACAGCCGTGCCGCCATCCCTTCGAGTTCGGCCATCACCTCGAAGCGTTCGGCCAGCTCGGACACGCTCAACTCGGTGACGTACGTGCCCTGTTTGGGACGGATCTGCACGAGCCCGGAACGCTCCAGCGCCTGAAGCGCCTCGCGGACCGGCGTGCGGGAGCAGCCGAACTCCTGCTCCAGCCGTGCCGGGTCCAGCCGTTCTCCCGGGCGGTAGCGGCCCTCCACGACGGCGTTCTCCAGCGCGTCTCGCACCCGCTGGGACTCCGGGATTCGGGCCATACCCAACCTCCGCATGCTCAGGCTGTCCGACTGTCCGACTGTCCGACTGTTCGGCTGTTCGGCTGTCCGGCCCCGGCCCCTTCCCTGATCCCGGCACGATCCGGTCCGGTCCGGTCCGGTCCAGGGGCTGGCGCACCTCATCTCCGTACTCTACGGTGCAGCTGTTGTATACATCATGACCGATGATGGATACGACGAAGGGCCGAGAGGAGCGGGCGACGGACATGGAAGAGGACCCTCGCGACGGCTGGCTGCTGAGCGACCTGTTCCGGGCTCTCGGGCGGCCGGGAGACGGCGACCCGGCGGCCGGGGAGCCCCCGGACCCCCCGCTGGACCGGCTCCTGGCGGCCTGCGAAGTCCTGATGAGCGACGTGGGCGAAGCCTCGATGCGCGCGGTCGCCGCCCGGGCCCTCGCCGCCTACGCCGAGCTCGACGACGTCGGCAGACTGGCCTTCTTCAGCCACATCACCACGACCTACGACGTGGACGCCGGCCAGGTCCGCGCCGCCTACCGCCAGTGGGAGGCGGTCAGGGACCGCGGGCTCCAGGGCGCGGAGGAACTGGTCCGTCTCTTCGACGTGGTCGAGCCGGCCCGGCAGCAACTGCTCCGCCGGATGAACCACGCGCCGGACGCCACCCTCGCCCTGGTCGGCATGCGCGCGGATCTGCGCCGGCTCACGCGCCGCCACCCGCGGCTGCGGCCCCTCGACCACGACTTCCACCACCTGCTCACCTCCTGGTTCAACCGCGGCTTCCTCCGCATGAGGGAGGTCACCTGGGACGCGCCGGAGGAACTGCACCAGCACCTGCTGCGGGGCGAGAAGGTCCACCCGATGGCGAGCCGGGACGAGCTCCGGCGCCGTCTGGAGCCCGCGGACCGCCGTGTCTACGCCTTCTTCCACCCCGCCACCGGAAACGTCCCGTTGATCTTCGTGGAGGTCGCCCTGGTGCGCGGGCTGCCGGACGACATCGCCCCGCTGCTGGAGCCCGGCCCCGCGCTCGACCCGGCGCAGGCGGACACCGCCGCGCTCTACTCGATCAACAACGCCCTGGACGGACTGGCCGGGGTGTCCTTCGGCAGCTTCCTCATCAAACAGGTCATCGAGCACGTGGGCGAGCAGCTGCCGCACCTGACGCAGTTCGCCACGCTCTCGCCCATCCCGGGATTCCGGCGCTGGCTCACGGAGCGCGCCGAGGGGGACGCCGGCCTGCGACAGCTCGCCGCGGAGCTGGACGGCGTAACGGATCCGGCCGGTCTCGCGGCGGCGGACGCCGAGCGGATACGTGCCCGGCTCTTCCCCGTCCTGGCCCGGTACATCGCGCTCGAGCGGCACGACGACGGTCGCCCGCTCGACCCGGTCGCCCGCTTCCACCTGGGCAACGGGGCGGCTGCCTGGCAGCTGAACTGGCCGGCGAACACCTCGCCGGGGGCCTGGCGGCAGTCCTACGGCGCGATGATCAACTACCACTACGAGCCGGACCAGCTGGAGCGCCGGCACGAGGACTTCGTCCGCCGCCGCGCCGTGGCCGTCGACGGGCCCCTGCGGGGCGTCCTCCCCGACCTCTCCAACCTCCCCGACCTCCCCGCGAACGAGCCCGCGCAGGACGACGCCGTCCAGGACGACGCCGTGCAGCACCAGAGAGGAACAGCACCGATGGCGCCCTTCCCGACCATTCACCGGTCGTTCGTCGAGCAGGCGGAGCAACAGCCGGACAAGGCGCTCTTCGAGCTGCCCGACGGGCGGGGCATCACCTACGGCGAGACCGCGCGGACCGTGCAGCGGATCGCGGCGCGCCTCGTCGCCGACGGCGTCACCGCCGGTGACCGGGTCGCCATGCAGGTGGAGAAGTCGCCGGAGGCCATCGCGCTGTACCTGGCGACCCTGCAGATCGGCGGGGTCTTCCTGCCCCTCAACACCGCGTACACCGGTGCGGAGATGGAGTACTTCCTCAAGGACGCCCGGCCCCGCGTGCTCGTCTGCTCCCCGGAGCGCCGGGCCGAGCACGCGCACCGCGCGGGGGACGGTCTCGTCGTCGAGACGCTCGGCACGGCCGGCGACGGCACGCTCCTCGACGGCGACGGCCGCCACGAAGAGATCTTCGACGCCTCGGCCGACGACCCGGCGGCGATCCTCTACACGTCCGGCACCACCGGGCGCTCCAAGGGCGCGGTGCTCTCTCACGGCAACCTCGCCTCCAACTGCCGGGCGCTGCTGGAGGCCTGGCGGTTCACCGCCGAGGACCGGCTGATCCACGCTCTGCCGATCTTCCACGTCCACGGGTTGTTCGTCGCCGTGAACATGACCCTCACGGCCGGCGCCTCCATGCACTACCTGCCGAAGTTCGACGCCGAGACGGTCCTCGATCTGCTGCCCCGGGCCACGGTGCTCATGGGCGTGCCCACGTTCTACACCCGGCTGCTGAAGAACGACCGGCTCACCCCGGAGGCCTGCGCCTCGATGCGGCTGTTCGTCTCCGGCTCGGCCCCGCTCCTCGCGAGCGACCACGAGGCCTTCGAGGCCCGCACCGGCCACGCCATCCTGGAGCGTTACGGGATGACCGAGACCGGCATGAACACCACCAACCCCTACGACGGCGGACCGCGCAAGCCCGGCACCGTCGGCAAGCCGCTCCCCGGCACCGAGATCCGGGTGGCGGACGGCGAGACCGGACGGGCGCTGGCCGACGGCGAGGTGGGCGGCATCGAGGTCCGCGGCCCCAACGTGTTCACCGGCTACTGGCAGATGCCCGAGAAGACCGCTTCCGAGTTCCGTGCGGACGGCTGGTTCATCACCGGCGACCTGGGCCGCATCGACGAGGACGGCTATCTGTGCATCGTCGGCCGGGGCAAGGACCTGGTGATCTCCGGCGGCTACAACATCTACCCCAAGGAGATCGAGGAGCTGCTCGACGCCCATCCCAAGGTGCTGGAATCCGCGGTGATCGGGGTCCCGCACCCCGATTTCGGGGAGACGGTGGTGGCCGTCGTCGTCCCCGCGCCCGGTCAGCAGCCCCAGGAGGGCGAGCTGCTGGACTTCATCAGCGGTGATCTCGCCCGCTTCAAGCACCCGCGCGCGGTGCGCGTCGTCGCGGAGCTGCCGCGCAACGTCATGGGCAAGGTGCAGAAGGCCGAGCTGCGCAAGCGTTACGCCGATCTGTTCGCCGGCGCCTGATCCCACCCTGCGCGTCCCCTGTTTCCCGACTGTCCCCCTGGCCCCAGTCCCCCTGTGTTTCCCACCTGTCCCCAATGTCTCTCAGTGTGGAGAAGACGATGGTCATCTACGGAGTCGCGGCCCTGGCGGTGTGCATGCTCGTGGGCGCAACCGTCGGCGAGCTGCTCGGCGCCGCCCTCAACGTCGACGCCAATATCGGCGGAGTCGGATTCGCCATGATCATGTTGATCGTGGTCACTCATCAGCTCCGGCGGAAGGGCCTGTTCCCCGAGGCCTCCGAGCAGGGCGTGCTCTTCTGGAGCGCGATGTACATACCGATCGTCGTCGGCATGGCCTCCGCGCAGAACGTGGTCAAGGCGGTCAGCGGCGGTCCGATGGCGATCCTGGCCGGCCTCGGCGCGGCCGCCGTCGGTTTCGCCCTGGTGCCGGTCGTGGCGCGGATCGGCGGATCGGACGAACCACTGGAACCGCTGGCGACGCCGACCGCGGACGAGAAGCAGGAGGCCTGACATGGACCGCTTCACCTCCGTCCTCGAAGACAACGGCCTGCTGGTGGCCTTCGCGGTGGTCGGCGCGCTGATGCTGACCGGCGGCTGGCTGTCCAGGAAGCTGACCCGCGGCCGGCTGCAGGGCTCCGCCATCGCCATCCTCCTCGGCCTGGCCCTCGCCTACTGGGGCGGCACCGTGACGGACGGCGAGCACGGAGCGGCCGACTTCACGGTGCTCTCCGGGCTGAGCCTGATGGGCGGTGCGATGCTCCGGGACTTCGCGATCGTCTCCACCGCCTACGGCGTCGACCTGAAGGTGATCAAGCGGGCCGGGCTGTCCGGCGGGCTGTCGATCCTGCTGGGCGTCGTCCTGTCGTTCGTCGTCGGGGCCGTCGTCGCCGCCTTCTTCGGCTACACGGACGCCAAGTCGCTGACGACCATCGGAGCCGGCGCGGCCACGTACATCGTCGGGCCGGTGACCGGTACGGCGGTGGGCGCGAACTCGGACGTGATCGCGCTGTCGGTGGCGGCCGGTCTGGTCAAATCCGTGGTGGTCATGGTGGGGACACCGCTCATCGCCCCCTTGATCGGTCTGAACAACCCGAAGTCCGCCATGGCCTTCGGCGGGCTGCTGGGCACGACCTCCGGCGTGGCCGGCGGGCTCGCGGCCACCGACAAGCGCCTGGTGCCCTACGGCGCCATGACGGCCACCTTCTACACGGGCGTGGGCTGCCTGCTCGGCCCGTCGCTGCTGTACGTGACTCTGCGGGCGATCGTGGGCGGATGACGATCGTGGGCGGGTGAGACGGGCGGCGTCCGCGTCACCCGCCCACCCGCCGGATGCCTACGCCGCCGCCCTCCGCAGCAGTGCCCGGATCGGGCGCCACAGTTCCGGGACCGCCACGACGCCGATCGGGACACCGTTGTCGGGTGCCGTGCGCCATATGAGCCCGTCGGGGTGGTGGAGGACCGCCGTGATCTCGTCCGGGGTGGGCGGGGCGGCGTTGCCCCGGAGGTAGACGGCTCTCAGGCCCAGGTTGCGGAGCCTGGTCAGGGCTCTGGCGCGGTTCTGGGCGCGGACGAGGACGCGGACGTCCGTGGAGGGGCCTGGGAGGCCCTCGTGAGCGGCGGGGCGGGGCAGGTTCAGCGCCACCACCACCATGCCGTCGGGCAGCTTGCAGAAGCCTCCTGCGGCCATGCGGTCACACCCCCGTGCGAGTCGGTATCGAGGTCGGCGTCAGCGCCGGCGTCCGTGTCGGTGTCAATAAGCGAAGCACAGGAGGCACCTAAACACGATCGGCGGCAACCCGCCAGGGGGTCACCGCCGATACGTGTCTGACCTGCGAAAACGTCGATTACTTCGCTGAGGGGCCGACCTTCACCGTGATCGTCGAGCCGCTGAGGGGCTCCCCGACGATCTTGATCGAGGTGTTGGTGTCAGTGACCTTGACGCCCGCGAGCGGGTTCGACGCGTCGTAGTACGTCGACTTGCCGTCGTCGAAGACCGGGACGCCCGGACGGGACTTGATCTTGGTCGCGACGTCCGCGTTGTGCAGCGTGATCGCGTCCGTCGGGTACCAGCTGAAGGTGGAGTCGAAGGCCTGGACGCGGTTGCGCATCAGGGTGCCGTCCGACCACTTCAGCGGGGTGGGGTGCGCGTCTATCGGGAGGATGAGGCCCTCGCCGTGGTGGGCGCTGGTGTTGTCGTCCGCCTGGGAGGTGTCCCACTTCCAGATCAACAGGCCGTTCTGGTACGGGTAGTGCTCGACCCACCCCGGACGGGTCGTCGAGAAGCCGTAGTTGTACGGGCCGACCTTGAGGGTCTTGTCGTACGACACGTACTGGCGGTTCTCGGCGATGTAGTACTGCGCGTAGTCGTCCGTGATGGAGCCGCCGATGCGCGAGAAGCCGCTCGCCGTCCAGGCCGCGTCCGCCGTCTCCGCGTTGTCGGCGAAGAGCGTGGCGCCGTCCGCCGTCAGCGTGATGTCGTCGGCCGCGAAGCCCTTCTGCGCGACGCCGCCGTCGGTGGCGTAACGGAAGCGGACGCTGATCTGCTTGCCCGCGTAGGCGTCCAGCGGGAACGTCAGCTTCTGGTAGGCGTCCGCCGTGCCGGTGAGGGCGGGCTTGCCGCTGCCGTCGCGCGGGACGGCGCTGCCGTCGGCCAGGGTGCCGTCGATCGGCGTGTAGGTGGCGCCGCCGTCGGTGGAGACCTCGGTGTACAGGTAGTCGTAGTCCTTCTCGGTGTCCCACCAGGCGTCCAGGGACAGCGCGGCGGACGTCTTGCCGGTCAGGTCGACCGTCCGGGTCAGGGTGTTCTTCAGGTCGTTGCCGCTGCCGCTCCACCACTGCGTGGCGCCCTGCGCCGGGGCGACGATCTCGGTGGTGACCTTCTTCTCCGGCAGCTGGACCACGAGGGCCTGGGCGTTCTTGGTGTTGTACTCCGCCACGCCGAGCGTGTGGGTGGACTTCGCGCCCGCCTTGGCCGTGTCGTAGTCCAGCCAGCCCAGTTGCAGCTTGTCCCAGGCGTTCATGTCGCCGGGCAGGTCGCCGATGGACTCCTTGCCGGTGCCGAGCCAGGACCCGGAGGACATCAGGGTCCAGAAGCCGGTGGAGTTCTCGCCGCCGCCGGAGGTGTCGTACTCGTCCGGCAGACCGAGGTCGTGGCCGTACTCGTGGGCGAAGACGCCGAGTCCGCCGTTCTCCGGCTGGATGGTGTAGTCGCCGACCCAGATGCCGGTGTCGCCGATCTGGGCGCCGCCCAGCTTGTTGCCGGCGGGGCCGGTGGAGCCGGCGTCGGTGCCGAAGGCGAACCAGCGGTGGGCCCAGATCGCGTCCTCGCCCTGGGCGCCGCCGCCCGCGGACTCGTCCTCGCCGGCGTGCACGATCTGGAAGTGGTCGATGTAGCCGTCGGGCTCGTTGAAGTCGCCGTCGCCGTCGAAGTCGTTGCGGTCCCACTGGTCGAACGCGGCCAGCTCGGTCTTGATCTGGGCGGGGGTGGCGCCGGCGGCCTCGCGCTGGGCGACCCAGGCGTTGACCCCGTCCTGCACCGCGTACCAGGCACCGGTCGTGGCGTCGTTGGAGCCGTAACGGGCCTCGTTGTAGGGGACCTTGACCCAGTCGGTGACCTCGCCCTCGACCGAGTAGCGGCCCGAGGACTGCTTCTCGTAGTACTTCTTCAGCGACTCGGTCTTCTTGCCGGTGCCGAAGTACAGCTCCTGGAAGTGCTTCTGGTCGTAGTCCGCCTGCCAGGCCGTGGAGTTGTTGACGGCCCGGTCCGGCTGGGCTATCTGGTTGTGCAGCGGGCCGGCGGCGCCGCCGTAGCGGGGGTCGACCTGGTCGCCGAACTCGACGAGGATCGTGAAGATCTTGTCGGTCCTCTCGCGGCCGAGCTCGACGTACTTGCCCGCACCCTTGCGGCTCTTGAGCTGGACGACCTTCGAGCCGTCGCGGTCCTTCACCGACGCCTCGCCGGATATGACCTGCTTGAGGGCCTCCTGGCGCTGGGCGTCCTGGGTCTTGCTGAGCGGCCCGTCGAAGTCGTGCTCGCGGGCCTTCGCCGGCTGCGGGTCCTGCCCGTCCGCGACGGGGGCCTGCGCCGAGCCGGTCTCCGCGGCCTGGGCCACGGCGAACGTCGTGAACGTCGCCGAGGCCGCCGCGAGCGCGACGACCGTCGCGGCCGTCCTGAACGTCCAAGATCTACTGGTCACTTGATGTCCTCCCACGCACGCGCCCGTGCGCGCGGAAAGGGGGGATCCCTGTCAAGGAAGGTCCGCGCGCTGTTATACGCGTGTAGTCAAGTGACGCCATTTGACTACTGGTTTACGAGAAAAGACAGATCTTGACTTGGACAAGTCAACTGCATTATTGGAAGCCGGTGTTCGCAATACGGACACATGACGGTAATGAGACAGGCGCGCGGGACAGTCCACTTGGTGGACGCCATGACTCCGTGCGCCCCCTGTGCACCGGCACCGTGGGTTAGGTCACGCTTACCGTTCGGTCCACTCGGGCATGCAGGCGAATAGAGTCGAGAACGCCCCCGCTTCCGAGGACACGATTGCCATGCCTCGTCCGACTGTCGCACAGCTCACATACGGTTCCTGCACCGTCATCCTCTCGACGCTAGCCATGCTGCTGCTGTCACAGACGAGTTCGGGCCCCGGAATCGGCCTCGTCGTCGTCGCCGCGGTCGCACTCGGCGTGCTCGTCGCCATGACGGTGCCGACGCCGAAGCCGTCGCGGGCCCCCGTGGCCCGCTCCGCGGCGCGCCGACCCGCGAGCCGGCGCACGCCCGTTCCGGTTCCCGCTCCCGGTCCCACTCCCGTTCCTCTGCACGCGCCCGTGAGCGCCCCCGTACCGGCGTCGGTCGCCTCGGCGCCCGAGCCCGTCCGGGAGCCCACAGCCCCCTGAGACGCAGCGGCACGGCCAAGGGCCCGCGCCCGGCATCAGGCGCGGGCCCTTGGTCGTGCCGGTCGGCCGTGCCGGTTGGGCGGGCGGACGGTCCGTCTGTCTGTCGGTTCGTCGGCGGGCGGTGTGTCGGCGGCTGTGTGTCAGGTGGTGCTGACCACCACCGTCTTGGCCGCCTTGTCGTGCAAACCCTGCTTGTAGGGCTTGTCGAAGAAGCTCCAGCCGCCGCAGACCGCCGTCCACAGACAGGCGCAGCAGAACGCGAACGGCACCCACAGCACCAGGGCGCGGACCAGCGACGTCTGCGCGGAGGGAGTGGAGCCGCTGTCGAGGTCGGCCACGCGCATGCCGAGCCACTTCTTGCCCAGCGTCTGGCCGGACCGGGCGGTCAGGACCGTGTCGTACGCGACGTACAGGATCGCGGCGACGAGCTCGCGTCCGAAGGTCTTGCCGAACTCGATCTTGTCCGCGTCCGTCGTGTACTGCGCGACCCCGAACGCCCACGCCAGCAGGGTCACCACGACGAAGACGAGGATCATGTCGATGATCCTCGCCAGCGTGCGTTTGCCGCTGTCGGCGAGCGGGGGCATCCCGGCCAGCGGGTCCTCGGGGTAACCGCCGTACGGGTCACCGCCGTAGGGGCCGCCCCCGGACGGACCGCCGCCGGACGGACCGCCGCCGTACGGACCGCCGCCGGACGCATCGCCGCCGGACGGTCCCTGCGGGGTGTCGTAGGGGGAGCCGCCCCGCCCCTCGCCGTACGGAGACTGCGGGGGCTGCTGCGAGGGCCGTTTCCTGAACGGGTCGTCCTCCGGCGGCTCGCCGCCGCCGGGGCCCGGGGGCGGTTCGGTGGTCATGCCCCCGAGTCGACCCCGAACCCCTCGGCTCCGCATCCGGCAAGCGGCCGTCCGGGCTACCGGCCAGCCGGTCAGCCGGTCAGCCGGTCAGCCGGCGACGAACGTGTGCGCCGCCTTGTCGTGCCAGCACTGCCGCCACGGCCTGTCGAACAGCCCCCAGACGACGCCCACGACACCGACGACGAGCAGACCGGGCACGCTGTACACGAGCCAGCGGCGCAGGGCCGCCCCGAAGGACGGGGGTTCGCCGCCCTCGATGTCCCGCACCTGCAGACCGAACAGCTTCTTGCCCAGCGTGCGGCCCCACTTGGCGGTCGGCAGGGCCTCGTAGACGACCCCGAAGACCAACAGGACGCCGAGGACGATCGCGAGGTACACCGACGTCGTGCCGTCCAACAGCCAGACTGTGACGGTCTCTCCGGTGAGCTTGGCCGCGTCGATCTTCTCGTTGACGTGGTCGAGCGCCTTCACGCCGAAGGGCACGGCGGCGGCGGCGGTGACGGCCGCGAGGACGAGCGTGTCGACGAGACGGGCCCCCAGCCGCTTGCCGAGACCCGCTGGGCGGGCCGAGGCCTGACGCCGGGCGGCCGCCTGGAAGATGTCCTCGACCGGCGGCTTCCAGGGCGCGACGGGGCCGCCGTCCTCGGCGCCCGCGAGCCGTTGCACCTGCTGCGCCCAGGACGGCTGCCCCCCACCGGACCCGGCAGCCATCGGAGCGCCCTCGGCCCCGGCAGACTGCGGCTGGGCCACACCGGGAGCCCCTGACTGCCGGGGCACGCTCGGGGCGGCCTGCTGTGCACCGGAGAACGCGGCGGCCGCCGGGGCGGCGGGCTGGACGCCGGGCTGGCCTGCCGGAAACCCAGCGGGACCCTGCGGAGCGGGACCCTGCGGGGCGGGAACACCGGCGCCTTGAGCCGCAGCCCGCTCGGCAGCCGCCTTACCGGCCCCGAAACCGGGCTTGGCGGGGCCCGGCCCGGCCGAAACCGCTCCGGAGGCCGCAGCCCCGACGGGGACGCTGCCCGAAGGGCCGCTGCCCGAGGGACCGCTGCCAGCGGGGCCACTGCCCGCAGGAGCGTTGCCCGCGAAACCACTACCAGCGGGGCCACTGCCCGCAGGAGCGTTGCCCGCGAAACCACTGCCCGCCAGGGCGCTGCCCGCTGGAGCGTTGCCGGCCGGGCCGCTGCTCGCAGGGGCGTTGCTGACCGGGCCCGTGCCAGGCGGGGCAGTGCCCGCAGGGGGCGTTCCGGCGGGACCCGGCGAGCCGAAGCCCGCGCCGGGAGCAGTGCCGCTGCCTGCAGCCGGGCCCGGGACGGTGCCGCTGCCTGCAGGCGGGCCGGGAACGGTGCCGCTGCCGGACGCGCCGACCGGTCCCTGTGCCCCGAAGCCTGGCGGGACCGAAGCCTGCGCGCCGAAACCCGCGTCGGCCGGGCCCGGTGCGCCGAAGCCCGCGTCGGCCGGGCCCGGTGCGCCGGGGACAGGCGTTGGCTGAGGCGGTGTCGGGCCCTGGGCCGCGGCCGGGAACGTGCTGTCGAGGGGCGCGCCGGAAGCGCCGGTCTGGTTGCCCGGGCGCGGGGCCGACGCGCGGAACGTGACGGTGCCCTCGTCAGGGATGAGGCCCGCGGGGCCGGACGGCGCTCCCCCGTTGCCGTCCGCCCCCCCGTTGCCCGCCGTCGGGCGGCGGAAGACAAAGGTGCCGCCGGAGACCACGTCCCCGCTGCCGTCCTGCGGATCGGCGGGCGGGATCGTCGCCGTGCCGTCCGTGCTCGTCGACCGGCCCTCGGGCTGGGCCGGGGCGGGCGACGGGACCCTCGGGTCGGAGGCCTGCGGGCCGCCGCCCCAGGAGACGCGGCGGTCCTGGTCGCCGCCGAAGCCGGACTGGTGGGCGCGGTCGGCGCCCCACGCTGAGGCCGGCTCGGGACGGCCGTCGTACGGGTCCGCCGGCGCCGGGTCCTCGTCGAAGAAGTGCGGGCCGGTCTCCTCGACGGAGGCCGGGGGCGCGCCGGACGGGGGCGTGAGCGGGCGGCCGTCGGACGGCGCCGGTCGGCTGGTGCCCGGTACCCAGGCGGCACCGTTCCAGTACCGGACGTATCCAGGGATGGACGGGTCCGGGTAATACCCTTCGCGGGGCCTGTCGTCGCCGGGTGCCGGGGTTGGGGCGCTCATGTCCGTCGTCCCGTATCTGCTCGGGGGTGGGATGGGAGCCTCCACATCTATCAGACCGGCGCAACCCCCACCGCCAGTCCCGTCGGACCCGCCCTTTTCCGGGCAACCTCGTGCACGCTCTTCACACCTTCGGAACCGCCCGCCGAACCCCAGGACTCGAACCACCGCGACCCGCTCCGCGGCTCACTCCGCACCCGCCCCGGAGCCCCCTGCGGAAACCGTCGCGAAAAAGTTCTCCGAATCCGCGTAATGGTTCCGGCCCGGCCCCCTCTCCACTCGTACGGGCCCACCGCGGGCCCGTACGAGGTCCGTATCGAGAGGAGAACCGACATGCAGCACACCGTGGTGGAGCGCGAGCTGGAGCTCAAGCTCATCCTGTCGCCGGAGCGCAGCATTCCGGTCCCGGCCCGGCTCAGCTACCGCAGCGACGACCCGTTCGCCGTCCACGTCGCCTTCCACATCAACTCCGAGCACCCGGTCAACTGGACGTTCGCCCGCGAACTGCTGGTGGAGGGCGTGTTCCGGCCGTGCGGGCACGGGGACGTGCGGGTGTGGCCGTCGAAGGCGGACGGGCGCAGCGTCGTGCTGATGGCGCTGAGCTCACCGGACGGCGACGCCCTCCTGGAGGCGCCCGCGGCGCAGGTCTCGGCCTGGCTGGAGCGGACGCTGCGGGTGGTGCCCCCGGGGACCGAGGGCGAGCAGCTCGGCCTCGACGAAGCCCTGGCCGACCTGCTCGCCCCGACCCTTGCGGACGACCTGTGGCTGTGCGAGCCGTGGCCGGGCGAGGAGTCGAAGGACGGAGGTGAGTGAGCTTTCGGTCCCGGCCTCGGAAGCCTCGGGCGAACCTCAGGAACCGCGAGAGCCCGAGGAGGCTCAGAACAGCTTGCCCGGGTTGAGGATGCCCAGCGGGTCGAAGGCCGCCTTGACCGCCCGCTGCATCTCCACGCCCACCGGGCCGAGCTCGCGCGCGAGCCACTCCTTCTTCAGCACGCCCACGCCGTGCTCGCCGGTGATGGTGCCGCCGAGTTCCAGGCCGAGGCCCATGATCTCGTCGAAGGACTCGCGGGCGCGCCGGCACTCGTCGGGGTCCTGCGCGTCGAAGCAGACGGTGGGGTGGGTGTTGCCGTCGCCGGCGTGGGCGACGACCCCGATCGTCAACTGGTGCTTGTCCGCGATGCGTTCGACGCCTTCGAGCATCTCGGCGAGCCTGGAGCGGGGCACGCACACGTCGTCGATCATCGTGGCGCCCTTGACGGCCTCCAGGGCGACGAGCGACGACCGCCGGGCCTGGAGCAGCAGTTCGGACTCGGCGAAGTCGTCGGCGGGGACCACCTGGGTGGCGCCGGCCGCCTCGCACAGCGCGCCGACGGCGGCGAGGTCGGCAGCCGGGTCGGCCGTGTCGAACGCGGCCAGGAGGAGCGCCTCGGTGGTGTCCGGCAGGCCCATGTGGGCGAGGTCGTTGACGGCGCGCACCGTCGTACGGTCCATCAGTTCGAGGAGGGACGGGACGTGCCCTCCCGCCATGATCCGGCACACCGCGTCGCAGGCGGCGGCCCCGGACGCGAACTCGGCCGCCAGCACCAGCTGCTGCGGCGGCTGCGGCTTCAGCGCCAGGATCGCCCGCACGACGATCCCCAGCGAGCCCTCGGAGCCGACGAACAGCCGGGTCAGGTCGTACCCGGCGACGCCCTTCGCCGTGCGGCGGCCGGTGGACATCAGCCGGCCGTCGGCCAGGACGACGTCCAGGCCGAGGACGTACTCGGCCGTCACCCCGTACTTCACACAGCACAGGCCGCCCGAGGCGGTGCCGATGTTCCCGCCGATCGTGCACATCTCCCAGCTGGAGGGGTCGGGCGGGTAGTACAGGCCGTGTTCGCCGACCGCGCGGGAGAGGGCCGCGTTGACGACGCCCGGTTCGACGACGGCGATCCGGTCGACCGGGTTGATCTCGAGGATCCGGTCCATCTTCGTCAGGGAGAGGACGATGCAGCCGTCGGAGGCGTTGGCGCCGCCGGACAGGCCGGTGCGCGCGCCCTGCGGGACGACCGGGACGCGCAGCTCGCTCGCCGTGCGCATGACGTGCTGGACCTCTTCGACCGTGCGCGGCAGCACGACCACGGCCGGGGCGCCGGCCGGGCAGAAGCTCGCCATGTCGTTGGCGTAGGAGACCGTGACGTCCGGGTCGGTGAGGACGGCCTCGGCGGGCAGGCCGGTCAGCAGCCGGTCGAGGAGGTCGCCCGTCACCACGGACGCGTCGTTGTGTCGTGCTTCCGAACGGCTCATGATCACAGGTTCGCACCCGGGGCCATCGGTGTGAACCCCGTCCGCCGGACGCTTCGGCTGACGTCATACGGTCATCCCGCTGACGCACAGTGAGCGCCATGGAGAAGGTCTCTCGGTTCCGTCGGCGGCGGCTGCTCGTCGGCTCGCTCGTGGGGTGTCTCGTGCTGGGCGGCGGGGCTCTGATGTCCTGGCCGGGCGGGGAGCCGGCCGTGCGGCGGGCGCCCGCGCCGGCGCCGGGAGCGCAGGCGGGGACGGCGGTCCGGGCGGGGGTGCCGGCCGCGCTGTCCGACCTGGCGGTGCTGATCGACGAGCGGGAGAGCCGGGTGCGGACGCATCCCAAGGACGCCCGGTCCTGGGCGGTGCTCGGCACGGCCTACGCCGAGCAGGGCCGGCGCACCGCCGACGCGGCGCTCCTCTACCCCAAGGCCGAGCAGGCGCTGCGGACCTCGCTGAACGCGCGCCCCCGGGGCAACGCCGAAGCCCTGGACGGTCTGGCCGCGCTGGCCAACGCGCGCCGCGACTTCCCCACGGCCCTGGCCTGGGGCGAGGCCGCGCGCAAGGCAGCGCCGACGCGCTGGACGACGTATGCGCAGCTCATCGACGCCTACACCGGGCTCGGCGACTACAAGAAGGCCCGCAAGGCGCTCGACAGGCTGACGGCGCTGCACTCCGGTCCAGCCGTGCGGGCGCGGGCGGCGGGGGTCTACTGGGACCGGGGGTGGCGGGAGGACGCGCAGGCCGCGCTGGCCGACGCGGCGGCCGGCGCCTCCGCCCCCGCCGAGCAGGCAGCCTGGCTGGAGCGGGCCGGGCAGCTCGCCTGGGAGCGCGGCGAGCGGGAGGACGCGCTGCGGCACTTCGAGGAGGCCGTCCGGATCGACCCCGACCAGCGGGCCGCGCAGGCCGGGCAGGGGCGGGCGCTGGCGGCGCTGGGGCGGACGTCGGAGGCGCTGAGCGCGTACCGGGCTGCGCTCGCCCGGCAGCCGCTGCCGGAGTACGCGCTGGAGCTGGGCGAGCTGTACGAGTCGCTGGGGCTCACGCAGGCGGCGCACGTGCAGTACGACCTGCTGCGGGCGCGGGTCCGGCAGGAGGCGGCGGGCGGGGTCGACGGGGAGCTGGTGCTGGGCCGGTTCGAGGCGGACCACGGCGATCCGGCGTCGGCGGTGCGGCGGCTGCGGGCCGAGTGGCGGCGGCAGCCGGGGATCGCGGTCGCGGACGCGCTGGGCTGGGCGCTGCACCGGGCCGACGACGACAGGGAGGCCCTGAAGTTCGCCATGATCGCCACCGACCGGATGCACGGAGGCGCGGTGCGCAGCGCGCCGTACCAGTACCACCGGGCCATGATCGAGCGGAGGTCGGGGCAGGACGGGCCGGCCCGCAGACACCTCCAGGAGGCGCTGCAGATCAACCCGTACTTCTCCCCGCTGCTCGTTCCGGTGGCCCGGGTGGCCCTGGCGGACCTGGGCGACGAGCCGGCCCCGGCGAAACCGCCCCGGTGACCCCTTGACGAGCCGCCGCGCGTCGCCCCGTACAAGCAGGCCCTACAGGTTGCCCCGCTTGGCCTGCTCGCGTTCGATCGCCTCGAACAGGGCCTTGAAGTTGCCCTTGCCGAAGCCCATCGAGCCATGGCGTTCGATGATCTCGAAGAAGACCGTCGGCTTGTCCTGGACCGGCTTGGTGAAGATCTGCAGCAGATAGCCGTCCTCGTCGCGGTCGGCGAGGATCTTCAGCTCGCGCAGGGTCTCGACGGGGACGCGGGTGTCGCCGACCCACTCGCCGAGGGTGTCGTAGTAGGAGTCCGGGGTGTCCAGGAACTGGACGCCGGCCGCGCGCATCGTCCGTACCGTCTGCACGATGTCGCCGGTGTTGAGCGCGATGTGCTGGACGCCCGCGCCGCCGTAGAACTCCAGGTACTCGTCGATCTGGGACTTCTTCTTCGCGATCGCCGGCTCGTTGATCGGGAACTTGACCTTCAGGGTGCCGTCGGCGACGACCTTCGACATCAGCGCGCTGTACTCGGTGGCGATGTCGTCGCCCACGAACTCCTTCATGTTCGTGAACCCCATGACCTTGTTGTAGAAGCCGACCCAGTCGTTCATCCGGCCGAGCTCGACGTTGCCGACGCAGTGGTCGATGGCCTGGAAAGTTCGCTGGGCGGGCGGCGCGACGATCGGGTCGGCGGCGACGAAGCCGGGGAGGTAGGGGCCGTCGTAGCCGGAGCGGTCGACGAGGGTGTGGCGGGTCTCGCCGTAGGTGGCGATCGCGGCCAGCACGACCGTGCCGTGCTCGTCCTTCAGCTCGTACGGCGCGGCGATCGAGCGGGCGCCGTGCTCGACGGCGTAGGCGTACGCGGCGCGGGCGTCCGGGACCTCGATGGCGAGGTCGACGACGCCGTCGCCGTGCTCGGCCACATGCCGGTCGAGGAAGTGGCCCCAGGTGGTGGCGGGCTTGATGACGGAGGTCAGGACGAAGCGGGCCGAGCCGTTCGTGAGCACGTACGAGGCGGTCTCGCGGCTGCCCGTCTCCGGTCCGGAGTAGGCGACCAGCGTCATGCCGAAGGCGGTGGAGTAGTAGTGCGCCGCCTGCTTGGCGTTGCCCACGGCGAAGACGACCGCGTCCATTCCCTTGACCGGGAAGGGATCGGCCTGCCGGGCGGTGTCGGGAGTGTGGTGTGTGGTCTGCGTCATACCGAAAGCCTCGCGCCGGGCAGCAAGGTGCGCAATAGTTCGCACCATCGCTGGACAATATGCCCAGTCGAACGCCCGTATCCGCGGGCGTCGTGTACAGGCTGACCATCGCGGAGGCGGGCGGGCATGGGGATCGATCAGCTGGACGGCCGGATCATCGTGCTGCTGGCCCGGGAGCCGCGGCTGGGGGTGCTGGAGATGTCCCGGCGGCTGGGGGTGGCCCGGGGGACGGTGCAGGCGCGGCTCGACCGGCTTCAGTCGAATGGAGTCATCCGGGGATTCGGCCCGGAGGTCGATCCGGCGGCCCTCGGCTACCCGGTCACCGCCTTCGCCACGCTGCAGATCCGGCAGGGGCAAGGGGCCGACGTGCGGGCGCACTTGGCCACCGTCCCGGAGGTGCTGGAGCTGCACACCACCACCGGCAGCGGGGACATGCTGTGCCGGCTGGTGGCCCGTTCCAACGCCGATCTCCAGCGGGTGATCGACCTGGTCGTCGGTTTTGATGGCATTGTCCGGGCCGCCACCGCGATCGTGATGGAGAACCCCGTTCCGCTGCGGATCATCCCGCTGGTGGAGCAGGCGGCAGGCCTGCGGACAGGGAGATGAACTGGCCGGCATGGGGTGGTGAGGGCGTGTGAGCTTCTGGGAGTACCTGGGCAACCGTCACCAGCAGCTGCTCACCGACGCCTACCAACACGCCAGCGTCGTCTTCCAGTGCATGGTGGCGGCGACCCTGCTGGGCGTGCTGATCGGGGTCCTCGCCTACCGCAGCGACTGGGGCGGCAGCCTCGCCACCACCGCTGCCTCCAGCATCCTCACCGTCCCGTCGCTCGCCATGATCGGTCTGCTGATCCCGGTGGTGGGGCTGGGCGTGCCGCCGACGGTGATCGCGCTGACGCTGTACGGGCTGCTGCCGATCGTGCGCAACGCCGTCGTCGGGCTGCGCGGGGTCGATCCGTCCCTGGTGGACGCGGCGAAGGGCATCGGGATGTCCCGGCTGACGCGGCTGGCGCGGGTCGAGCTGCCGCTGGCCTGGCCGCCGATCCTGACCGGGATCCGGGTCTCCACGCAGATGCTGATGGGCATCGCCGCCATCGCCGCGTACGCCTCCGGGCCCGGTCTCGGCAACGAGATCTTCCGCGGCATCGCCTCGCTGGGCAGCAAGAACGCGCTCAACCAGGTGCTCGCGGGCACGCTCGGGATCATCGCCTTGGCCCTGCTGTTCGACGCCGCGTACGTCCTGATCGGACGGCTGACGATTCCCAGGGGGATCCGTGTCTGACTCGCCCGGCGGCTCCCGCGCCTCCTCGTCTGTCTCCTCCTCTGTCTCCTCCGCCTCCTCCTCCGCCTCCTCGTCTGCTTCCCCGCCCGCCTCCTCCCCCATCTCTTCCCACGGGGCGTCGATCGAGCTGGAGAGGCTCACCAAGCGCTACCCGGGCGATCCGAGCCCCGCCGTCGACAACGTCACCATGGAGATCAAGGCGGGCGAGACCGTCATCTTCGTGGGGCCGTCCGGCTGCGGGAAGTCGACGACGCTGAAGATGATCAACCGGCTGATCGAGCCGAGCGGCGGGCGGATCCGGATCGACGGCGAGGACGTCACCGACATCGACCCGGTGAAACTGCGCCGCAAGGTGGGGTACGCGATCCAGTCGTCCGGGCTCTTCCCGCACATGACGGTCGCGCAGAACATCGCGCTCGTGCCGCGGATGATCGGCTGGCCGAAGGCGCGGATCCGGGGTCGGGTGGAGGAGATGCTCGACCTGGTCGGCCTCGACGCCGGCGAGTTCCACGGCCGCTACCCGCGCCAGCTGTCCGGCGGGCAGCAGCAACGCGTCGGCGTGGCGAGGGCGTTGGCGGCCGACCCGCCGGTGCTGCTGATGGACGAGCCGTTCGGCGCCGTCGACCCGATCACCCGCGACCACCTCCAGGACGAGCTGATCCGGCTCCAGCGCGAGCTGCACAAGACGATCGTGTTCGTCACCCACGACTTCGACGAGGCGATCAAGCTCGGCGACCGGATCGTGGTGCTGCGCGAGCGCTCGCACATCGCCCAGTTCGACACTCCGGAGGCGATCCTCACCAACCCGGCGGACGATTTCGTGTCCGGGTTCGTCGGGGCGGGGGCGGCCCTGAAGCGGCTCAACCTCAGCCGCGTCCGGGACGTGGAGATCACCGGCTGCCCGACGGTGACCGTCGACGACCCGCTCCAGACCATTGTCAACAAGCTCCGGGTCAGCGGCACCAACGAGATCCTGCTGCTGGACAGGCGCGGTCGGCCCCACAAGTGGCTGCGCCGCGGGGACCTGATGCGGGCCAGAGGCTCACTGGCCCGGGCGGGCGCCCTGGTCCACGGCACGGTGACCCGGGACGCCACCCTGCGCGACGCGCTGGAGGCGGTGCTGACCGACAGCACCGGGCGGGTCGCGGTCACCGGCCGGCGCGGCGAGTACACCGGAGTCGTCGACATGGAGACGCTGATGAACTCCGTCCGCCGACTGCTGGAGGCCGACCGGCTGGAGGCCCTGGAGGCGCAGCACGAACTGGAGGAGGCCCGGGCCGCGCAGACGCACGCGGAACAGGAGGGGCCGGGCGCGGAGGCGAAGGCGTGAGCGCCCCCGAGCTCGACGACCGGCCGGAGGGACCGGCGGAGGGACCGGCGCAGAACCCGGCGCGGAAGCGGGCGCCGGAACAGGCGCAGGAGCGGGCCCCGGAGCGGGCGCCGTCACCGTTCCCGCCACCCGCTCCCCCGCGGCGGCGCGTCACCTGGCAGAAGCTGACCGTTCTGCCCGCCTTCGTGGTCGCCCTGCTGCTGGCGACCTGGCTGTGGTTCCAGCAGGCGGACCTGGACCCGATCTCCAAGAACGCGCTCTCGAACGGGCAGGTGTCCAAGTGCCTGTGGCAGCAGGTCCAACTCACGGTGATCTCCACCTTCTTCGTGCTGATCATCGCGATCCCGCTGGGCATTCTGCTCACCCGGCGGCGGTTCCGGAAGGCGACCCCCCTCGCGCTGGCCCTCGCCAACATGGGGCAGGCGACGCCCGCCATCGGGCTGCTGGCGCTGCTGGTGATCTGGCTGGGCATCGGCCGCAGGGCCGCCCTGATCGGCATCATCGCCTACGCCGTCCTGCCCGTGCTGTCCAACACCATGGCGGGGCTGAAGGCGAACGACCCCACGCTGCTGGAGGCGGCCCGCGGGATCGGCATGACCCCCGTCGGGGTGCTGTCCCGGGTGGAGCTGCCGCTGGCGGTCCCGCTCATCCTGGCCGGCGTCCGCACGGCGCTCGTGCTGAACGTCGGCACGGCGACCCTGGCGACCTTCGGCGGGGGCGGCGGCCTGGGCGTCCTGATCACCGCCGGCATCACCAACCAGCGTATGCCGGTGCTGGTGCTGGGCGCGATCCTCACCGTGGCGCTGGCGCTGCTGGTCGACTGGCTGGCCTCACTGGCCGAGGTGATGCTGCGGCCACGGGGACTGGACGTGGACACGTGAGACGCCTGTGCCGCAGAGCCGCCCGGACACTGGCGCCGGTCCTCGCGCTGGCGGTGCTCTCCGGGTGCGGGCTGAGCAGCGGCTCGCCGATGGTCGACGACGTCTCGCCCGGGTCGATCGGGCAGGGCGAGCCGCTCGAGGGCGCCCATCTCACGGTGACGTCCAAGTCGTTCACCGAGAACCTCGTCCTCGGCGCGATGATCGGCATCGCCTTCCAGGCGGCCGGCGCGGACGTGCTGGACCGCACCGGCGTCCAGGGCTCCATCGGCAGCCGTGAGGCGGTCCGCAAGGGCGACGCCGACGCCATGTACGAGTACACGGGCACGGCGTGGATCACGTACATGGGCAACAGCGAGCCCGTCACCGACCCGCAGGAGCAGTGGCGGGCGGTCCATGACGCCGACCTCGACAACGGGCTGACCTGGCTGCCGCCGTCCCGGCTGGACAACACCTACGCGCTGGCCGTGAACCAGGCCAACTACAGGAAGTACGGCACGAAGACGCTGTCGGACGTGGCCGCGCTGTCGAAGTCGGACCCGAGTGCCGTGACGCTGTGCGTGGAGGGCGAGTTCGCCAACCGGGCGGACGGGCTGCCGGGCATGGAGAAGGCGTACGGCATGCACATCGCGGCGTCCCGGATCACCCAGATGGACACCGGGATCATCTACACGCAGGCGGCGAAGGGGAGTTGCACCTACGGGGAGGTGTACACGACCGACGGCCGCATCAGGTCGATGAACCTGGCGGTGATGGACGACGACAAGGACTTCTTCCCCAACTACAACGCGGCCCCCGTGATCAACTCCAAGGCGCTGAAGAAGTGGCCGGCGATCGCGGGCCTGCTGAACCCGATCACGGAGAAACTCGACAACGCGGTCGCGCAGGAGCTGAACGCCAAGGTGGACGTCGCCGGGGAGGACCCGCACCAGGTCGCGCTGGACTGGATGAAGGACCAGGGGTTCGTGAAGTGAGCGGCGGTGCGTGGAGTGACCGGCGGTGTGTGAAGTGACCGGCGGTGCGTGGAGCGGTCGGTCAGGTCGGTCAGCAGCTCGGTACCGAGCCCTTCCCCTTCTCCAGCGCGACCAGCGCGCCCACCGCGCCCTTGAGGGTGGTGACCGGGATCAGCCGCAGGCCCTTGGGCAGCTCGGACTTCGCGTCGCCGCACTCGTCCTTCGGCACGAGGAACACGGTCGCCCCGTCCCGTCGGGCGGCCTGCGTCTTCAGGGCGACGCCGCCGACCGCGCCGACCTTGCCGTCGGCGTCGATGGTCCCCGTCCCGGCGATCGTGCGCCCGCCCGTGAGGTCGCCGCCGCTGCCGTCGCCGTCCAGTTTGTCGACGATGCCGAGCGAGAACAGCAGCCCCGCGCTCGGGCCGCCCACGTCGGCCAGCTTCAGCGTGACCTTGAGGCCGTCGTCGGTTCGGTGCAGGTACGTCAGCGCGGCCTCGGTCGCGGCGTCCTGGGACTGCTGCATCTGCTCGGTGTTGTGCTGCTCGATCTCCTTGGTGCTCTCCCCGCTGGGGTAGACCGAGTCGCGCGGCATGATCGCCTGGTCGGCACGGAACCAGCCGTCGATCACATCGGAGAGCGAGACGTCCGTGTCGGGGCTGGTCGCCTCGATCGTCGTCATCCTCAGCTGCCCCTTCGTCTCCCGGGTGGGCGCGCCGGAGATCGTGATGACCGGGTCGCCCTTGTTCTCACCGAGGACGTTCGCCGTCATGCCCGGCTGCGCCACCGAGAACGGCAACGGCGCGAAGGCCGCCGTGGCGAGCAGCGCCACGAGCGGCAGAGCACAGACGACGAGGGCCTGGGGGCGTGAGAGACGAGAGAGCACGAGGTCAATGTAACGGTCGCCGCCACACACCCACCCGCCCAGGTACACCCGCCCCGCGTCAGGCGCCGCAGAGCTCAGCGCAACGCCTCCGCCACCTCCCGCGCAGCGTCCATCACCCGCGGCCCCACCCGCTCCGGCACCGCGTCCGCCAGCATCACCACACCCACGCTGCCCTCGACCCCCGTCACCCCGAGCAACGGCGCCGCGGCCCCGCTCGCCCCCGCCTCCAGCTCGCCGTGCGTCAGGGTGTACCCCGGCTCGTCCGGCCGCCGCTGGCGCGCGGCGAGGATCGCCCGGCCCGCGGCGCCCCGGTCCAGCGGATGCCGGAACCCGGCCCGGTAGGCCACGTGGTAGTCCGTCCAGGTCGGCTCGACGACGGCGACGGCGAGCGCCTCCGTCCCGTCCACCAGCGTCAGATGCGCGGTCGCCCCTATGTCCTCGGCCAGCGACCGCAGCGCGGGCAGCGCGGCCTCCCGCACCAGCGGATGCACCTGGCGGCCGAGCCTCAGCACTCCGAGGCCGACGCGGGCTCGCCCGCCCAGGTCACGTCGTACGAGTGCGTGCTGCTCCAGGGTGGCGAGCAACCGGTACACAACGGTCCGGTTGACGCCCAGTTTGTTGGAAAGCTCGGTGACGGTCAGCCCGTGGTCGGTATCGGCCAGCAGCTTGAGAACCTTCAGCCCTCGATCGAGCGTCTGGGAGGTCTCCGCGGTCACGACGCCCACTCCTTAAGTGGTGAGGTCGGCGGGCCCCCGTCGCGGCGGATGCGTCACCGAGTCCCGTCAGTGACGCGCTTGAGAGGCCGCCGATCGACAGATGGGCCCGGCGTGTCCGGGCCCAGTCGCTTCACGGCTGCGCTCCGCGGCGGCGCTGCCACGGGGCGTGTGCGTAGCGGGACAGTAGCGAAGCAGGTTCGCTGAGCGGAAGGCTCCGTCCAGAATCCGGTCATTGACCGGTATGGACTACCTGCATTTCTCCCGATACGTACGGAGCGTGACGACGCGCCGCGCGCCCCTCCGGGCCCTCACAGGGCACGGAGGTCACTTCATCCGCGTGGCCCACTCCTGCACCTTGGCGATCCGCTGCCGCAGCTGCCCCGCCGTCGCCTCCGCGCTCGGCGGACCACCGCACACGCGCCGCAGCTCGGTGTGGATCACGCCGTGCGGCTTGCCGCTCTGGTGGACGTACGCGCCGACCATCGTGTTGAGCTGCTTGCGCAGCTCCATCATCTCCTTGTGCGAGACGACCGGCCGCCGCTCGGCGGGCAGTTCGAGCAGGTCGGCCTCGGTGTCCGGCTTCTTCTTGCTGTGCGCGATCTGCTTGGCCTGCCGCTTCTGGAGCAGCAGCTGCACCTGGTCGGGCTCCAGCAGCCCCGGGATGCCGAGGTAGTCCTGCTCCTCCTCGCTGCCTGGGTGGGCCTGCATGCCGAACTCGGCGCCGTTGTACATCACCCGGTCGAAGACGGCCTCGGACTCCAGCGCCTCGAAGGCGAACTGCTCCTGTTCCCCGGTGTCCTCGTCCTGCTCCTTGTTCGCCTCGTCCATCTCCTTCTCGGACTCGGCGTACGGATCCTCCTCGCCCTCCTTCTTGGGCTTGTCGAGGGCGTGGTCGCGCTCGACCTCCATCTCGTTGGCGAAGGTGAGGAGGTCGGGCACGGTCGGCAGGAACACGGACGCGGTCTCGCCACGCCGCCGGGACCGCACGAAACGCCCGACGGCCTGGGCGAAGAAGAGGGGCGTGGAGATGGTGGTGGCGTACACCCCCACCGCCAGCCGCGGCACGTCGACGCCTTCCGACACCATCCGCACCGCGACCATCCACCGGTCGTTGCTCGCGCTGAACTCGTCGATGCGGTTGGACGCGCCGCTGTCGTCGGACAGGACGACGGTCGCCTTCGTCCCCGTGATCTCCCGGATCAGCTTGGCGTAGGCGCGGGCGGAGTCCTGGTCGGAGGCGATGACGAGCGCACCGGCGTCCGGGATGGCCTTCCTGACCTCGGTGAGCCGCTGGTCGGCGGCGCGCAGCACGCTCGGCATCCACTCGCCGCGCGGGTCCAGCGCCGTACGCCAGGCCTGACTGATCGCGTCCTTGGTCATCGGCTCGCCGAGCCGCGCCGCGATCTCGTCGCCGGCCTTCGTCCGCCAGCGCATGTTGCCGCTGTAGGAGAGGAAGATGACCGGCCGCACGACGTTGTCGGCGAGCGCCGACCCGTATCCGTAGGTGTAGTCGGCGGCGGACCGTCGGATCCCGTCGTTCCCCTCCTCGTACGTCACGAAGGGGATGGGGTTGGTGTCGGACCGGAACGGCGTACCGGTGAGCGCGAGGCGGCGGGTGGCCGGCTCGAACGCCTCCAGGCACGCCTCACCCCACGACTTGGAGTCGCCGGCGTGGTGGATCTCGTCGAGGATGACGAGGGTCTTGCGCTGTTCGGACCGGTTCCGGTGCAGCATCGGCCGTACGCCGACGCCCGCGTACGTCACGGCGACACCGTGGTAGTCCTTGCTGAGCGGCCCGGCGCTGTACTCCGGGTCCAGCCGGATGCCTATCCTCGCGGCCGCTTCCGCCCACTGCTTCTTCAGGTGCTCGGTCGGCGCGACCACCGTCACCTGCTGCACGACGTGATGGTGCAGCAGCCAGGAGGCGAGGGTCAGCGCGAACGTCGTCTTGCCGGCGCCGGGGGTGGCGACGGCGAGGAAGTCGCGCGGCTGCTCCTGGATGTACTTCTCCATCGCCCCCTGCTGCCAGGCACGCAGCTTGCTGGCAGTGCCCCAGGGCGCACGACCGGGAAAGGCGGGCGACAGGTGGTGGGAGTGGGAGGACGCGGAGGTGGCAGACATAGGCGTGGGCCCGGAGGGCCCTCCGTTGAGGGTGGCGGCGGGCGACGGGCGGGAGGTAGTCACGGTCTCCGGTGAGGGGTCGGATCAGAGGGGCTAGGGGGGAACGACTCGGCTGGGTATGACAACCGGGCCACCCTACCGGCGGCCCGGCGGTGTCCAGGTGCGAACAAGGCCGGGTCGCCGGTGGGTGGGATTCACGTCACAGCGCCCGCAGCCGCCGCGCGATGACCGCGACCTCGGACTCCGCACCGGACGCCACGTCGATGACCAGGTCGTACGCCGCGTCCTGAGCGCAGTCGGCGAGATCCACGCCGTGCAGCGCGAGGAAGGTCACGGCCGCCAGCCACGCGGCGCGTTTGTTGCCGTCGACGAGCGGGTGGTTCGAGGCGATCGCGTGCAGCAGGGCGGCGGCCTGCTCGTGGACGTCGTCGTACGCAGCCGTGCCGAACATCCGGGCGCGGGGCCGGTGCACGGCGGAGACGAGCAGACCGGGAGCCCGTGCCTCGGGGGCCCGCCCGCCGAACGCGATCCGCGCGATGTCCGTCACCTCGGCGACGGTGAGGTGACGGGTCGGGTGAGCGGGGTCAGTGGGGTGGCGGCTCATTCCCCAAGCCTCCGCAACAGGTCGGCGTGGGCTCCCGCGAGCCGCTCGGCCACGGCCCGCACCCGCGCCTCCTCCGCACGCAGACCCGCACGTACGGCGTCCAGCGCGATGTCCTCCGGCCGACGCCCGGTGGCGTCCGCGAGGTCGTCCAGGGCGTGGCTGAGATCCGGGGGGAGGGTGAGGGGCTGCATAGGCAGGAAGGTTAGGAGAAGGGCGGATCAACGGCCACGGGATTTCCGGGATCCGACGCTCCGGGGTTCCGGGTCCGGGGTTCCGAGTCCGGGTTCCGGGGTCCGGGGTTCCGGGGTCCGGGGTTCCGGGTCCGGGGTCCGGGGTTCCGGGTCCGGGGTCCGGGGTTCCGGGTCCGGGGTCCGGGGTTCCGGGTCCGGGGTCCGGAGTCCGGCGCTCCGGGGTTCCGGGTCCGGGGTTCCGGGGTTCCGGGGTTCCGGGTCCGGGGTTCCGGGGTTCCGGGGTTTCGGGGTTTCGGGGTTCCGGGGTTCCGGGGTTCCGGGGTTCCGGGGTTCCGGGGTTCCGGGGTTCCGGGGTTTCGGGGTTCCGGGGTTTCGGGGTTCCGGGGGTTTACGGTCGCCGCTCGCGCAGCCGGGTGGTCACCCACGCCCCGGCCAGCGCCACCGCGGCCATCGGCAGGAAGACGGCGACGAAGGCGGCCGGATGCGACGACCCGTCGGCGGTCGTGTCCGTCGCCGCGTGCGCCACGCTCCCGCCGCCGAGCGCCGCGAACGCCGCACCCCCCGCGGCCAGCAACAGCACGTTGGACAGGCCATCGGCGATCTGCAGCCCGGCGGAGTTGGCCCCCGCCTCCTCGGGGGCGGAAAGCTGGAGCAGCAGCACACTGGTGGAGGAGATGACGAGCCCCATCCCGAAACACCCGAACGCCCAGGCGACGGCCACGGTCCAGGCCGGCACGGAGTGGACCAGCACACTGGGCGCGGCAGCGATCGCACCAGCCGCCAGCACCATCCCGAGCGCCATCAACCGCTCCCGATACGGCTCCGCCCGCGACCGCGACTGCACCCACGACCCCAACGCCCAGGTAGCGCCCCCGGCGGCGAGCGAGAACCCGGCAAGGGTGGGACTCAGCCCCCGCTCGGTCACCAGCATCAACGGCACGAAGGACTCGGCGGCGATGAACGAGCCGGCGGCGACCCCGCGCAGCAGCATCACGGACGGCAGCCCCCGGGCCGCCCGCCACGTCCCGCGCGGCAACAGCCCGAGCACGGCGGGCACGAGCAACGCGACTCCGACCACCCCCGGCAGCAACGAGACCGGACGCAGATCCTGAGCGGCGTACTGAAGCAACCCGGCCCCGAGGGAGATGGCGAGAGCCAGCCGGATCCGCCGCCGATCGAAGGAAGCCGCGGGGACGCCCTCCACGGGCCCGCCCGCCCGCCGCCGTATCTGCGGCAGGGCGAGCCCGAGCGGGAGGACGACCAGGATCGGTATCCCGAGGAAGACCCACCGCCACCCGAACTGCTCGGTCACCGTGCCCGCGGCCAGCGGTCCCACCACGGACGGCACGACCCAACAGGCGGCGAACGCCGCCATGATCGCCGGCCGCAGCCGCTCCGGATAGGCCCGCCCCACGACGACGTACAGAGCGACGATGACCAGCCCGCCGCCGAGCCCCTGCACGGCCCGCCCGAGGATGAACACCCACATGCCCTCGGCACTCCCGGACAGCACCAGCCCCGCCGCGAACGCCGCGATCCCACTGCTCAACGCCCCGAGCGGCCCCCGCCGGTCCGACCTCCCCCACTGCCTTAAAGGCGTGGGGGGACCCCCAGCCCCGCGAACACCATCCCGAACAGGCTGGTGGTGAAGTACCCGGAGAACGCGAACGCGTACAACGACACCCCGTCGAGCTCCCTCGCCGCCACGGGCATAGCAGTCCCAACCGCGGTCGCCTCAAAGGCGATGAGCAGCACGACGGAGACGATCCCGACGCTGAGGGACCGATAGGAACGCCCGAGAACGCTCTCGTCGACAGGGTCGTATGCGACTGCGACACGGGTGTCGCGGGGTTCCAGGACGGTCATGGTCGCCAGCGTAAGGTCCACAACCGACATTGACCCCTGTCGCAAGACGGACCCGCCCTGGGACGTTGGTCGTACGCCCCCCGTCCCGCCCCTCCCGTTTCATGAACGGCGTATGGCGGTCCCATTGCAGCCCCACCGATCCCCTTGAGCCCCTTCCCACCCGGCCCGTACGGTCTACACACCGAGTTCGGAACGGGGCCCAACCCCCCACTCCCGACCTGGCCGTTCCCATCACGGCCAGGAACGGAAGAAGAACTCGGCGAACGGCCGTGTGCCCGAGTGGCTTAGGGACTCGCCTGCAAAGCGAGGTACGTGGGTTCAATTCCCGCCACGGCCTCTGACTGGCCTGACCAGACAGAACAAAAGGGCGGCACCTCGACCGGGTGCCGCCCTTCTGGTCTTCCGTCTCAGTAATCCGGGGGCCTGACGGCTCCACCCCGTGGGCGTGAAAATGGGTGCGTGGCCGTCCGGCAGACGTCGGGGAAACTTGGTGCGATCCGAGTCTGTGTCTCAGTAGGACGCTGGTGCCCATCGCCAGGCACCCGGATGTGTTGCTCCGAGCACGTGAATCAGTTTCCCCCGCCTGCCGGACTGCCGTCGGCCGGTCACGTTGAAAGGAGACGCCCTCCTCGCGGAGCAGAGCCCGCAGGCCCTCGTGGCTGGTGTCGTCGACCACCCCTCGGCGACCAGGAAGTCGGCCAGCTTGGCCAGGCTCCAGGTCGAGAACGGCAGGCAGTGCTCGACCGGCTTGGACTTGGCGATCTTCTTGATCTCCCGGCGTTCCGGAAGGGTGAAGGTTCTGGGCCGGTCGCCCTTGGATTTCGGGTCGAGCGAGTCGAAGCCGTCGGCGTTGGGTTGTGGATCACGTCCCGGACCCGGTCCGCGCTGGTGAATGTCACCTCGGCGATCTTCGCCACGGGCATGCCCTGCGCGGACAGCAGCACCATCTGGGCTCGCCGCCAGGTCACCACCGACCCCGGCCCCGGCGGATGATCCGCAGCAGTCTTCGGCCCTCGTCGTCACTCGATCTCCCGCACCCGCACCCGTTCGGCCATGCGCACATCGTGGCAGCGAGGGGGACTTTGGGACGGTGCTGCGGGCGCTTCACATCGCACGGCGTTTCCTCAGCTCAGCGAGCCATGCCCGTACCTGTTCGTCGTCGTGCAGGTAACCGCCGCTCTCACCCGCGGGGAGATCGATTCCGTAAAGGCGGTTCAGCGCCCACCAGGAGAGGTCGTCCCAGACGATCCCGTCCTCCATCACCCACCTCGCCGCCCAGCGGTCGGCCTCATCTCGGGACAGCCGACCCACGACAAGCTCGACGAAGCGATCTTCGATCTCATCAAGAGTTGGCTGGCCGCTGGGCTTGCTCAGCTGTGCTATCGGACCTCGCTGGCTGAGGCGTCGAGGGGGCGCTGCGGAGTTTCGCGACTCCGGTGTGCCTGTTCCAGGCGAAGTGGTGTCCAGTCGACGCTTCTCACCGCGACCAACGAAGCCTCGACCTTGGCCGGCAGTCGCCGACCGGCGATCGGATTCCGCGCGAAATGCCACCATCGGAAGTCCGCGACTTGGCTTATGGCGGCATCAGCCCGCGCGATCAGCGGGTCGAGGATCGTAGCCTGCTGGACGACGTACGCCGCCAACTCCTCGCGGTAAGACTCCAGCGTGGGATCGTCGACAACGGTCATCCGCCACAGCCGCAGCCTGGAGAACTGGACCCAGGACCGCGATGAGTTCTCAAGTGCTGCACCCGAAGCAAGAAGGAACTCAACCGAGTCGGTCAATCTCCGTTCACGGCCCCGCAGAGTTCGATCGCGTGCTACGTCCTCAAGTGTCGTGATCGCCTCGCAAAGTCTGTCGATGTCGGCGTACAGGTGCTTCCGGAGCAGAATTCCGCTCGACACGATCTGTCGCCAGTTTTCCTCCGAGAGGATCCCGGCGCTCCCTGCGGTTCGGTAGACCTCCGCAAGTTGGTCCTGCGTGGCGCGAACCTCCGAGTGCCATTCGCGGAGCTGCTGTCGCTGGACGCTTCCCACCTGTTCGGAAATGGTCGTGAGCTGCTTCTCGATTCGATCGAACTGGGCCTGGAGCGCCATCGCGGTGAGAGCGTTCGTCATCGACACTGCTGCGGCGAGCCCACTTATCTCCTTGATGCGCCCAACATGCTCGAACTTGCCCTTGCCGTCTCGAACGAGGGCGAGGACCTCTCCCGCCTTGTCCTTCGCCGCGCTGCCCGCGCGAACAGCGGCCGCCATCTCCGGGTCGACGAGCATGATGCGTCCGACCATCTGCTGGTACGTCTGCACGCCATCCACGGCAGCCTTGGCCCGAGTGGCCCATGATCCGAGCTGCATTGGCGTCTCGATCACCGTCGTGCCGAACGCGTCCAGATTCTCGCGCGTGCCGAACGCGTACACTTCATCGTCACTGGTTCCCGGCATGACCAAGACCTGGCGGTCAACAACAGGCACGGGCGATGGTCTCGACTCCGTCGACGCCATGCCGGTCACGTCCCATGGCACCTTCGGTTGAAGGGCCTCCCCCGTGGGTGCCGTGTTGGCGTCGAATCGACGCCAACGGAGGATCAAGAGTGTTGCCAACACTGCGCAGCCCGCGGCTGTTAGGGCGATCAGGGTGGTTATGGCAGCGTTTGGCATGCGCCAACTCTAACGACCTCGGGATGAGTAGCGGGTCCTGATCCCGATCCCGCCTCGCCAGCCTGTGGTCCTCGTCGAAGCAGAGGATTGTCCAAACGCTCTTGCCCGCCACGGTCCTGGATCGCGCCGCTATCCCCTTCGGCCGCATCTCGGCTGGCCCCCGCTGGCGTAGACGTCACGAGGCAACAGCCCGACACAGCCACCACCGACGACGGATCGCCGACGAACCCGCTGGATGGATCAGGAAACCGCGCTATGTTCCGGCGAGGGGGCCCATCTCCGACCTGAAAGCTACTCGCAGGTTACTTGTCACCTGGTTCGCCGCTCGTTAACGGCACCTCAATACGCCCCAGCGAACCGGCGAGCAGGCACCCGAGGCTGGGTTGGATTCCCGCCATGGCCTCCAAAGCCCGTGTACCGGCCGACCACTGACGGATGGGCGGCCGGGACGGAAGCGCCAGAACATCGGTGTCCTCTTCGGCGCTGATGAAAGGACCGCAGTCAGTGAGGGCTGCGACTCATGGAGTTGGCACAGTGGCCGTGGGCCCACCCTGTGCCGCCGGTCGCACTTGCCCGCTCGTACGGAACAGCCTCCTCGCCGTCCTCGATCGCCTGGTCGCAAGCCACGCACATTCGGACACCGGTCAGTGTGTCGTAGTGATCGCGGAGTGCGAGGACGGATCGCGCGAGTCGCTTCACGCGTTCCACCTCACCGTTCAGCCCTGGCCGCTCTGCGATACCAAGCCGTCTGCGAGCCTCTGCGAGTCCCGCCCGCGCGACCATCGCCTGTGCGTCGTCCCCGGCACGTCCCGCGGCCAACTGCTCAGTCTGTGGGATGAGATGGTCCAGGAACGTGGTGAAGTCCTGGGCGAACAGCTTCACCGTCTGGTGGCTCGGGAGCACCGTCTGAGCGAGGAACCACGTGGCTGCCGCGCGCATCGAAGCGGCGGCAATGGGCGAAGCGTCCGTCTCGGAGCTCGCGGTATTCACGAGGTCGCCACCCCACAGCACTTCGGGCAGGCACACGAAGGGAACCCGTTGTCCCGGACCGGTGGGAGTGGCCCCGCCTGCCGTGGCTGTGTACGCGTGCCACGGTCGTCGGTGACCCGGCCGTGGCGGTCCACGGTGTAGACGCGGATGGTCATTCCGTCGCCCCGACGGTGTTGCAGGGGACGGGCGGTACCGTTCGTCATGTCGGCGGCTCCTCAGCAGCGTTGGCCGTGCCCCGGGACCGTTGCGAGCGGTCGCCGGGGTCCTGAACCTCGACCGTAGAAGCGCCTGCACGACATCGCCGACCGTAATCCGGTCGCTACTGTCAGGTCGGTCAGGCGGCGAGAATGCCGATCTTCTGCGCCAGTTCGGCAGCACGGCGCCGCCGAGGGGACCGTGTCGACTCGACCTGCTCCAGGAGAATCGCCTTGGCGTAGCCGTTGTAGCGGATCGTCTCCGGAGCAGCCTCGTACGCCTTCTCCAGCGATGCGACGGCGACGTCCGGCTGGTTGTCCAGCTGGTAGCCGCGGGCCTCCTCGATCCGATGGCGTGCCCGTCGGGGGCGGGACTTGATGACGCCGCATTCCGCCTTCGCCGCCTGCCGCACGGATTCGCCGCCGTGGTGGAGCTCGACGGCGACAGTCACCGCGTGCGCTCCCATCACGGCTCGGCTGAAGCTGGTGACCGGGTGGTAGTAGTCGGCCGGCAGGCGTGCCGCGATGTCGTTGGCTTTGTCCCAGTGCTGCCAGGCAGTGCCTGTCTGCCTTCGACGGGCTGCCGTGTAGCCGAGCTCGAATTCCAGAGCACCGGCGACGGCCAGCACATTGTCCGGGGCGTCAGGCAGCAGGCCTTCGAGGAACCGTACGGCCGCCGCGTTGACGGAGTCGGCCGCATCGTAGTTCCGGGGACCGCTGTCCCGGTGGGCCTGAGCCAGCAGCCACGATGCGACGCCCACAGCGTGTGGGTCCTCGCTCTCCTGGGCGGCGATCATGCCGCGTTCGGCGACGCGCCACAGGAGGGAGCTGTCGGGCTGATAGGCGATGAAGAACTGTGCCAGGGAGTACACCTCCGCGAGGAGACCTTGCGCCGCGCGCCGTTCGGCGGCGGAGTCGGCCTGCCTGACCAGAGCCTGGGCGTCGCGGATCAGGTCGGGGAGGAGTCTGCCGATCGCCTCGCGGTGGTTCTTGGACGCGTGCCGGGCCTTCCACGCGGCCTGCAGCCGGGCTTCGAGATGAGCGACGGGCGGCGGCTCGACGCCAGAGGTAACCGGGAAGCTGTCAATAGCGGCCTTGACGGCGGCCAGTCGAGGGTGGCCAGGGCCGACGAACAGGTCGACGTGCGTTTCGGGACGCCCCGTCAGGTCTGCCAGGTCGCGTACCCGCAGTACTTCGGCGATACGCAACACCATGTCAAGGCCAGGTGCCTTCTGCTGCCCGTTCTCGATCTTGCGATACGTGTGCGACGAGATGCCGAGAAGGTCGGCGGCCTGGCTCTGGGTCATTCCGCGGCGCTCGCGGAGGATCTGCACCCGCTGACCGAACTTCATCGGGTCGGCGTACGGGTCCGGAGTAGCGTCTTGAGACATCACAGCCTTGGCCCCTCCTCGCAGCTTCGTCAGAACCAGGGTAGTCAGACCGGGCAAGGAGGAGTGCCGGTACGACGATGGTTGGTGCGCATCTCGCCCAGCCGTCGCGTAACTACGCCGTACCGGCAGGAGAGTCGACCATGCGTGAAACGGGGCGGCGTCCCGACTCGTGACCGAGTACGGAATGGCAACTTGGGCCGCCTCCGGAGGCCTGGCTGCAAGCCGGGCGGATGCCGCCGCAGGTTCGACCGCCCCGCCTTCTGCCAGTGGTGACGGGTCGCCAGGGCCGGTGCTAGCCCGCGGAGCAGAGGCCCCCGGACGGGCAGAACATCACCCACGTGGCGTTGTAGCCGGTGCGGATGGTCATGGAATGCGGGGTCGGGCCGTCGTTGACATAAGAACCCGAGTCGGGTGTGGCGGTGAAAGTGACCGTCGTTCCGACCTCGAAGGTCGCGGTACAGGCGCCGGTCGGGTACGGCTGCGGTTCGTTGCTCGCGTACGGGTCCCACGCCGACTGGTGGCAGTTGATCCCGGCCGGCCGGCTGGTGATGGTTCCGCCGCCCCAGCCGTCGCTGACCCACGCGGACAGTTGAGCGGTGGACTGAGCCTGAACCGGGGCGACGGAGGCCATCGTGGCGGCCGTGGCGAGTGCGGTGACGACACCCGCCGCACGCGCACGCCAGACGCCGTTGCTGTGCTTCCTCATGGGCTGCTCCTCGGATCGAACCAGGTCAAACCAGGTCAAAACCCTCCGAATAGCCTATTCGCCCCTTCGTGAGTGTGCGACGGGAGCAGGTCCAGTCCACGCGTGTCAGGCGTACAGCCCGCCGCCCGCCTCGTCCTCGAACACCTCCGGCCAGTAGCGTCGGCCGTCGTCCGTGGGGAGGTCCGCAGCCGGGGTCGGGTCGCAGGCGATCGGGTCGACCGCGGCCAGGGTGCGTGACATCGCCTCGGCCAGCTGGTCGTAGGCCTCGGTCAGGTCGTGCACCGCGTCCAGGGCGCGCTCTCGCCGTATCAGCCAGAGGGTGAACGCCAGGGTGGAGATGTCGGCGTTGAGCGGGCGCAGGCCGAGGTCCGGCTCGCTCCAGCTCAGCACCGCGCCCGTGACGCCGTCGACGACCAGGCTGGTGTCCTCCAGGAGATGGCCCAGGCGGATCAGTCGGTCGGCGTTCGCCGGGAGTTGGTCCGCGGTGCGGCCGCCGCCGTCCTCCGCACCGTACTCGGCGAGGGTCTGCAGCGGCATGTCCGTCTCCAGCGAGAACCAGACGACCTCCTCCGGCAGGCCCACCTCGCGCAGGAAACGGCGGGTCGGGGCGTGCGTGAGCGCGTTCGGGAAGTCGACGTCCTCGAAGCGGACGATCTCGCCGGAGCCGAACTCCTCGTCCAGCAGGCGGACCGGCAGGTCCAGGGCCAGGCCGGACCTCGTGCCCGGGCCGGCCACCAGCGCCAGCGGGCGGATCACCGCGGCCAGCTTCCAGAAGAGGCCCGGCTCCTCGCTCGTGCCCGTGCCGCCCGTCCGCTGCGCGCCCGCCTCGAACACCGCGAGGAGCTGGCGGGACGCCTCCGCCACCGCCTTCGGGCCGAGCCGGCCCGCGTAGGAGGCGAACTGGCCGCGCAGGGCCGCCAGTTCGTCCACCGCCGTCGCGCAGCGCACCAGCTTCTCCAGGGAGGGGGCGAGCGGGCGGGTGTCCATCAGGTCGGGGCGGTCGTGCAGGAAGTACGTGGTGGAGATCTCGCCCGTCATCCCGTCGAGCAGGACCGACTCCCTCTCCCGGCCGTCGGCTCCCAGGATTCCGCCTATCACCAGCCGGTCGCGCAGCTGTGCCGCCAGGCGGCCGCCGGGGTCGTCCGTGGAGTCCGCGACCGTGCGCAGCCCGTCCGTGCGCAGCGCCTCGAACGTCAGCAGGCCGCCGTCGCCCGGCCGGCCCGGCAGGCCGGGGCCGGTGAGCCAGCGGCGCGTCGGTGCGTGCGTGACGTACGGGTCGAGCTGGTCCTCGGTGAAGGTGATCGTCGTTGTGGCGGTGGTGGTCCTGGTCGTGCCCATCGGGTCCCCCGTGCGGAAAGTTGCGTGCGCCGTCCCACTGCTCCGCAGCCTACGCGGCACCACTGACAACGGCCCTGACCAGCGGCAGCACCCAACTCACCGGCCACCGGCCCGCACTGTCAGACGTCAGAGCACCCTCGCGCGTTCCCGTCCCGCCCCGATCGCCGGGCCCGTCCGCCCCTACGTGAGGTACACGCCGCCGAGCACCACGACCACCGCTGCCAGCACGAACAGCAGGATCCAGCCGAGCAGCTTGCCCACGCTCGGCGGGGGCTCGTACTGCCGGGGCTCCGGCTCGGGCTCGCTCATCGGTCCGTCACCACCGCCGCCTGGGGCCTTATCGGCAGCCGGTTGACCGGGCGGCCGGTGGCCGCGCGGACTGCGGAGGCGATCGCCGCGGGCGAGGTCACCACCGGGACCGCGCTGGCCGCCTTCGCCCCGAAGGGGGCGACCACGTCGCGCTCCTCGACCAGTTTGACGATCCGGATGTCCGGGGCGTCCAGGGCCGTGGGCAGGGCGTAGCCGGTGAGGTCGGGGTGGCGGATCAGGCCGCGCGGGGTGCGGAGGTTCTCGGTGAGCGCGATGCCGACGCCCTGTGTCACGCCCGCCTCGATGCGGGCGGCGAGCTGCGCCGGGTTCAGGATCCGGCCGACGTCCTGGGCGATGGCGAGTTCCACGACCCGGACCGAGCCGAGTTCGATGTCGACGTCCACGACCGCGCGGATCGCGCAGAAGGCGAGGCCGACGAAGGCGTCGCCCTGGCCCGCCGCGTCCAGCGGTTCGGTCGGGTGCGGACGGCACTGGGCCGTCGCCCACAGCTCCTTGCCGTGCAGCTCCTCCGTGACGGTCGTCGACAGGACGCCGTCGTACGAGGTGATCTTGCCGTCGGTGATCTGCAGAAGCTCCGTGGACATGCCGAACTTGTGCGCCAGGGGCTGCAGGAGCTGGGTGCGGACCATCTTCGCCGCGCGTTCCACCGCGCCGCCGGACACCCAGGTGTGGCGGCCCCGGCAGCCCGCGCCCGCGGGGGGCTGGTCGGTGTCCACGGGGGCCACGTGCACCTCGTCGATGCCGAGCGTCTCCTGGACGATCTGACGGGCCAGCGTGGTGAAGCCCTGGCCGGTCTCCACCGCCGCGCACAGGACCGTCGCGACGCCGTCCTGGACCTTCACGGTCGCCGTGGAGACCTCGTCGGCGCCCTCCGCGCCCAGCATGTGCACCATGCCCAGGCCGTAGCCCACGCCCCGGCGCACCGCGCCCGGTTCGCCCGCGCCCTCGGGGCCGCCGGGCAGCAGCCACTCCTCCTCGGGCGTGTCCTTGGGGAGCTCCGGGAGAGGGAACTCCTGGACGGCTTGGAGGAGTTCGGCGACGGGGGCCGGGCAGGTCACCGTCTGGCCGGTCGGCAGGACGTCCCCGGTCGCCATGACGTTGCGCAGCCGCAGCTCCGCCGGGTCGACGCCGAGCTTCTTCGCCAGCTTGTCCATCTGCGCCTCGTAGGCGGCGCACACCTGCATCGCGCCCTCGCCGCGCACATGGCCCGACGGCGGGTTGTTCGTGCGGACCGCCCAGCCCTCGATGAAGGCGTTCGGGACGACGTAGGGGCCGCAGGCGAAGGAGACGGCGGCGGCCAGGGCCTCGGCGGAGGTGTCGGCGTACGCGCCCGCGTCCAGCAGGATCTGCGCCTCGACCTTGACCAGCCGGCCCTCGGCGTCGGCGTGGTGGCGGTAGCGCAGCAGCGTCGGGTGGCGGTGGACGTGGCCGAGGAAGGACTCCTCGCGGGTGGCCGTCAGCTTCACCGGGCAGCCGGTCTTCAGGGCCAGCAGGCCGAGGGGGAGCTGGAAGCCCTGGTCCTCGCGGTCGGCCGTCGCGCCGGGCACCCCGGTGACGACGATCTTCACCCGTTCGGGTTCGAGGCCGTAGCAGGCGGCGGCCGTGTCCCGGTCGTTGTGCGGGTCGGTGGAGGCCAGGTAGAGCTCCACGCCGCCGTCGGGACGGGGCACGGCGAGGCCGGCCTCGGCGCCGATCGGGGCGGGGTCGGCGCGGCCGATGCGGTACTGGCCCTCGACGACGATCTCGCCGGCCGCGCCCGGGTCGCCGTGGTGCAGCGGGATGTGCCGGATCAGGTTGCCGTCGGGGTGCAGGGGCTCCGCCTCGAAGGCCAGCTCCGGGTCGGTCACCGGGTCGAGCACCTCGTACTCGACGATGACGGCGGCGGCGGCCATCCGCGCGGTGTCCGGGTGGTCGGCGGCGACGGCCGCGATGGGCTCGCCGTGGTGGCGCACGACCTCGGAGGCGAACACGGGACGGTCGGGCCTGCCGCGGCCGTGCACCGGGCTGCCCGGCACGTCCTCGTGGGTGACGACGGCGCGTACGCCGGGCATCTCACGCGCGTGGGAGGTGTCGATGGACACGATGCGCGCGTGCGGGTGCGGGGAGCGCAGCACGGCCGCCCACAGCAGGCCCTCGGCCCACAGGTCGGCCGCGTACGGGAAGGTGCCCTCGGTCTTCGCGCGCGCGTCAGCGGGCTGCAGGGACGCCCCGAGGCCGTGCGGGAGCGGCTCGGGGGCCGGGGCTGCCTCCACGGCGGTCGTCGCGGTGGCTGCTTCGTTGCTCACGCCTGGCCTCCGTCCTGGCCCTGTCCGTACGCCGGGTCGTGCGGGTGGGGCTGTGCCGGGTTCTCGAACGCCGACGCGTGGACGCCGCCCGCGCCGGGGCCCGCCTGGTGGGGGATACGGGCCTCGTCGCCGTCCGTCTCGGCCTCGGCGGCGGCGTGCGCCTCGCGTTCGGCGACGACGTCCTGGACGGCCTGCAGGACGCCCCGGTAGCCGGAGCAGCGGCACAGGTTGCCGCACAGGGCCTGGCGGGCCTCCAGGTCCGACGGCGCCGGGTTGCCCTCCAGCAGGTCGTGCACGGTCATCGCCATGCCGGGCACGCAGAAGCCGCACTGCACGGCCCCGCACTTGGCGAGCGCACGCTGCACGTCCGAGGGCTGTCCGTCCTCGGCCAGGCCCTCGACGGTGCGGACCTCGCTGCCTGCGGCGGTCACGGCCGGGACCAGGCAGGAGGCGACGAGCCGCCCGTCCACCTGCACGTTGCAGGCCCCGCACTCGCCCTGCGAGCAGCCGTCCTTGGCGCCCGCGAGGCCGAGGCGCTCACGCAGCACATAGAGCAGCGACTCGCCGATCCAGGCGTCGGTGACGGGGCGCTCGGAGCCGTTGACGCGCAGCACGTAGGCGGCGAGGGGGTGTTCCTCGTGGAACGGCGGCGGGGCGTCCTCCGACGCCTCCGACGCCTCTGCGGCCTGGGCGGCCTGGGCGGCCTGGGCGGCCTGGGCGGCCTGGGCGGCCTGCGGGGAGGCTGCGTCGGGGGCCGCGTCCCCCTCCTCGGTCTCCGCCGCCGGTTCCGTCTCCGCCCCGGGGTCCGAGGGGGTGTCGTCGGCGGGGGCGGGGGCGGGGGCGTCCTCGCGGGCCTCCGCGGGCTCGTGGGCGGCCTGACGGGCGTGCTCCGGGTCCTCGGCGGCCCCCTCGGCCTCATCGGCCTGCGGAGCGGCCTCCAGGGGGCCGTTCGGGGGCACCGTGTACGCCTCGGCGGAGACCTCCGGGGCGAACGCGCCGCCCGGGTGGGCGTGCTGCCCGGTGTGCCCGTGTTCGTGCTGGTGCTCACCGTGCGAAGGGTCGCCGTGCAAAGGCTCGTCGTGCGGCTGCTCGTGGCCGGCCGGCTGGTGGTGCGAGGGCGCGTGCTCCGGCGCGTGCCCGAAGGCGGGCGCCTCCGTCGCCGCCTGCCGTACGGCCGGGTCGGCCTCGTCCGTGGGCTGCGCCCAGGCCTGGCCCGCGGCGCCCGCCGTGCCGGTCGTGTCCCTCGGGTCGGCGGGGCCCGTCGCCCAGGGCGCGGGCGCGCCGCCGGGCAGGGTGGCCGGGGGCGTGCCGCCCCACTGCTCGACCAGGGCCGACGCGGTGAACTCGCCCGACTCGTCGGGCAGTTCGCCGCCCGCGACGGGGATCGACCACTGGCCCGTGACGTCGTGGCCGGGGGCGGACGGGGACTGCGGTGCGCCCTGGCCGCCTGCCGAGGCGTCCTCGAAGGCCCACTGGCCGGTCGCGCCCGGCCGGTACGAGAACCGGTCGTCGCCGACCGTCTGCGGGGTGCCCTGGGGGGCGGCCCAGTCGGCGCCGCCGGCGGGGGCCGCCCAGGCGGTGCCGTCCGGCTCCGGCGCCACCGCTATCTGCGGCGGCACGTAGCCGTGGCCCGGCGCCGCGAGCGGGCTGTTGCCGCGGCCGGCCAGGAGGGCGTCGATGCCGCCCTCGGGGAGCTTCACGAAGGCGGTCGCGCCGTCGTCGTAGTCCCCCTGGGGCAGCGGGTCCCAGCGGCCGCCGCCCTGCGGCGCGCCCTGGCCCTGCCCGGTCTCCTGTCCGTGCCCTTGGTCATGGCCCTGTCCTCGGCCGTGGCCCTGTCCGTGTCCCTGTCCGTGTCCGTGCTGGTCGTCGGTCACGACAGCGCCCTCCCCAGTGCTCGTCGGGCCAGCGCGGCGACGGTGCGCCGCAGGTGCAGTACTGCGGGCGGAAGTTCCGGTACGGAGCCGTCCACGCCGGGCACCGGGTCGGGGATGCAGGCGGCGGCGACGTACTCCCCGAAGGCGTTCAGGGCCTCGGGGACGATCGTGCGGCTGTTGTCCCAGTCGATGAGCCGGGCGACCCACTGCTCGGCCTCCAGGGGCCGCAGCGGCATCGGCGCTATGGCGCCCACGGCGCACCTGACGCCACGCCTGGCGGGGTCGAGGACCAGCGCCACGGACGCGACCGCGCGGCCCGGGCCGGTGCGGCCGGTGGCCTTCAGGAAGACCTGGGGGGCGTGCAGCAGCGGCACGCGCACGTACCCGATGAGTTCGCCGCCGCGCAGCATCTCCATGCCGGCCAGCAGGTGCGACACCGGGATCTCCCGGCGGGCTCCGCCCGGGCCCGCGATGATCAGGGTCGCTTCCAGGGCGGCCAGCACGGGCAGCGCGTCGCCCGTGGACGCGGCCGAGGCGATGTTGCCGCCCAGGGTTCCCGCGTTGCGGATCTGCGGCGGGCCCGCGGCGCGCGCGGCGGCGGCGAGCGCCGGGATGAGTGCGGCGAAGTCGGGGCGGCCCATGCGCGCGTGCGTGAGTCCGGCGCCGAGCAGCGCGTGGCCGTCCTGGTACTGCCAGCCGCGGATCTCGCTGATCCGGCCGAGGCCGACGAGCCCGGCGGGCCGCAGCTGTCCGGAGTTGACGGCGGCCATCAGGTCGGTGCCGCCGGCCACCGGCACGGCCGCGGGCATGGCCGCCAGCGCCGCCACGGCCTCGTCCAGCGTTGTGGGCAGCGTGACGGCCTGCGCCGCCTGCGGTGCGTGCGTGCTCAAAACCGGCTGCCCCTTCCCGCTGCCCCACCTGGTCCCACCTGTGTTGCCGTACGGTACGTGCTGACAGGGCGGACGTGGCAACTCTGGCACATCTTCGCAACACCCGAACGCGGGGGTCCGCTAGGAGGCATTCGCCCACCTCACCGCGGAGATGGTCCGTTTTCATACGGGATCACCGGTGCGTGCGAATTGCCACTCTTCGGTGACCCTGCCGGGGTTTTTTCGTGACGCGCGGGATCGCCTGTTCGGGGCTCGCAGGTTCGCCAGTCATCGGGTTCGGGGCTCAGCGGTTCGGGGGCGGTCCGTCGATCGGGCGGCCGAGGACGCCGGGCCGCCGCTGCCACGGCCGGGGCCCGGACGGCGGGCGGTAGCCGACCCCCAGGGCGTCGAGTCGCCCGTAGTGGGCCTGCATCCGCCGCTCGAAGTCGGCGAAGTCCCGTTCCGCCGGGGCGGGCAGGGCGCTCCAGGCGACCTCGGCGAACGCCGCGAGACGGGGGAAGGCCTGGTAGTCCACGCGCGCGTGGTCCTCCATGACCTCCGTCCACAGGTTGGCCTGTGTGCCGAGCACGTGCGCCGCCTCCCGGGGCGTCAACTCCGCGGGCACGGGTTCGAACCGATAGACGTCCTCCAGGGTGCGCACATAGCCGATCGGCACGGGCTCGTCCGGGCCGCCGTCCTGCCGGTGGTCCAGGTACACCTGCTGCTCGGGGCACATGACGACGTCGTGCCCCGCGCGCGCGGCGGCGATCCCGCCCGCGTACCCGCGCCAGGACGACACGGCCGCGCCCGCCGCGAGCCCGCCCTCCAGGATCTCGTCCCAGCCGATGAGCCGACGCCCGCGCGCGGAGAGCCACTTGTCGAAGTGGCCGATGAACCAGGACTGCAGTTCGTCCTCGTCCGCGAGTCCGAGTTCCTCGATGCGGGCCTGTGCGGTGGGCGACTGCCGCCACTGGTCCTTGAGGCATTCGTCACCCCCGATGTGCACGAACTCCGAGGGGAAGAGATCGAGGACTTCCTCGAAGACGCCCTCGTAGAAGCGCAGGGTGTTGTCAGTGGGGGCGAGTACGTTCGGGTTGATCCCCCAGGTGTCCCAGACGGAGAGGGCGGTGCCCCCCTCGATGGATGCAGTCGTGGCGTCGGTGTTGCCGAGTTCCGGATACGCGGCGATGGCGGCCTGTGAGTGTCCGGGTACGTCGATTTCGGGGACGACGGCGATATGCCGCTCGGCGGCGTACCCGACGATCTCCCGGATGTCGTCCTGCGTGTAGAAGCCGCCGTGCGGCTTCTCGTCCCACAGGGGTGAGGCGCGATGGCCGAATTTCGTGCGGGCCCGCCAGGAACCGACCTCGGTCAGCCGGGGGTGCCTCTTGATCTCGACGCGCCAGCCCTGATCGTCCGTCAGATGAAAGTGGAAGACGTTGAGTTTGTGCGCCGCCATCAGGTCCAGGTAGCGCAGAACGCCTTCCTTGGGCATGAAGTGCCGGGCGACGTCGAGCATGAGGCCGCGCCAGCGGAATCGGGGGGCGTCCTCGATCGTGACGTGCGGCACGGTCCAGACGCGGTCGCGGCCGAGCGGCGCCCTGCGGTACGCGTCGGCGCCGATCAGCTGCCGCAGAGTCTGGGCGCCCCAGAAGACGCCGGCCGCGCTGCCGCCCTCGATGCGGACGCCGGTCCTGTCGCTGACGAGGCGGTACTCCTCGGGGCCGAGCCCGGGGTCCAGTCGGAGTCCGATGCCATCGACGTCGGTGTCGTCGAGCTTCCGCCCCTCGTGCAGCGGCAGGCCGGTGGCCTGCCTCAGGACGGTGCGCAGCCAGTGGCCGACGCCCTCGGTCGCGGTATCGGCGCAGATCCGCGAGTGCGCCGTCAGCCGCACCTTCTCGGAGCCGGCGAGGACCCGGCGGGGCGCCGGAATCAGTGATGTCATGGTCAGTCCTTTACCGCTCCGCCCAGCCCCGAGACCAGCCGTCGCTGTACGAGTACGAAGAACACCAGCACCGGAATCGTCATCACCGTGGAACCCGCCATGACACCGCCCCAGTCGGGGTCGTCCGGCTTGTAGAAGACCAGCAGGGCCATCGGCAGCGTCGACTGCGATGTGTCGCTGATGATGAACGACTTGGCGAACAGGAAGTCGTTCCAGGCGGAGATGAAGGAAAACACGCTCGTGGCCACCAGCCCCGGCAGGACGAGCGGGAAAAGGATCTGCCACAGAAAGCGCGCACGGCTCGCCCCGTCGAGGTACGCGGCCTCCTCCAACGCCTCCGGAACCGCTTTCACGAACCCCCTCAGCATCCAGATCGCGAACGGCAGCGAGAAGGCGATGTGGGGCAGGATCAGCGACCCCAGGGTGTTCAACTGACCGAAGTCCCGCATGAGGAAGAACAACGGGATCGTCAGGGCCTCCACAGGCACCATCTGAGCCACCAGGAACATGATCAGCAAGGTGGTCCGGAAGCGGAACCGGAATCGGGTCACGGCGGTCGCGGCGAGAAACGCGATCACTCCGGAGGCGATCACCACCGAGCCCGCCACGACCACGCTGTTGAGGAAGTAACGGCCGAATTCCTGCTGTCCGAACACCCGCCGGAAGGAATCCAGAGAGGGCGCGAGCGTCCACGGCCGCGGCTCGCTCGACTCGATCTCCCCGGCCGGTTTGAAGGCGCTCAGCACCATCCAGTACAGCGGGAAGGCGACGACGGCCGCGATCAGCAGCGCACTCGCCTCGGCGGCCAGCCGCCACGGACGGGCCACCAGGCCCCGCAGCGGATTCACAGCTGCTCCCCGCACGATCGCTCCCTCACAGTTCCTCCCCCTGTCTGCGCAGCAGCCGCAGGTACACCAGCGTGACGGCGAGCAGGATCAGCAGCATCACGACGCCGATCGCCGACCCGAGGCCGTACTGCGAGGACGCGAAGGCCTGTTGATAGGCGTAGACGTTCAGGACGAGGTTCTGACCGGCGATGCCTCCGCCGTTCGTCATCACGTAGATCTGGGTGAAGACCTTGAAGTCCCAGATGACCGACTGGATGGTGACGACCACGAGGATCGGCCGCAGCATCGGGGCGAGCACCGAGCGCCAGATCCGCCACTGCGAGGCGCCGTCGAGCGCGGCCGCCTCCAGGACCTCCGTCGGCACGGCGCGGATCCCGGCGTAGACGGTGACCATCACGAACGGGAACGAGCACCACACCACTTCGAGGAGGACGAGAAGAAAGGCGCTGTAGCGGCCGTACGTCCACGAGTGGTCGCCGAGACCGAGCACCCGGTCGACCGGGCCGAAGTCGGGGTCGAACAGCAGCAGCCAGACCGTGGAGCCGGTGACCGCCGGGGTCGCCCAGGCGCCCAGCGCGGCCAGCGTCAGCGCGAGCCGGGGCATGGCACGCACGCGCGTGAGCAGCACGGCGAGCGCGCAGCCGACGGCGAGCGTGGAGAGCACACAGGCCGCCGCGAAGACGACCGTCGCCAGCAGCACCTGCCAGAACTGGTCGTCCGAGAACACGTCGGCGTAGTTCCCGAACCCCCGGAAGACGGTGGGCTGACCACCGCTGACCTGCGCCTGGGTGTACCGGAACAGCGAGATCAACCCGAGCTGGTAGACGGGATACGCCAACAGCCCGCCGAGGACGACAAGCGCAGGAGCGAGGTAGAGCCAGGGGGCCTGCCGGCTCCGCCCGCCGGGCGTGCCCGGCATCACCCGGCGGAGCCGAACGCCGCGTCCATCTTCTTGGCCGCCTCGGCAGAGGCCGCCGCGACGTCCTTCTTGCCGCTGATGACCTCCTGGAACATGGTCGGCAGGACGAGGGACGAGTCGATCTGCGACCACGCGGGCGAGGCGGGCACGAACTTCGTCCCGGCGGCCAGCGTCCGCACGAACGGCTTCACGAAGGGCTCCTTGGCCGCGACCTGGTCCCGGACGTCGGTGAAGGTGGGCAGGAAGCCCATCGCGTCGAACAGCGAGCCCTGCGTCTTCTTGGAGGCGAGGGCCTCCATCAGCTGGACGGCGAGAGTGCGGTGCGAGGTGCTCTTCAGGACGCCGATGTTGTTGCCGCCCGCGAAGGCCGGGGCGATCGAGCCGGACGTGACGCCCGGCAGCGGGACGACCGCGTAATCGCCCTTGACCTTGCCCGCCTCGACCGCCGTGTGGCTGAAGTCGCCGCCGATCGCCATGCCCGCCTTGCCGGCGGCGAACGCGGTGACGGTGTCGTTGCCGCCCATGCCCGCGCACTTGGCGGCGGGACAGTTGTCGTCGGAGAAGAGCGAGGTGTACGCGGTGATGCCCTTGCGGGCGGCCGCGCTGTCGACGGCGGAGGCGTACGAGCCGTTCTTGCCGTCGGCGAGTTCGCCGCCGGCCGCCCAGACGAAGGGCATCGCTCCGTAGGTGTAGGCGCCGCCGACGACCAGCCCGTACAGGTCGGGTTTCGCGGCGCGGATCCTGCGCGCGGTGGTCGCCAGCTCCTCCATGGACCTGGGGACGGCGAGGCCGAGTTCCTTGAAGACGTCCGTGCGGTAGTAGAGGGCGCGGACGCCGACGTAGAACGGCGCGCCGTAGAGCTTGCCGTCGACGGTGACGGACTGTTTGGCGGTGGGGTCGGTGTCCTTGGTCTCGCTCCACTCGCCGAAGTCCTGGGTGACGTCGAGGAGTCCGCCGTCGTGGACGTAACCGGCCGTGTCGGTGTTGCCGTACTCCATCACGTCGGGGGCGGACTTCGGGTCGTTGAAGGCTGCCTTGACGCGCTGGGCGCGGGTGTCGACGGGGATGTACTCGACGGCGACCTTCGTGCCCTTGTGGGCCTTCTCGAAGGCGGCGACGACGGAGTCGACGACCTGTTCCTTCGGCTTGTTGCCGACCTCCTGGAAGAGCCAGACGCGCAGGGTGCCCGTCTTGGCGTCGGTGTCGGACGAGGAGTTGTCGGACGTCTGGGGGGCGCAGGCGGTGACGACCAGGGCGGCGGCCGCGAGCACGGCGATTCTGGTGGGGAGTGAGGGGAGCGTGGGGAGCTTCATGGAGCGATCCTCCGAGCGTTGCGTTGCAACATGCGCAATGGCTGTTTTGCTCTGCACAACACACTGGAGGCTAGGGACTGCATGAACACGACGACAAGAGGTCTCAACCACTCTGTGACCACCTGACGCACCCCGTGCAACGACAGAAACACGCAAAGGCCCCCGAAGCGCGTCAGAACGCGCTCCGGGGGCCTCGGAGGACCGGCAGGCTACTTCTTGTCGCCGCCCTTGCCCTTGTCGTCGCCGCCCATGCCCATGGACTCGAAGATCTCCTTGCACATCGGGCACACCGGGTACTTCTTGGGGTCGCGGCCAGGCACCCAGACCTTGCCGCAGAGGGCCACGACGGGCGTCCCGTCGAGGGCGCTCGCCATGATCTTGTCCTTCTGGACGTAGTGGGCGAAGCGCTCGTGGTCCCCGTCACCGTGCGACACCTGCGGCGTCGGCTCTACGAGGGTCCCCGTCCCAGTGCCTCGCTGGGGCTGGGTCTCAGGCTCAAGAGTGCTCATGACGACCAAGGGTACTGAAGCTCACAGCCGTCAGTTGAGCGAAGGGTCGTCCGGGTACGTCGCCACCATCGCCAGCTCACTGCGCTGGCGGCGCAGCACCTCGCGCCAGAGTCTCTCCGGGGAGGGCGAGGAGACGTCGCCGGGCTCGGACTCCACGACGTACCAGGCGCCCTCCACCAGCTCGTCCTCCAGCTGGCCGGGGCCCCAGCCGGCGTACCCGGCGAAGATCCGCAGGGAGCCGAGGGCCGAGGCGAGGAGTTCCGGCGGGGCCTCCAGATCGACGAGGCCGATCGCGCCGTGCACCCGGCGCCAGCCCAGCGGGGCGCCGTCGACGGCCGTGCCGCCCGGGATGACGGCGACCCCGAGGGCGGAGTCGAGGGACACCGGGCCGCCCTGGAAGACGACGCCGGGTTCGCCCGTGAGGTCCGCCCAGCCCTCCAGGATGTCGCTCACCCCCACCGGCGTGGGCCGGTTGAGGACGACACCGAGGGAGCCCTCCTCGTCGTGGTCGAGAAGGAGCACCACCGCACGGTCGAAGTTCGGGTCCGCCAGGGCGGGCGTTGCCACGAGCAGCCGCCCTGTGAGCGAGGACACCTCGGTCATGCCAGACATGATCCCGCATCTTCCCGAGAAGTGGGGAGGCAATGCGGGGTACGGGAGCGGGAGCAGCGGAATCAGGAGGTGCGGCCCCACGGGGACGACGGTGACCCCTTGTGCCCGGCGGGGAACCGTTCGTGTTGTGACACGGCTATGACGTTCCTGGGCGGTCCTTGGGCTTACGGGACAGGGGGCGACGGCGATTACTCTGTCTCATCTGGCCCTGCCCCCGATCCCGGGCCGAACCAAGGCCCTTGCCCCCAATCCTCCATCCATGGAACGCGAGATACATGACCGTCAACGGCTCTGACGACGTACTGCTTGTCCACGGCGGAACCCCGCTCGAGGGCGAGATCCGTGTCCGCGGTGCGAAGAACCTCGTACCCAAGGCCATGGTCGCCGCCCTGCTGGGCAGTGAGCCGAGTCGGCTGCGCAACGTTCCGGACATCCGTGACGTGCGGGTCGTACGCGGCCTGCTGCAACTGCACGGGGTGACGGTCCGTCCGGGCGAGGAGCCGGGCGAGCTGGTGCTCGACCCGACCTATGTCGAGAGCGCCAACGTCGCCGACATCGACGCCCACGCGGGCTCCAGCCGGATCCCGATCCTGTTCTGCGGCCCGCTGCTGCACCGCCTCGGGCACGCGTTCATCCCGGGCCTCGGCGGCTGCGACATCGGCGGCCGGCCGATCGACTTCCACTTCGACGTGCTGCGGCAGTTCGGCGCGAAGATCGAGAAGCGGGCGGACGGACAGTACCTGGAGGCCCCGCAGCGGCTGCGCGGCACGAAGATCCGGCTGCCGTACCCGTCCGTCGGCGCGACCGAGCAGGTGCTGCTGACGGCCGTCCTGGCGGAGGGCGTCACCGAGCTCTCGAACGCGGCCGTGGAGCCGGAGATCGAGGACCTCATCTGCGTGCTGCAGAAGATGGGCGCCATCATCGCGATGGACACCGACCGCACCATCCGCATCACCGGTGTGGACAAGCTCGGCGGCTACAACCACGCGGCCCTCTCGGACCGCCTGGAGGCCGCCTCCTGGGCGAGCGCGGCGCTGGCGACCGAGGGCAACATCTACGTCCGCGGCGCCCAGCAGCGCTCGATGATGACGTTCCTGAACACCTACCGCAAGGTGGGCGGCGCCTTCGAGATCGACGACGAGGGCATCCGGTTCTGGCACCCGGGCGGCCAGCTGAAGTCCATCGCGCTGGAGACGGACGTCCACCCCGGCTTCCAGACCGACTGGCAGCAGCCGCTGGTCGTCGCCCTGACGCAGGCCACGGGCCTGTCGATCGTCCACGAGACGGTCTACGAGTCCCGGCTGGGCTTCACCTCGGCGCTCAACCAGATGGGGGCGCACATCCAGCTGTACCGGGAGTGCCTCGGCGGCTCCGACTGCCGCTTCGGGCAGCGCAACTTCCTGCACTCTGCGGTCGTCTCGGGCCCGACCAAGCTTCAGGGCGCCGACCTGGTCATCCCCGACCTGCGCGGCGGCTTCTCGTACCTGATCGCCGCCCTCGCGGCCCAGGGCACCTCCCGCGTCCACGGCATCGACCTCATCAACCGCGGCTACGAGAACTTCATGGAGAAGCTCGTGGAACTGGGCGCGAAGGTCGAACTCCCGGGCAAGGCACTCGGCTAGGGCCGGCCGAATCAGCCCGGCCGGCGCCTGAGGCCATTGTTGAGCGCAACCACGAGGGGGGCGGCACCCGGAATCCGGGTGCCGCCCCCCCCGGGTTGCCGACCACCCACTAAGCCGGGGGGCCCATGCCCCAGGCCCCGTCCGATTGAATCGACCCCCCGGCGGCCCTGAAGCTGT
>NZ_JBITCT010000018.1:92042-184903 GCF_044453465.1 Streptomyces sp. NPDC051677
CGCGGGCTCGGCAGGCGGCGCGGGCCGGCCCACTCCCCCGGGCGGGCCGTGGTGGCAATGGTGGCGCGCACCCCGGGGGGGGGCGCCCCCCGAACGCGGGGGCCCGCCCCCCTCGTATGGCCTACATCGCTCTCAGCGGAGCGTCACTTGCCCTTGGCCGCTTCCTTGAGCTTCGAGCCCGCGGAGACCTTCACGCTGTAGCCGGCGGGGATCTGGATCGGGTCGCCGGTCTGCGGGTTGCGCGCGGTGCGAGCGGCACGGTGGGTGCGCTCGAAGGTCAGGAAGCCGGGGATGGTGACCTTCTCGTCGCCCTTGGAGACGATGTCGCCGACGACCTCGGCGAACGCGGCCAGCACTGCGTCGGCGTCCTTGCGGGTCACCTCGGCGCGGTCGGCCAGCGCGGCCACCAGCTCACTGCGGTTCATGTTGTTACTCCCGTGTTCTTCTTGCCGTTGAGGCGTGCCACGCGGCGGAGCCGCATGTGGGGCACAGCGAAGTCGTTGTGCTCGCGCCCAAAGACGCATCCTGCCCCTACCTGCGGCGGGAAAGCCAATCCGGCACCCGCACTCAGGCGTGAGACAACCCATGTGTGTCACACGAAGGGGGCTTGGCCCGGCGCAACCCTAGAGGGCCGCGATCGGCGCGAGGTTCCGCGACGCGCCGTCGCGGGGCCGTCGTGGCGATCCTCACAGCCGCACCGGCCCCGCACCTTACGCCCCAGAGCCTACGAGGCCGACGCGCCGACCGCCTTGGCGGCCTCCCGCACCGCCCCCGCCACCGCGCCGGCGACCTTGTCGTTGAAGACGCTCGGGATGATGTAGTTCGGGTTCAGCTCGTCGTCGCTCACGACCTCGGCCAGGGCCTTTGCAGCCGCCAGCATCATGTCGGTGTTGACCGTGCGGGACTGCGCGTCCAGCAGGCCGCGGAAGACGCCCGGGAAGACCAGCACGTTGTTGATCTGGTTGGGGAAGTCGGAGCGGCCGGTGGCCACGACGGCGGCCGTCTGGCGGGCGATCGCCGGGTCCACCTCGGGGTCCGGGTTCGCGAGTGCGAACACGATCGCGCCCTCGGCCATCGCGGCCACGTCGGCGCCGTCGAGGACGTTCGGGGCGGAGACGCCGATGAAGACGTCCGCGCCGCGCACGGCCTCCTTCAGGGTGCCGGTGAGGCCCTCGGGGTTGGTGTTGTCGGCGATCCAGCGCAGCGCCGAGCCGGGGGCCGCGTCGACGAGGTCCTCGCGGTCCGCGTGGACGACGCCGTGGATGTCGGCGACGACCGCGTTCTTCACGCCGGCCGCGAGCAGCAGCTTGAGGATGGCCGTGCCGGCCGCGCCGGCGCCGGACATGACGACCCGGACGTCCCCGATGCCCTTGTCCACGACACGCAGGGCGTTCGTGAGGGAGGCGAGGACGACGATCGCGGTGCCGTGCTGGTCGTCGTGGAAGACGGGGATGTCGAGGGCCTCGCGCAGGCGGGCCTCGATCTCGAAGCAGCGCGGGGCGGAGATGTCCTCCAGGTTGATGCCCGCGAAGCCCGGGGCGATCGCCTTCACGATCTCGACGATCGCGTCGGTGTCCTGGGTGTCCAGGCACAGCGGCCAGGCGTCGATGCCGGCGAACCGCTTGAAGAGGGCCGCCTTGCCCTCCATCACGGGCAGCGCGGCCTTCGGGCCGATGTTGCCCAGGCCCAGCACGGCCGAGCCGTCCGTCACGACCGCAACGGAGTTGCGCTTGATGGTGAGGCGGCGGGCGTCCTCGGGGTTCTCGGCGATCGCCATGCAGACGCGGGCCACACCCGGCGTGTAGATCATCGAGAGATCGTCACGGTTGCGGATGGGGTGCTTCGACGCCATCTCGATCTTGCCGCCGAGGTGCATCAGGAACGTACGGTCGGAGACCTTGCCGAGGGTGACGCCCTCGATGCCGCGCAGCTGCTCGACGATCTCGTCGGCGTGGGAGGTGGAGGTGGCGGCGATGGTGACGTCGATGCGGAGCTTCTCGTGCCCGGAAGCGGTGACGTCGAGGCCCGTCACCGAGCCTCCGTGGGACTCGACGGCCCCGGTGAGCTGGGAGACCGCGGTACCGCTCGCGGGCACCTCCAGCCGGACCGTCATCGAGTAGGAGACGCTGGGCGCCGTTGCCATGGCCGACTTCCTCTGCACTGCTGGGTCGCGGGTTTGCCGTCCGATCGTCGCACCTACCGACGAGTACGTGAAAGCCGCCCGGGATTGCGATCGTTTTGTTCTCAATAAAAGAGGCCCACATCACACGCGGTGATGTGGGCCTCTCCTGCGTTCATGACACCGACCCGCCATGCTCGCCTCGCGGCAAGTGGTCGCTCGTAGCGACGAAGGTTGGGCCCGGGGGCTTGGATCGAGCCGGTGTCACACCCAGGCTAACAAACGGATCCCCGATCGCCATTCCCGTCCGGGCAGTTCACAGGAAACCGTCGGCTGTTCAGTCCCGCAGGAGGTCCGGGACGCCGTTCGCGTCCGGTTCGTCGCGGTCCCCGGAGACGACCGTGAGCTGCTGCGTGGCCCGGGTGAGCGCCACGTACAGCACACGCAGGCCCGCCGGGCTCTCGTCCGCGATCTCCGCCGGAGAGACCACGACCGTGGCGTCGTACTCCAGGCCCTTGGCCTCCAGGCTGCCGAGGGCCACCACGCGGTCGCCGAGCCCGGCGAGCCAGCGTCTGGCCTCCTCGCGGCGGTTCATGGCGACGACGACGCCGACGGTGCCGTCGACCCGGTCGAGGAGCCGCTCGGCCTCCGCGCGGACGGTCGACGCCAGGCTGTCGGTGACGGCCGTGAAGCGCGGTACGACACCCGTCGACCTGACCGCCGACGGGGACTCGGCGCCCGGCATGGCCAGCGCCAGCACCTTCGCGGCCAGCTCGGCGATCTCGGCCGGGTTGCGGTAGTTCACGGTGAGCTGGAAGCGGCGGCGGGGGCGGGTGCCGAGGGCCTCGTCGCGGGCCTCGGCGGCCTCGTCGGGGTCGGACCAGGAGGACTGGGCCGGGTCGCCGACGACCGTCCAGGTGGCGTGCCGGCCGCGGCGGCCCACCATGCGCCACTGCATCGGGGTGAGGTCCTGCGCCTCGTCGACGATGACGTGCGCGTACTCGACGCGCTCCTGCGCGAGCCGCTCGGCGCGCTCGCGCTGCGATTCCTCACGCACCGGCATCAGCTCCTCCAGGCCGGTGAGCTGGTCCAGCGGGTCGAGTTCGCGGCGCTTCCTCGGACGCACCGGGGCGCCGAGGATCGACTGGAGCTCGTCGAGCATGGCGATGTCGTGCACGGAGCGGCCGTCCCGCTTGAGGGAGCGGGCGATCCTGCGGACCTCGCCGGGGTTGAGGATGCGGCGGGCCCAGCGGCCGAGCCGTCGTTCGTCGGCCATGGCCGCCAGGACGGCCTGCGGGGTCAGCTCGGGCCACCAGGCGTCGAGGAAGGCGATGAACGCGTCCTCGGTGGTCACGTCCTCGTCGAAGGAGGAGCGCAGCTCGGCGGCGAGCTCGGGGTCGGTGTGCCGGCCGGCCGCGCCGGAGCGCTCCCACAGGGCGTCCAGGAGCAGCTTGCGGGCGCGGGGGCGCAGCAGGTTCACGGGGGCGGTGCCGCTGAGGGCGCTCTGCCGGACGCGGTCCAGGTCGGCGGCCTCCAGCTCCAGCCGGCGGCCGAAGGCGACGACGCGCAGACGGGCGGGGGTGGCGCCGGCGCCGGAGGGGGCCGGGGGCTCGTCGAAGCTGAGCTGCCCCGCGCCCTGGCCGCCGCCGCTGCCGGCGCCGCTGCCGCTGCCGCCGTTCTCCAGCGCGCCGCGGGCCGCCTTCCGCAGCACCTTCAGCATCCGGTACGAGCCCTTGGCGCGGGCCACCGCCGGGGAGTCGTACAGGGTGGCCTCGGCGCCGTCGACGAGGGAGCCGATGGCGCGGATGGCGACCTGGCCCTCCTCGCCGAGGGAGGGCAGCACGCCCTCGGTGTACGCCACCAGCAGCGGGGTGGGCGAGACGATGAGGATGCCGCCCGCGTACCGGCGCCGGTCCTGGTAGAGGAGGTAGGCCGCCCGGTGCAGGGCGACCGCGGTCTTCCCGGTTCCCGGGCCGCCCTCGACGTAGGTGACGGAGGCGGCGGGGGCGCGGATGACGAGGTCCTGCTCGGCCTGGATGGAGGCGACGATGTCCCGCATGGTGTGGCTGCGGGCCTGCCCGAGGGCGGCCATGAGGGCGCCGTCGCCGATGACGGCGAGCTCGTCGCCGTCCAGGAAGGCCGTCAGCTCGGGACGCATCAGGTCGTCCTCGACGCCGAGGACCCGGCGCCCCTTGGAGCGGATCACGCGACGCCGGACGACGCGCCCCGGGTCGACCGGGGTGGACCGGTAGAAGGGGGCTGCCGCCGGCGCCCGCCAGTCGATGACCAGCGGGGCGTACTCGGAGTCGAGCACGCCGATCCGTCCGATGTGGAGCGTCTCGGCGATGTCGGCGGTGCTGTCGGGCCTGACGGCGCCCTCCGCGGGCTCCACGGCGGTGTAGGCGCCGTCGGGGCCCTTCTTGCCGTCCTTGCCGAGGAGCAGGTCGATCCGCCCGAAGAGGAAGTCCTCGAACTCGTTGTTGAGCCGGTTGAGGTGGACGCCCGCGCGGAACACCTGGGCGTCCCGCTCGGCGAGGGCGCCGGGCGTGCCGACCTGGCCGCGCTGGGCCGCGTCGTTCATGAGGAACTCGGCCTCGTCGATCTTCTCCTCGAGGCGGCGGTACACCCGGTCGAGGTGTTCCTGTTCCACGCTGATCTCTCGGTCCCGCACCGAATCCGGTGCGGCTTCCTGGACCGATACGACCGCGGTTTCCTGCTGTGCCTGAGCGGCCACCGGGCCCCCTTCTGACGTGCTGGGCAGCCGTCAACCGTACGCGAAGGGGGCCGGTGAGGCTACGCGTCGACCTGGACGAGCTTCTTGCCGTCGAAGGTCATGACCTCGAAGTGGTCGATGTCGTTGGGAGCGAAGGCCGCGCCGCCGACGACGTAGAGCGGGTTCTTCGCCTGTTCGGTCTTGGCGTTCGGCAGGCCGTAACCCCACTCCGGGACCGACCAGGAGGAGACCGTCTCGCGCTCGCCGTTCTTGCCGACGGCGATGAGCGAGCACTTCTCCGGGCCCGTCACGTTCTTCAGCTCGACGCCGATCTCCGTGCCCCACGCCTTCTCGCCCATGGCGACGGTCGCGGAGACCTTGGAGGCGGAGTCGGTCGCCGAGACCCGGTCGGAGAGCGTGTCGAAGGTCGACTTGGCGGCGTTGGCGGACTTGGTGGCGCTCGCCTCGGTCCCCTTGGTCCCGCTGTCGCCGCCGGTCGCCGCCAGCACCGTGAGCGGGCCGCCGATGATCAGCGCGGCCGCGGCCGCCACGAGGAAGAAGGAGCGGCGGCGCTTCTGCGCCCGGCGCTCGGACACCTCGTCGACCAGCCGTTCCGCGAGGCGCGGGCTGGGGCGGGCGGACAGGGAGTCTCCGATGGCGGGCGTGCCGGTGCCCGGCAGGTCCGCCAGGGCGGCCAGCATGGGCTCCATGCCGGCTAGCTCGTCCAGTTGCTGAGCGCACCACTCGCAGCCCGCGAGGTGCATCTCGAAGGCGGTCGCCTCGGCGTCGTCGAGGATGCCGAGGGCGTAGGCGCCGACGGTCTCGTGTTCGCTCGGGCTCGGAGATCCCACTGATCCCTGCATGGGGCCAGACATACCCGAACCACCTGCTCCGAATCCCCCGTAACCGCTCATCACGCCGTCACCCCCCGCTCCTCAAGAGCCAGCTTCATCGACCGCAGGGCATAGAAGACCCGTGAGCGCACGGTGCCGCTGGGTATGCCCAGCGTCTCGGCCGCCTCGTTGACGGTACGCCCCTTGAAATACGTCTCGACGAGCACCTCCCGGTGAGCCGGGGTCAGGTCGTCGAGCGCATCGGACAGCGTCATCAGCCACAGCGCCTTGTCGATCTCGTCCTCCGCAGGAATGACCTCCAGCGGCGACGGGTCGACCTCCTGCGGCCGGGCCTGCCGGCTGCGGTGGCCGTCGATGACGATGCGGCGTGCGACCGTCACCAGCCAGGGGCGTACCGATCCGGTCGCTCGATTGAGCTGACCGGCGTTCTTCCAGGCACGGATGAGCGTCTCTTGTACGACGTCCTCGGCACGCTGCCGGTCTCCGGCAACCAGGCGCAGGACATACGCAAGCAGGGGTCCGGCATGCTCCCGATACAGAGCACGCATCAGCTCCTCGTCAGGTTCCGAGGGCTGGGACATGCGATGTCGGGCCCTCGATCCACGTTCATTGGCCACGGCCGCATCCTTGCGCACGCCCACCTCCGGTGTCCGGGGGTTCCCCCAGTCGGTCGCTCGACGACGGGTACGGGAGCGGGGTGTTGAGCGTTCAAACCACGGCGACACTTTTCTTCTGAGTGTCATGACGAGGGGGACATGGCGGCACATTCCCACCCCGTTTTCTTTACATTTTCGCCACAGCGACAAGATCGGGCCGACTGCCCGGGGCGCGACACGAGTAAACGGCATGTAATCGAAATCACTTCGACAGTTGGACCGACCCGACTCCACGAAAGCCGCATACCAGACAGGGCAGTTGGAGAGGCGAAGGTTCGTCAGGTCCGCGCGAGCGCCGCCGCGCGCCGGCGATGCCGGGCGACCCGCTCCCGGTTCCCGCAGACCTCACTGGAACACCAGCGCCGCCGACGCCCCCGGGACGTGTCCACGTACACGATCGGGCAGTTGTCCCCCGCGCACTGCCGCAGCGCCGCCCGGGCGACGGGATCGGTCAGCAGCTCCACCGCGTCCCGGGCCACGGCGGCGAGCAGCGCGGCGCACTCCGGCGGCCCGTCCAACGCCCGCACGAGCGCACCGTCTTCGCCGCGTACGGCACAGGGGGTCGGGGGCGCGGCCCGGGCGACCTCGTTGACACGGGCGAGGGCGAGGTCGTACGACCCGGCGTCGCCCCGGGCGAGCCAGCCGTGCACCAACTGGCCGACGGTGCGACGCAGTTCCCGGAAGGCCGGCGGCCAGGAGGCGTCCGCGTGGCCGAGCGCGGTGCCCGGCGGGACGAGCCCGCAGCCGCGGATCCACGCATCCAACGGCGCCACGGCGTCCAGCCGTTCGAGGGGGTGCGCGGTCGCGAGCAGGTCGAGACAGATCCGTCCGGCATCGAACCGCAGCTCGTCCATGCGCGTGTCACCGCCAGCCGAGAGGCACTCATGAGGAAACCGTTCTTCTTCACAGTGCCAGTGCCGGGGCGGTAACCGGAACCCCCTGGGCCTCGCGACGCAGGTCAGTGCTTCCCAGCCTGTCCGGCGTCTGAGGACGAGGCCCTTTCGGGGCCGAAGCGGGGGTCTGGGGCGGCTGCCCCCGGGACGGCCACCCCGACCCCGGGTGCGGGACAACCCGCCCAAAGACCTACGCGTCCGCGTACTTCGCGTCGGCCGCCGGGTCCAGCGCCAGCCGATACCCCCGCTTCACCACCGTCTGGATCAGCTTCGGCGCCCCGAGGGCCGTCCGCAGACGAGCCATCGCCGTCTCGACGGCATGCTCGTCCCGCCCCGCCCCCGGCAGCGCCCGCAGCAGGTCCGACCGCGGCACGACCCACCCCGGCCGCCGCGACAGCGCCCGCAGCAGCGACATCCCCGCCGGAGGCACCGGCCTCAGGGACCCGTCCACCAGCACCGCATGCCCCCGGATCTCCACCCGGTGCCCGGCGATCGGCAGCGCCCGGGCCCGCCCCGGCAGCTCCTGGCACAGCAACTGCACGAGCGGCCCGAGCCGGAACCGCTCCGGGGAGACGGTGTCCACGCCCAGCGCCTGCAACGGCAGCGCGGTGACCGGGCCGACGCAGGCCGGCAGCACGTCGTGGTTGAGGGCGGCGAGCAGCTCGGCCAGCATCCCGCGCTCCTCAGCCCGCGACAGCAGGGACGCGGCCGCCGGCGCGCTGGTGAAGGTGATGGCGTCCAGTCCGCGCGAGACAGCTGCGTCGAGGAGCCGGTCGAGCGGCGAGATGTCCTCCGGCGGCATCCACCGGTAGACGGGCACCCCGACCACCTCCGCGCCCGCGGCCCGCAGCGACTCCACGAACCCCGGCAGCGGCTCGCCGTGCAGCTGGACGGCGACCCGGCGCCCGTCGACGCCCTCCTCCAGCAGCCGGTCGAGCACCTCGGCCATGGACTCGCTGGACGGCGACCAGTCCTCCGTCAGCCCCGCGGCCCGGATGGCGCCCTTGACCTTGGGCCCGCGGGCCAGCAGCTCGACACCGCCGAGCCGGGCGAGCAGCTGCTCGCCGAGCCCCCAGCCGTCGGCGGCCTCGACCCAGCCGCGGAAGCCGATGGCGGTGGTGGCCACCACGACGTCCGGCGCCTGGTCGATGAGGTCCTTGGTGGCGGCGAGCAGCTCGCCGTCGTCGGCGAGCGGCACGATCCGCAGCGCGGGCGCGTGCAGCACCGCCGCCCCGCGCCGCTGGAGCAGCGCGCCGAGCTCCTCGGCCCGGCGCGCTGCCGTCACGCCCACGGTGAAGCCCACGAGGGGCCCGTGTTCGACGGCGCCCTGGGGGCCGGAGGCCGGTTGTTGCTGTTCCTCGTACATAGCCCTCGTCCCGCACTCAAGTCGCGTGTACACCTACATGCCGACGAGCCTGTCAACGGTGCGTGACAGGCTCGGTTCGGCTACATGTCGCCAGTGTTACGTCACACCTCGGCGTAGCTGAGCTGCGGCTTCGCCTCGGATGCCGAGCTGGATGCCGTCACCCGGCCCGCCGGACGACGAAGGTATACGGCCCAGGTGACCACGAAGCACGCCGCGTAGAAGGCGAGGAAGGCGACGAACGCGCCGGTTCCGGAGCCGTAGGAGAGGAAGGACTGCCGGAAGGCCATGTTGATGCCGACGCCGCCGAGCGCGCCGACCGCGCCGATGAGCCCCATGGAGGCGCCGGACAGCCGCCGCCCGTAGGCAGCCGCCTCTTCCCCTTCGAGCCCCTTGGCGAGGGCCTTCGCCTGGAAGATGCCCGGGATCATCTTGTACGTCGACCCGTTGCCGAGGCCGCTGAGCACGAACAGCACCACGAAGACGGAGACGAAGAGCGGCAGCGACTTCTGCATGCTGGCGAAGACCAGGACGGCGGTGGCGGCGGCCATGCCGACGTAGTTGTACAGGGTGATGCGGGCGCCGCCGTAGCGGTCGGCGAGCCAGCCGCCGACGGGGCGGATCAGGGAGCCGAGCAGCGGGCCGATGAAGGTGAGGTAGGCCGCCTGGAGGGGCGTCCGGCCGAACTGGTTGGTCAGCACCTGACCGAAGGCGAAGGAGTAACCGATGAACGACCCGAACGTCCCGACGTAGAGGAACGACATGATCCAGGTGTGGGCGTCCTTCGCGGAGTCGATCGCCGCGCCGGTGTCGTTCTTCACGGACGCGAGGTTGTCCATGTACAGCGCGGCGAGGGTCGCGGCGATCAGGATCAGCGGGATGTAGATCCCGAGCAGCACGCGCGGGCCGCCGCTCGCGCCGATGACGGCGAGGGCGATCAGCTGGATGACGGGCACGCCGATGTTGCCGCCGCCCGCGTTGAGCCCGAGCGCCCACCCCTTCTTACGGAGCGGGAAGAAGGCGTTGATGTTGGTCATCGAGGAGGCGAAGTTGCCGCCGCCGATGCCCGCCAGCAGGCCGACCAGCAGAAACGTGTCGAAGGAGGTCCCGGGCTTCATCACCGTGAACGCGGCGATCGTGGGGATCAGGAGCAGACCGGCGGAGATGATCGTCCAGTTCCGGCCGCCGAAGATCGCGACGGCGAAGGTGTACGGCACCCGCACGACCGCCCCGACCAGCGTCACCATCGACGTCAGCAGGAACTTGTCGGCCGGGGTGAGGCCGTACTCCGGGCCCATGAAGAGCACCAGCACGGACCACATCGTCCAGATCGAGAAGCCGATGTGCTCGGAGAGGACGGAGAAGAGCAGGTTACGGCGGGCGATCTTCTCGCCCTTCTCGTTCCAGAAGGTCTCGTTCTCCGGGTCCCACTCCTCGATCCAGCGGCTCCCCTTCTTCGCGGGGGAAGGGGGTGCGGGGGCTGTACTCGGGGCTGTCATGACGCCTCCACGGTGCTCCGGGACTCGGGTGATTCGGGGGGATGAGCGGTGATGAGTCCCGAAGGTAGGGAGGGCGCGTTTCCGGGCTGTGCCTGTGGGTGACCGGAAAGGAACGTTGCTCTCACCTTGCGCGGCGGCCCGGTGAGAGGTTTTGGGGAGGGCTCAGCGCGGCGGCTGCTGCCCGTAGGGGCCGGGGGCCGGAGGCGGGTACTGCGCCGGGGGCTGCTGGGGGTGGGGCTGCTGGGGATACGGCTGGGGATAGGGCTGGGCCTGAGGCTGAGGGTACGGCTGCTGCTGGCCGTAGGGGCCGGGCTGGGGATACGGCTGCTGCTGACCGTAGGGCCCCGGCTGGGGATACGGCTGCTGCTGACCGTACGGTCCCGGCTGCTGGTGGGGCTGCGGCTGATGGGCCTGGGGCTGATGGGGCTGGGGCTGCGGGTGTCCGTAGCCACCGCCGCCCGTCGGGACGGCGCCGTACGGATTTTGGCCGTATCCGGCCGTCGCGCCCGGCGGGAGGTAGCGCACCCGTCCGGTCCCGTCGGTCATCGGCGCGAAGCCGGCGGCCTGCAGCCGGGCGGCGAACTTGGCGTTGCGGTGCCGGGTGACGACGAAGCCGATGCCGAAGACGCCCATGAGGACGACCCAGGCGACGGCGGCCGCGATGAAGTCGGTGCTCGTGCCGCCGAGCCGTACGCCGAGGATCGCGCAGCCGGCGGTGACGCCCAGCGCGCCGTACCCCATGCGCTTCTCGGCGCTCTTGCCGGTGAGGTCGAAGTTGATGCGCGCCTTCAGCAGCTCGAAGGCGTCCGGCACGACGGGCGGCAGGGAGACGCCGTCGGAGGCGTTCGGGTACTGCGCCCAGTTCTGTGCGGCACGCGCGCGTGCCTGCGGGGCGGGGTCGGGGACGATCAGCATCTTCAGCGCACTGCCCCGCGAGCCGCCCTGCCGGACGTCCGCGTACTCGTAGCCGAACTGCTGGGCCACGAAGGCGAGCCGGGCCAGTTTCTTCACGGAGGCCATGGGGCTGGTGAGCTCGACGGGCTCGCCTCCCGCCATCAACCGCAGCATGTTCTGCACCTGCCGCTTGCTCACCGGCGCTCATCTCCCCCATCAGCCGGACCACTGTTCACTTGCGCAACGCCCGGGCAGTCTTCCACACCCCCTCACCCCCGGGAATCGGCGGCCGACACGCTTTGACCTGCCCTTTACGACCCCATGCACGCCGGCGAACACCCCCGGCGGGGAAGGCGCGCCTCAGGCGCGGCGCGCTCCCCCTCGGCCGTCCGGCCACAGCCGGGGCCTGCGGCGGGCCGCCAGGTCCTCCACCCAGCCAAAGCAGACGACACAGGCCGCGGTGAGCAGCCAGATGAACGGCAGCTGCGGCCACGGGCTCTCCAGGACCCAGGGAGTGTTGGCCTCCAGCCACGGGACGCCCCACAGGCGGTCCCACACGGCCTCCACGATGCCGATGCACAGGTTGTGCCACAGGTAGATCGTCACGGCACGGGAGTTGAGCAGGGTGATCATCCGGTCCCAGCGGCGCAGCCGGGCCGGCCACTCGGTCCAGGACGGACTGATGTGCAGAAGCAGCAGGACCGCCGCGAACGACCACAGGGACTGCGCGAACGGCATGTCGTCGAGGTCGTGGCCCTCCCGCAGGTGGTGGCTCAGGGCGTACCAGAGGCCGACCCCGGCGACTGCCGGGGCCAGCGACGGGACGACGTAGCGGGGCAGCCGGCGCAGGATGCCCTCCTGGTGCGCCATGCCCAGCAGCCAGCACGCGCCGAACGCGCCGAAGTCGCTGAGGTTGGCCTCCAGCCGCCAGCTGGGCGCCGACAGCGCGCCGAACTCCAGCGCGGCGGACAGCACGACCGGCGCGAGGATCGTCGGCCAGGGCAGTCGGCGCAGGGCGCGCAGAAGAAGCGGGGAGAGCAGCACGAACCAGAGGTAGGCGCGGATGTACCAGAGGGGTACGGCCATGTCGACGGCCCAGTCGTCGCCGATCAGCCCCTGCACACCGGGCAGACCGTCGCCGTACGGCGGGTCGCTCAGCGGCAGGATCCAGTAGCCGAGGTGGAGCCACCACCAGCCGGGGTGCCCGTCGTCGTCCGGACTCCAGCCCGCCACCGCCATGCCCGTCACACCGACCGCGCCCAGCAGCCACAACGGGGGCAGCAGCCGGCGCAGCCGGCCCCGTACGACCTCCAGCGCGGGACGTCTGGCCAGCGAGCGGGCCATGAGGTTGCCGGCGAGGGCGAACATCACGCCCATGGAGGGGAAGACGATGGGCAGCCAGGCCCAGCCCATCAGGTGGTAGAAGACGACACGGAAGAGGGCGATGCCGCGGAGAAGATCGAAGTAGCGGTCACGACCGCCGCCCGGCTTCTTCCCGCTCCTCGACTCGTTCTGTGTCTCGCTCTTCGTCTCGCTCTTCGTCTCGTACTCAGCTGCCGTGCCGGCCGTTGTCGCGGCTTCGGGCATGGGTTGGGTGTCCGTGGGCTGGGTGTCCGTGGGCTGGGTGTCCGTGGGTTGGGTGTTCATCGGGCCGTTCCTCCGTCCATGGCCGGCGTCGGGGCGCCCGGGGGTGCGGCCACCTGGCCCTTGCGCCGCAGTTTCTGCCAGCGCAGCCGGCCGCCGGTGAGGGCGGTGATCCAGGACTGCAGCAGGACGATGTACATCAGCTGGCGGTAGAGGAGTTGCTGGAGCGGCAGGGAGATGAGGGGGGTGAGGCGTTCGCGGTCCAGGACGAAGGCGTAGGCCGCGCAGCCCGCCTGGACGGCGAGGACGCCGAACCAGGCCGCGATGGTCTTGCCGGTCGGGCCGAAGAGCAGGCCGTAGACGAGGAAGAGGTCGATGAGCGGCGCGAGGAGCGGGGCGACGACCATGAAGAGCGAGACGAGAGGGAGGCCGACCCGGCCGAAGCGCCCGGAGGGGCCCCGCTCGACCAGCGCACGGCGGTGCTTCCAGATCGCCTGCATGGTGCCGTAGCACCAGCGGTAGCGCTGGGACCACAGTTGCTGGACGGACTCGGGCGCCTCGGTCCAGGCGCGCGCCTTCTCCGCGTACACGACGTGCCAGCCGTCCCGGTGGATGGCCATGGTGATGTCGGTGTCCTCGGCGAGGGTGTCGTCGCTCATGCCGCCGACCCGGTCGAGGGCGGTGCGGCGGAACGCGCCGACGGCCCCCGGGATGGTGGGCATGCAGCGCAGGACGTCGTACATACGGCGGTCGAGGTTGAAGCCCATCACGTACTCGATGTGCTGCCAGGCGCCGATGAGGGTGTCCTTGTTGCCGACCTTGGCGTTGCCGGCGACGGCGCCGACCTTCGGGTCCGCGAAGGGCTGGACGAGTTCGCGGACCGTGGAGGGCTCGAAGACGGTGTCGCCGTCCATCATCACGATCAGGTCGTGCCGGGCGTTGGCGATGCCCCGGTTGAGCGCGGCCGGCTTGCCCGCGTTGAGCTGGCGGACGACGCGGACGCCGGGCAGGTTCAGGTCCTCGACGATGCGGGCGGTGCCGTCGCTGGAGCCGTCGTCGATGACGAGGATCTCGATCGGGTGCTCGCTCTTCATCAGCGAACGCACGGTGTTCTCGATGCACTTGGCCTCGTTGTAGGCCGGGACGAGCACGGACGCGGGTTCGGTGACGGGCGCGTCGGGGCCCCAGACGAAGCCCTTGCGGCGGGTGCGGCGGGTGTGGATCGCGGACAGCAGCAGCATCAGGCCGAAGCGGGCGAAGACGAGGACGCCGATGACGGCGAGGCCGACGACGAGGACGCCGGTGATGTCGTCGGAGGCCTCGACCAGGAAGACCCAGGCCTTGCCCTTCCACAGGTCGAGCCCGGTGACCGGGGTGTGCGCGCTGGGGGCGCGCAGGGCCTCGGTGAGGTTCTCGAACGTGTAGCGCTTCGCCTGGAGTTCGGGGAGGTAGGCGTCGAGGGCCTGGACCGTCTGGTGGCGGTCGCCGCCGGAGTCGTGCATGAGGACGATCGCGCCCCTGCCGTGCTGCGGTGTGGCGTTGCGGATGATCTGCCGGACGCCCGGCCTGCGCCAGTCCTCGCTGTCGGCGGTGGTGAAGACGGTGAGGTAGCCGCGGGAGCCGACGTACTCGGTGACCGGCCAGGAGACGTCGTCGAGGGCGTCGGCGGAGGAGGAGTACGGCGGCCGGAAGAGGGAGGTCCGGATGCCGGCCGCGCCCGCCAGGGCCAGCTGGTTCTGGGTGAGCTCCCAGTCGATGCGCTTCTTCGACTGGTAGGAGAGGTCGGGGTGGTTGAAGGTGTGCAGCCCGATCTCGTGCCCCTCGTCCACCATCCGCCGGACCAGGTCCGGATAGCGGGAGGCCATGGTGCCGGTGATGAAGAAGACGGCGTGCGCGTGGTGCTTCTTCAGGACGTCGAGGACCTCGGGTGTCCACTTCGGGTCGGGGCCGTCGTCGAAGGTGAGCACGATCTTGTGGTCCGGCACGTCCAGGCTGCTCTGGTGGCCGCTGCGGGTGTCGACGACCGGACCGCCGTCGAGGATCTTCTCCGGCACCTTGTCGGCGGCGGCCTCGGGGTGGATGCGGTAGTCGGCGAGGATCTCGCTGTGCACGTAGCCGCGCAGCATCAGCATCGCCATCATCGCGAACAGCACGAGCAGGGGCAGCAGGTGGCGCAGGCGCAGCGGCACCAGTCGCTTGCGTTCAGGCGGCGGCGCCGCCCCGTGCGCGGCCCCGCCGCCGCCGTGTCCCACGGCCCGCCCGCGCCGCGCCCCCGACCGCCGACCGGCCCGCCGCCCACCACCCGCCGAAGACGAATCGGACGCGGACCCGGGGGCGGCGGGGACGGCCTGACCGCCCGACGAATGCGCGGACTGCCCGACGACGGACCGTCGAGTCGAGCGCCGGCTGGTACGTGGTGCCATGAAGCTACATCTCCGAAAACGGCTCGCCACGCGCCGTGCGCGACGAGGGTGGGCGGTAAGGAGTTCTTCGTGCGGGGAGTTGGCTGGTGCGGGCGAGGAGTTGGCTGGTGCGGGCGGGGAGTTGGCTGGAGAGGGGTGACCCCTACGGGTCAGGCGACGGGAATCCGGCCGCGAAGGAACAGGCTGTAGATCAACCCACCAGGTCAGGCGGAGGACTTCCGATCGCGAGGGCCAGGTGGAGAGACCGACCAGCAAGGGCCGAGCGGCGGAGGCGGGATCACCCCGCCGGGGTCAGGCGACGGGGGCGATGCGAGGGGGCACCGGTTACGGGTCCTGCCGGCCACGGCGGTCGAAGAGCCCCGTCACGCCGGTGACCGAGGCCCCATCCAGCGCCCTGAACCCCGACCCCGGTCGCGTGCCCCCAGCCCCGGTTGCATGCGCCGGCCCCCGGTTGCTGCCCCCGGCCCCGGGCAACCCAGGTCCGGTGCCAGCGTCCAAAGGCCCACACCCGGACCCTTTGGCCGACGCCCCCCACGGGCCCATTCGACCGGCGCCACGAACTCCGCCGAACGACGCTCCACGGCCCTTGTGGTCGACGCCCCACGGTCTCCTTGGTCGCCGCCTTCGCGGACCCCGAGGCCGTGGCCAACGCCCCGCAGTTCCTTTGGCCGACGCGTTCGCAGGGCCCCTGGCCGACACCCCACGGTCTCCTTGGTCGCCGCCTTCGCGGACCCCGAGGCCGTGGCCAACGCCCCGCAGTTCCTTTGGCCGACGCGCTCGCGGGGCCCCTGGCCGACGTCCCCACGGCCCCTTCGGCCAGCGCCCACTCGGACCTCCTGGCCGACGTCCTCGCAGACTCCCGGCCGGCGCCCCTGCAGACCCCTGGCCAGCGCCCACTCGAACCTCCTGACCGGAGTCCTCGCAGCCCCCTGGCCAGCGCCCGCGCAGACCCCCGCCCGGCACCCGCACAGACCCCCGGCGGGCACCCGTGCAGACCCCCGGCCCGCGCCCCCGCTGGCCGCTTCCCGGCGCATCCCTCGTCCCTCAGACTGCTGAGGTCGATGCCGATGTCGTGGGGGCCGGGGTCGGGTCCGGGGGCCCGTTGGCGACTGTGGTGGTGGTTCCTCCGGCCGGGGACGGGGAGGCGGCGGGCGAGGGGGGCGCGGCGGGTGAGGATGCCGGCGGCGGTGGCGGGGAGGACGGGGGCGGCGCGACCACCGGGCTGCTCGGGCCGGGGGACGAGGACGCCGTGGGTGTGGGCCCCGCGCTGGGCCGGGCCGTCCCGCTCGCTGAGGGCCGGGCCGCCGGTGACGCCCCGCCCGGCGAAGCCGCGGGGCTCCCCGACGCGCCCGGCACCGCACTCGCCCCCGGCTTGCCCGGCACGGCACCGGGCAGGGAGGCGGTGTTGCCCGCGCCGCCCGGCAGCACCGCGCCCGGCATCCCGGGTCGCTCGGTCACGGAACCGTCCGGCGCCGACGGGTCGTCGACCTTGCCGGCCGCCGGCTTGTCGTCGTCGGCCACGCCCGGCACCGGTACCGGCAGCCAGGGTGCGCCGGCGTTGCCCGACAGCAGCGCGGCCACGATGACGACGGCGTACGCCCCGCACGCGGTCCCCACGAGGATGCCGATGCGGCGGAACGTCCGGCTGCGTCGGCCCGACTCGTCGACGAACACCGGGACGTCGGAGGCGCCGGCCTCGGGACCGTCGGCCCGCCCCTTCTTGAGGGGGTCGAGCTGCACCGTCACCTCGGCGGGATCGTTCCCGTTGCCGTCCGCCGCGCCGGGCTCCTCTCCCCAGGGATCCCGGAGATCGCTCGACCGTTCGTTTTCGGAAAGGCTGTTCGAGGCCTCCGGGCCCGACAGCAGACCGTTTTCACGCGGTACATCCATCAACGACCGGTATCTGCCGCTCTCTCCCGCCATGGACGTCAGGGAATGCCCCCCTGCCCCGGCAAGGCTCTGGGATCCTGCCCCCAGGAGCGGTACATCCCGGGTCGGCCTCGCCGCTTCCGGCCACTCCGGTTGGGCGTCTTCTCGCCAATTCTTCACGTGCGCACTTCCCCCCAAGGAACTGTTCTGGGTGCGCTTACGACCCCGAGCGCACGTCGGCGGAACCAGGCCCCCACCTGGCTCCTGCGCCCCTTTTACCCCATTGCGCTCAGGTCGACGAATCTAGCGCAGGCTTGGGCCCTGTGTTCGCGATGTGTCATTTATGGTCAGAAGTCATGTTCATGCCTATGGCCGGATTTAGGCCCTTGACGGCTCCCCGGAGTCACGTTCTCGCAGCCCCGCCCCGGATCCCGGCCCGTCGAAGCGCATCGAGGGCCGAAGGGACCAGCCCCTTTCGTCACACCAACGACACAGACGGACAAAGGGACCCGGTCGACAGGGGGGTCAAAGGAGCTTCCAGGCATGGCCGGAAAATTCACTCCAACGGACGCTGGATTGCCCGCTTTATCCGCGATGCGCCGAGCCAGTCCCCCAGCCGACGACCGGAAAGTGTTGGACCCCTTGATCACCACCGAGCGACGGTTGCCCCATGCCGCACCCGACCTCCCAAGACCCCCACCCCAACTCCCCCAGCCCCGAACCGGCCCCCGCCCCCCGCTCACACACCCGCAGCCCCAGCCACGAACCCGCCCCCGAGCCCCGCTCTTTCACCCCCAGCCCCAGCCCCACCCCCAGCCCCACCCCCGAAACTGCCTCCGACCCTCGCTCCCTCAACCCCTACCGCCGTCTCCTCGCTCACCCCGGCGCCCTCGCCTTCACCGTCGGCAACCTCCTCGCCCGCCTCCCCATGGGCATGTTCAGCGTGAGCGCGGTCGTGATGATCGCCGGCTCGCGGGGCTCATACGCCCTCGCCGGCGCCGTCACCGCGACCGGCCTCGCCGCGACCGCCCTGGTCGCGCCCTGGATCGCACGGCTCGTCGACCGGCACGGCCAGGCCCGGATCGCCGTCCCGGCCACCCTCTTCGCCGCCCTCGGCAGCCTCGCGCTGCTCCTCTGCGTCCGGTACGGCGCCCCGAACTGGACCCTGTTCGCCGCGTACACCGCCACCGCGACCACGCCCAACATCGGCGGCATGTCCCGCGCCCGCTGGAGCCACCTCCTCGACGGCGACCCCACCGCCCTGCACACCGCGAACTCCTTCGAACAGGCCGCCGACGAACTCTGCTTCATGCTGGGCCCGGTACTCGCGGCCTTCCTCTGCGGCACGTACTTTCCGGAGGCCGGCACGCTCCTCGGCGCGCTCCTGCTGGTCACCGGCATGCTCACGTTCGCCGCCCAACGCGCGACCGAACCGCCCCCGCAGCCCCGCCCCAGAGGCGCCTCGCCGCTCCGCGCCCCCGGCATCCCGCCCCTCCTCGCCGTCTGCCTCGCCCTGGGCGCGGTGTTCGGCGCGACGGAGGTCGTCACGATCGCCTTCGCGGACGAGCAGGGGCACCGCACCGCGGCCGGGGTCGTCCTCGCCCTCCAGGCCGCCGGATCGTGCGCGGCCGGACTCGCGTACGGGGCGATACGGCTCTCCGGCCCGGCCTCCCGTCGCCACCCCCGGTGCGTGGCCGCGATGGCCGCTCTCCTCACGCTCCCGCTGCTCGCGGCGGCCCTCGTGGGCTCGCTCCCGCTGCTGGCCGGAGCCCTCCTCGTCGCCGGGATGGCGACCGCGCCGACCATGGTCACCACCATGGGCCTCGTCCAGGAACGCACCCCCGAAGGCCGTCTCAACGAGGGCATGGCCCTGGCGGTGACCGGACTGCTCGGCGGTATCGCCCTCGGCAGCGCGACCGGCGGCTGGACGGTGGAGCACCTCTCCCCCGCGACCGGCTACGCCGTGCCCGTCGCGGCCGCGGCCGCCGCCCTGCTCATGGCGGCCGGTTCCCGCACCCCTTCCCCCACGCCCCATTGACGCGATCACACCAGCCACATACCTTCCCCCGTCGAAGCGCTTCGACGTCACGCATCGAATCGATTCGACGAACGAAGTCGACGAACGAATGTCGACGAAACGAGTCGACGAACGCCGCGTGACGGCTGTTCTGCCCCCAGCACCATCCGACTCCCCCGGAGGCACAGGATGTTGACGGCACGAAGGCGTGTGGCGGCGAGTGCGGCGGCGGTCCTCACCGGATCCCTGCTCCTGGCCTCCTGCGGCGGCTCGGACGGCGGCGGCTCCTCCGACGCGAAGACCCTGCGGCTGTGGCACTACGAGGCCCCGAACAGCGCGATGGGCGTGGCCTGGACGGAGGCGATCAAGGAGTTCGAGGCCACGCACCCCGGTGTGAAGGTGAAGTTCGAGGAGAAGAGCTTCGAGCAGATCCAGAAGACCGCCCCGATGGTCCTCAACTCCTCCGACGCGCCCGACCTCATGGAGTACAACAAGGGCAACGCGACGGCGGGCCTGCTCTCCAAGCAGGGGCTCCTCACCGACCTGTCCGCCGAGGCGACGAAACGCGGCTGGGACAAGCTGCTCAGCCCGGGCGTGCGCACCACCAGCCAGTACGACGGCGACGGCGTGATGGGCTCCGGCAAGTGGTACGGCGTGACCGACTACGCCGAGTACACGATGGTCTACTTCAACAAGGACCTGTTCGCGAAGTACAAGATCGCCGAGCCGAAGACGTTCGACGACCTGGTCGCCGCGATGAAGAAGTTCACCGAGAACGACATCACCCCGCTCGCCAACTCCGGCGCCGAGTACCTCGCCCAGCAGTACGTCTACCAGCTGGCCCTCTCCAAGGCGGACCGCTCCTGGGTCGACTCCTACGAGCTGTACAAGGGCGAGAAGGCCGACTTCCACGACGCGGCCTGGACCTACGCCGCCGACACCTTCGCCGACTGGGTGAAGAAGGGCTACGTCGGCAAGAGCTCCACGAGCGCCAAGGCCGAGGACGCCGGCGTCTCCTTCCTCCAGGGCAAGGCGCCGATCCTGTTCTCCGGCAGCTGGTGGTACGGCCGTTTCCAGGACGAGGCGACCTTCGACTGGGGCACCACCCTGTGGCCCGGCTCGACCCTCACCCCGGGCTCCGGCGGCAACCTCTGGGTCGTCCCCAAGAGCGCGAAGAACAAGGAGCTCGCCTACGACTTCATCGACATCACCCTGTCGAAGAAGATCCAGAACCTGCTGGGCAACAAGGGCGGCGTCCCGGTCGCGGCGGACCCGGCCGCCGTCACCGACCCGAAGGCCAAGGAGCTGATCACCAACTTCAACACGGTCAGCAGCCGCGACGGCCTGGCCTTCTACCCGGACTGGCCGGTCCCCGGCTTCTACGACGTCCTGGTCTCCGAGACCCAGAAGCTGATCACCGGCAGCGAGAAACCCGACGACTACCTGAGCAGTCTCCAGAAGGCCTACGACAAGGGCGCACCGAAGCGATGAGGGCACGCGCCCCCAGAGCCCCCCGCGACTCCTACGCCCTCTTCCTCCTCCCCGGCGCCCTGGCCTTCCTCGCCGTGATCGTCGTCCCGTTCCTGATGAACACGGGCGTGAGCTTCACCGACTGGCAGGGCGTGGGCAGCCCGTCGTGGTCCGGGCTCGCCAACTACCGGGAGCTGGTCGACGACACGGAGTTCTGGGAGTCGTTCCGGCACAGCCTCTTCATGGTCGTCGCGATGGCGGCGATCCCCACGGCGGTCGGACTGGTCCTGGCCGCCGCCCTGTTCGACTACGTCGGCAAGCACTTCGGCTCCCGGATCGCCGCCGTCCTGCGGGCCTGCTTCTACCTGCCCCAGGTGCTGCCGATCGCGGTCGCGGGCATCGTGTGGAGCTGGATCCTGGCTCCCGACGACGGCTCCCTCAACGAGCTTCTCGAAGCGGTCGGCCTCGGCGGATGGCGGCAGGACTGGCTCGGCGACCCCGACGTCGCGCTGTACAGCGTCATGGGCGTGATGGTGTGGGTGCAGCTCGGCTTCCCGCTGGTCGTCTTCATGGCGGGCCTGCAACGCGTCGACCCCCAGCTGCACGAGGCCGCCGAGCTGGACGGCGCCGGCTGGTGGCGCCGCTTCCGGCACATCACGCTGCCGCAGATCCGCCCCGAGCTGTACGTCGTGCTGACCTGGTGCACGGTCGCCGCGCTGAAGGTGTTCGGCGCGGTGTACGTCCTGACGAAGGGCGGCCCCGGCGGCGCGACCGACGTCCCGTCGTACTTCTCCTTCACCACGTTCTTCGAGAAGACCCAGGTCGGGTACGGCGCCGCGATCTCCACGGTGCTGACCGTGATCATCCTGGCCCTGTCCCTGATCGGCCTGAGACTGCAGACCCGCGCGGAGGACGCCGAGGAAGGGGCGCGCACATGACGAGGTCCCTGCGCCGCTACCCCGTCCTGATCGCCCTCTGCCTGGCCGCGCTCTTCATGATCGTCCCGTTTCTGATCGTGGCGGTGAACGCGGTCAAGTCCCCGGCGGAGTACTCCCGAAACGGCCCGCTGAGCCTGCCCGAGGGCCTGTATCTGGACGGTCTGAAGGACTTCTGGGAGCGGGTGGACTACACCCAGAAGCTGATCAACTCGGTCGTCATCAGCGGCTCGGTGGCGGTGCTCGCGGTCGCCCTGTCCGTCCTGACCGCGTACGCCATCGGCATCGGCCGGATCAAGGGCCGCACCTGGGTCCTGGCCTTCTTCGTCCTGGCGAACATGCTCCCGCAGGAGGCGCTGGTCTACCCGCTCTACTACCTGAGCAAGCAGGCCGGCCTGTACGACACCAGGCTCAGCGTGATCATCGTCTTCACGGTGATCCAGTCGGCCTTCGGCACGTATCTCCTCTCCTCCGTCCTCGGCCGGTTCCCGCGCGAGATCATCGAGGCCGCCCGCATCGACGGCGCGACCAAGTGGCAGGTGCTGTGGCGGATCGTCGTCCCGGTCAGCCGCCCCACCCTCGGCGTGCTCCTCGTCTTCTTCTTCATCTGGACCTGGAACGAGTTCCTGCTGCCGCTGGTCATGCTGGTCTCCAACGACAACCAGACCGTGTCGGTGGCCCTCGGCGTCCTCCAGGGCCAGCGGCTGATGGACGCCACGATGACCAACGCGGCCGCCCTCCTCGGCGTGCTCCCGGCCCTCGTCTTCTTCCTCGTCTTCCAGCGGACGCTCACCCGCGGCATCGCCGTGGGCGCCGTGAAGTAGTGAGGACCGAGCAGTAAGGACCCCCGCCCATGAAGTTCTCCGACGGATACTGGCTGCTGCGCGAGGGCGTCACCGCCGCCCACCCCGCCGAGGTCCTCGACGTCACCGCCTCGGACGGCGCCCTGGAGATCCATGCGCCGACCCGGCCCATCCGCAGCCGCGGCGACCTGATGACGGGACCGGTCATGACGATCAGAGCCCACACCCCGATGCCCGACGTCATCGGCCTCACCCTCACCCACTTCACCGGCGAGCGCCCCCGCGAGCCCGCCTTCGACCTCACCGGCACCGACCCCACCCCCCAGCTCGCCTACGACGACGACCACGCGACGCTGACCTCCGGCGCGCTGTCCGTGAAGGTCGCCCGCTCCGGGCCCTGGCACGTGGAGTTCCTCGCCCACGGCCGCACGCTCACCTCCAGCGGCCCCAAGGGCATGGGCATCATGCGGGACGCCGGCACCGGCGGCCACTACCTGCGCGAACAGCTCAACCTGGGCGTGGGGACCGCCGTCTACGGCCTCGGCGAACGCTTCGGCCCGCTGGTGAGGAACGGCCAGGCCGTCGACATCTGGAACGCCGACGGCGGCACCGCCACCGAACAGGCCTACAAGAACGTGCCGTTCTACCTCACGGACGCGGGCTACGGCGTCTTCGTCGACCACCCGGGCAAGGTCTCCTTCGAGGTCGGCTCGGAGACGGTGTCGAAGGTCCAGTTCAGCGCCGAGACGCAGGAGTTGACGTACTACGTCATCCACGGCCCCACCCCGAAGGAGATCCTGCGCAGGTACACCGCCCTCACCGGCCGCCCGGCCCTCCCGCCCACCTGGTCCTTCGGCCTGTGGCTGTCCACGTCGTTCACCACCTCCTACGACGAGGAGACCGTGACGTCGTTCATCGAGGGCATGCGGGACCGGCAACTCCCCCTCTCCGTCTTCCACTTCGACTGCTTCTGGATGCGGGAGTTCAACTGGTGCGACTTCCGCTGGGACCCCCGCGTCTTCCCCGACCCGGAGGGCATGCTGGCCCGGCTGAAGGCGAAGGGCCTGCACGTCAGCGTGTGGATCAACCCGTACATCGCGCAGCGCTCCCCGCTGTTCGCGGAGGGCCGGGAACTGGGGCATCTGCTGCGCAGGCCCGACGGGAGCGTCTGGCAGTGGGACCTGTGGCAGCCCGGCATGGCCCTCGTCGACTTCACCAGCCCCGCCGCCCGCGACTGGTACGCGGCCAAACTGGAGGCGCTGCTCGCGCAGGGCGTCGACTGCTTCAAGACGGACTTCGGCGAACGCGTCCCCGTCGACGTGGCGTGGGCGGACGGCTCCGACCCGGAGCGGATGCACAACTACTACACCTACCTCTACAACCGCACCGTGTTCGACGTCCTGCGCAAACACCGCGGCGAGGGGGAAGCGGTCGTCTTCGCCCGCTCGGCGACCACCGGCAGCCAGCAGTTCCCCGTCCACTGGGGCGGCGACTGCGAGGCGACCTACGAGTCGATGGCGGAGTCGCTGCGCGGCGGACTGTCCCTGGGGCTGTCGGGCTTCGGCTTCTGGAGCCATGACATCGGCGGCTTCGAGGGCACGCCCACCCCGTCCCTCTTCAAGCGCTGGCTGGCCTTCGGCCTGCTGTCCTCCCACAGCAGACTGCACGGCAGCTCCTCCTACCGGGTGCCCTGGCTGTTCGACGAGGAGTCGGTGGACGTCCTGCGCCGCTTCACCCGCCTGAAGCTGCGCCTCATGCCATACCTGTACGAGGCCGCGCGCGTCGCTCACGAGGAGGGCGTGCCGGTGATGCGGGCGATGGTCCTGGAGTTCCCCGACGACCCCGGGTGCGCGCACCTGGAACGGCAGTACATGCTCGGCCCCGACCTGCTGGTCGCGCCGGTGTTCAGCGACGAGGGGGAGGTGGCGTACTACGTCCCCGAGGGCACGTGGACGCACTACCTCACCGGCCGTACGGTGACCGGCCCGCGCTGGGTCAGGGAGCGGCACGGCTTCCTCGGTCTGCCGCTGCTGGTGCGGCCCGGCGCGGTGCTCCCGGTGGGCGCCCACGCCGACCGGCCGGACTACCCGCACGCCGACGGGGTCACCCTGCGCACCTACGGCCTGGGGCGCGGCGCCCAGGTGACGGTACGGGTCGGGGACGTGACGTTCACCGTCGTCCGGGAGGGCGACACGCTCCGGGCGTCCGCGAGCGACCCCTCGGCGCCGTGGGCGCTGGCGGCCGGCGACCGGGTCGCGCGGGCGGAGGCGGGCACCGGGTTCCTGACACTGGACATCGTGGAGGCGGGCTGATGGTGAAGATCACCGATGTGGCACGGCACGCCGGGGTCTCCCCCAGCACGGTGTCGTACGCGCTGAGCGGCAAACGCCCGATATCCGCGGAGACCCGCAAGCGGGTCGAGGAGGCCGCCCGTGAGCTGGGCTACCGCCCGCACGCGGGCGCCCGCGCCCTGGCCAGCAGCCGCTCCAACGTGCTCGCGCTGGTCGTCCCCCTGCGAACCGGCATCCACGTCCCGGTCGTCATGCAGTTCGCGGTGTCGGTGGTGACGGCCGCCCGACGGCACGACCACGACGTCCTGCTGCTGACCCAGGAGGAGGGCGAGGAGGGCCTGCGCAGGGTCGCGGACACGGCTCTGGTCGACGCGCTGATCCTGATGGACGTCCAACTCCACGACCCCCGACTGCCGTTGCTGCGCTCCCTGGACCGGCCGTCCGTGATGATCGGCTTCCCGCTCGAAGCCGACGGGCTGACCTGCATCGACCTCGACTTCAGGGCGGCGGGCGAGCGGTGCGTGGAGCATCTGGCGCAGCTCGGGCACCGGGTGGTGGGGCTCGTCGGCTCACCGCCGGAGGTGTACGTGCGCGGGACGGCGTTCGCCCAGCGCGTGGTCCAGGGTTTCACCGCGGCCGCCGACCGCGCCGGCCTCGCCTCCACCGTCCACCCCTGCGAGGCGACCCCGGCCGCGGCCCGCCACGTCGCGGAACAGCTCCTGCGCGAACAGCCGGCGCTGACGGGCGTCGTCGTCCACAACGAGGCGATCCTGGAACCCCTGATCGACGCGTTCGAGCAACTCGGCCTGCGCATCCCCGGCGACCTGTCGGTGACGGCGATCTGCCCCGACGAACTCGCCTCCACCCTCCGCGTCCCCGTCACATCGATCGCCCTGCCGTCCACGCAGGTGGGCGAACAGGCGGTGGACCTCCTGATGCGAAAACTGGACAACGACCCGGTCCCCCAGGCAACCCTGCTCCCACCCCACCTCACGCCCCGCGCAAGCACGGCCCCCCGCACGATCGGATGAGCCGCCGAGCATCCGATCCCAGTACCTGTCGGGCATCCGGTGTGCTGTACTTGGACGCAAGGAGGGCCATCGCCCGGACCGGTTATCCAGACGATGGCCCAAGCTCAACAGGAGCTTGTCGGATGCCCCCATCTGGTTTGGGGACATCCGGCTACCTGCTGAGCCACCAGAGCAGCCACCTCCTCGCGTGCCTCGCGACCCGCTCCGGCAACAGCCGGATCAGCCGGATGACGAGAGTCGGCTTCTGCTCCTCGTGACAGCCCATCTGGGGGCGTCCTCCCTTCGACGTGAGGCGGCCATCACCAGGTCCCGGGACCGCTCTCCTCGGGCCGGGCCCCGAGGAGAGGGGGCCCGGAATGAAGGGAGGACGCACCCGTCGGGCACGTCACGGCGTCAGACTACCGCCTCCGACACCCCCCGTGTGCGGCAATCCACAGACAGTGACCGATGGTCAGTCGCGGCTGCTCCGGTGGACCGGGTCGGCAGGGTCGACCGGGTTGGCGAGGCGGGTGCCCAGGACGGCGCAGGAGACGCCCTGGACGCCCTCGTAGGTGACGGTGCGGCCGGGGGCGAGTTCGGTGGCCAGGCGTTCGGCCAGGGTTTCGCCCTGCTCGTGGAGGCGGAGGAAGGCGGCGTCCCAGCGGGCGTCGTCGCGGCCGGTGAGCCAGGTGTTCATGGCCGCGTCGATGTCCCGGGCCCAGGCGGAGAGGTCGGCGGCGAGGGCGGCGGACAGGCCGAGGGCGGCCCGGGGGTCGTCGGGGGCGAAGTCGTCGTAGCCGCCGGTGCGGACCGGGTGGGCCTTGTACTCGCCCAGGAGCGTGATGTGCAGCTCCCGCTCGCCGTCCACGCAGCCTCCTCGCCGCCGTCGTCGTACACAGCAGAAGACCCCGCTCCTCGAAAGGGGCGGGGTCCTCTGTTCACATGGGATGAGTGGAGATGGCGGGAATCGAACCCGCGTCCAACGGTGCAAAATCAGGGCTTCTCCGTGTGCAGTTCGCTGCGATTTTCTCGGCCCCGGTGATCACGCGAACAAGTCGCCGACGGGCCCAGTCACTGTTTGATTTCCCATCCGACCCCGTGACCGGGCCAGATGGTTTAGTTCCCTAGATTATGCCAGGATCCGGGCCGGGAACACTCCCGGGCTGACACCCTTTAGGGTCCTACATCACTGCTTATCAGGCAGCGAGGGCGTAGGACTGGGAATCGCTCTTGGTATTGGCGATTATTTTTTGCGACATATGGTTTACGAGATCATTGCCGCTTCCTCGACACGCTTCCCCTGCTTCAACAGCCGCTGTCGAAACCGATCATCCCCATGTTGATTTTTCAAGCCCTCCGAAGAGGTGTCGCACCCGCCGTGGGGTGCTTGTGCCATCGTACGTGACCAACGCACGCCAATGCCACCGTATTCCCCGCCGCTACGCGTGCCGCTGCTTCCGCTTCGCCGCCGCGATCGCCCGGTCCGTCTCCCGACGGTCCTGCTTCTCGCGCAGGGTCTGGCGCTTGTCGTACTCCTTCTTGCCGCGCGCCAGCGCGATCTCGGCCTTCGCCCGGCCGTCCTTGAAGTACAGGGCGAGGGGCACGATCGTGTGACCCGTCTCCTCCGACTTCACCGCCAGCTTGTCGATCTCCTCGCGGTGCAGCAGCAGCTTGCGCTTGCGGCGCGCGGAGTGGTTGGTCCAGCTGCCCTGGCTGTACTCGGGGATGTGCGCGGCGTGCAGCCACGCCTCGTTCCCCTCGATCTGGACGAAGCCGTCGGTCAGCGAGGCCCGGCCCTGGCGCAGCGACTTCACCTCGGTGCCGGTGAGGACGAGCCCGGCCTCGTAGACGTCGATGATCGCGTAGTCGTGCCGGGCCTTCTTGTTCTGCGCGACGATCTTCCGCTTGCCGTCCTTGACCTTGCCGGACGCGGCCGCCCCGCCCTGCTTCGGCTGGGACTCCTTCGGTACGTACATTCCCTTGCTCATAGTCCCGCCATTTTCGCACCTCGGAGGGGCCGGAGGGAAAGTCGATTACGAAGCGTCCCCGAGACCGCTCAGTATCGTCTCCGCGCGCGCCAGCGCCCCGGTGTCCGCCTCCAGGTCAGGGGTGATGCCGTGGCCGTCGACGCTGTGGCCGGCGGGGGTGCGGTAGTGGCCGACGGTGAGCTCGGCGACGGAGCCGTCGGGCAGCCGGTTCGGCATCTGGACCGAGCCCTTGCCGAAGGTGCGCGAGCCCACGACGACCGCGCGACCGCGGTCCTGGAGGGCGCCGGTGAGCAGCTCGGCCGCGCTCATCGTGCCGCCGTCGACGAGTGCGACCAGGGGTCTGCCCGTGTCGCCGCCGGCCTCGGCGTGCAGGGCGCGCTGCTCGCCGTCGACGTCGTAGGTGGCGACGAGGCCGCCGTCGAGGAAGGCGGAGGCGGCGGTGACGGCCTCGGTGACCAGGCCGCCGGAGTTGCCGCGCAGGTCCAGGACGATCCCGGCGTCGGCCGGGGCCTGGCGGACGGCGGTGCGCACGCTGTCGCCGACGCCCTTGGTGAACGCGGCGACGGTGATGACGGTGATGCCGTCGGCGAGCCGGTGCACGGTGACGGAGTCCGTGGACAGCAGGGCCCTGCGCAGGGTCTCGCTCCACGCGCGCGTGCCGCGCTGCAGACCGAGCCGGACGGGGGTGCCGGCGGACGCGTCCTTGGCGTCGCCGCGCAGTAAGGAGACGACGTCGGTGACCGGGAGCCCGTCCACGGCCCGCCCGTCGACACTGCGCAGCCGGTCGCCCGCGCGGAGCCCGGCGACGGCCGCGGGCGAGCCCGACTGCACCTTGGTGACCTCGATCCGGCCGTCCCGCTCGCGCCGCGCCTCCAGGCCGACGCCGGTGTACCGGCCGTCGAGGGACTCCTCGAACTCCTCGTACTCGCCCTCGGAGTAGACGGCGGCCCAACGGTCCCCGCTGCGGCTGACGGCGCGCTCGGCGGCCTCCATCGGGGACTTGCCGTCCGCTGCGGCCTTCTCGGCGGCCCGCGTCACGTCCTCGGAGTGCCCGGCGGGGGCGGTGGAGGGAGTCACACTGCCCGCGGCGCCCACGCCCCTGCGCCCGCCGCCCAGTTCCTGCGGCAGCGAGCCGGTCGCCGCACCGGCGACGAGCACGCTCGCGAACACCAATGTCAGGGCGGCCCCGCGGCCGAAACGGCGGGGCTGACAGAACAGGTCACGGCCTGACATGGCGGTGAGTCTAGGGGAACGCGAAGGGCCGCACGGTCGGTTGACCGTACGGCCCGCGGGGCGTGCGTCACACCTTCAGGTACTTGCGCAGAGCGAAGAAAGCGGCCAAAGCGGGCATCAGCAGGCTGGTGGCGAGGATGAGCGGGAGCTTCGTCAACACGGCGTCCCAGCCGATGAAGTTGATCAGGTTCAGCTTCTCGGAGAGGGCCAGGCCGTTGTCGATGATGAAATACCGGGCGATCACCAGGAATCCGCAGGCGACCGTGCCGCCGATGAGCCCGGCGACCGCGGCCTCGGCGATGAACGGCGCCTGGATGTAGAAGCCGGAGGCGCCGACGAGCCGCATGATGCCCGTCTCACGCCGTCGGCTGAAGGCCGAGACGCGCACGGTGTTGACGATCAGCATCAGCGCGACCACCAGCATCAGCGCCATCACCGCCCGCGCCGCCCAGTTCATGCCGTTGAGCAGCCCGAAGAGGTTGTCCAGGATGCCCTTCTGGTCCTGCACCGACTGCACGCCGTCACGCCCGTCGAAGGCGGTCGCGATGACCTGGTACTTCTCCGGGTCCTTCAGCTTGATGCGGTACGACTCCTGCATCTGGTCCGGCGTGAGGGAGCTGGCCAGCGGGGAGTCGCCGAACTGCTCCTTGTAGTGCTTGTAGGCCTCGTCCTGCGACTCGTACGTGACCTTCTCGACCACGCCCATCTTGTCGAGGTCGGACTTGATCTGCTTCTTCTGGTCGTCGGTGACCGCGCCCTTGGCGCAGTTCGGGTCGGACTCGGCGTCGCTCTTGTTGCAGAGGAAGATCGAGACGTTGACCTTGTCGTACCAGTAGCCCTTCATCGTGCTGACCTGGTCGCTCATCAGGAGCGACCCGCCGAAGAGCGCCAGGGACAGGGCGACGGAGACGACGACGGCGAAGGTCATCGTCAGGTTGCGGCGGAGACCCACACCGATCTCCGACAGTACGAACTGGGCGCGCATGGCGAGTTGTTCAGGCCTTTCCGGGGACGTCCGCGAGGGCGGGGGCGATGGCGGGGCGGGTCAGTGCTGGTAGCCGTAGACGCCGCGCGCCTGGTCGCGGACGAGGCGGCCCTGCTCCAGCTCGATGACGCGCTTGCGCATCTGGTCCACGATGTTCTGGTCGTGCGTGGCCATCAGCACGGTCGTTCCCGTCCGGTTGATCCGGTCGAGCAGCTTCATGATGCCGACGGAGGTCTGCGGGTCGAGGTTGCCGGTGGGCTCGTCCGCGATCAGCAGCTTGGGGCGGTTCACGAAGGCGCGCGCGATGGCGACGCGCTGCTGCTCACCACCGGAGAGCTCACCGGGCATCCGGTCCTCCTTGCCGCCCAGCCCGACGAGGTCGAGCACCTGCGGCACGGACTTGCGGATCTCGCCCTTCGACTTGCCGATGACCTCCTGCGCGAAGGCGACGTTCTCCGCCACCGTCTTGTTCGGCAGCAGCCGGAAGTCCTGGAAGACCGTCCCCAGCTGGCGGCGCATCTGCGGCACCTTCCAGTTGGAGAGGCGCGCGAGATCCTTGCCCAGGACGTGCACCTGGCCGTGACTGGTGCGCTCCTCGCGGAGGACCAGCCGCAGGAAGGTGGACTTTCCGGAGCCGGAGGACCCCACGAGGAACACGAACTCGCCCTTCTCCACCTCGAGGGAGACATCCCTGAGTGCGGGGCGGGTCTGCTTGGGGTAGACCTTGGAGACGTTGTCGAATCGGATCACGGATGCACCACGGGTCGCCGGGGGTAGATGAGCGTGACCATACGCGAACCGGGTGCGCAAGCGCAGGCGCAGGGAGGGGTTGCGGAAGGCTTGTGGGCTTTTGTCTGGGCCTGTGAGGGGGCGCGGGGAACTGCGCGACAAGCCCCCACCGGCCCGCAGCCGCGAGACAAGAGCAAGCCCCCCGCCGGCAGCGAGCCGCGCAACCTCCGGAGGAACCTGGCAGAGTGGTAGGGGAACGTTCGCGTTCCCGTAAGCGTTGTGTCCATGGAACCGGTGCAAGGAGGGCGAGCGCATGACGTACGACCGGCTGGTGTGCGCTAACTGCGCCGCGCCCGTGAGCGAGGGCCGGTGCCCGGTGTGCCGCGCGAACCGCGAGCGGCTGCAGCAACAGGAGAACTTCTTCGCGGGGCTGAACCCCATGGCGCTGATCGCGCTGCTGGCGGTGCTGGTGGCGGCGTTCGCGCTGCTGGCCCACCAGACCGCGTAACCCCCGGCGGGACACGCGAAGGGGCCCGGAGCTGATGCTCCGGACCCCTTCGCGCGCACGTCAGGTACGGGTGCGACTACCTACCGTCAGGCAGCGGCCCCGCCGCGGCCCTCCACGAGGCGCGGCAGCACGCGGAAGCCGATGCCGCCGGCGATCATCGTGGCGGCGCCGATGATCAGGAACATGGTCTGCCCGGCACCGGTCTCGGCCAGCTCCTTGCCGCCGCCCTGGGCGGCCGCGTCGGAGGTGTCCGAGGTGTCGGTCAGCGCGGAGCTGCCCACCTCCTGGGTGGAGGCGCCGTCGGTGTCGGTGCCCGTACCGGCGGAGGCGCTGCCGGCCGAGGTCGAACCGGCGGTGGTGCTGCCCTCGGAGGACGAGCCCGAGGAGGTGTTGCCCTCCGAGGCCGAACCCGAGGACGTGTTGCCCGTCGAGGTACCGGAGGAGGTACCGGTGGACGTCCCGGCGGAAGTGCCGGTGGACGTGCCCGCCGAGGTACCGGTGGACGTGCCCGCCGAGGTACCGGTGGAGGTACCCGAGGACGTGCCGGTCGAGGTACCGGTGGACGTGCCCGCCGAGGTACCGGTGGACGTGCCGGTCGAGGTGCCCGAGGACGTGCCGGTCGAGGTACCCGCCGAGGTGCCCGTGGACGTGCCGGTCGAGGTACCCGTCGACGTACCGGTGGACGTGCCCTCCGAAGTACCGGTGGACGTACCCGTGGACGTGCCCTCCGAAGTACCGGTGGACGTACCCGTCGAGGTACCCGTGGAAGTACCAGTCGAGGTACCGGTGGAGGTGCCCTCCGACGTGCCGGTGGACGTGCCCTCCGACGTGCCGCCGATGGTGCAGATCCCGATCGGGCAGGGCTCCTCGCCCGTCTGCGGGGTGACTTTGCCGTCGCCGGACGTCGCCACAAGGCCGCTGAGGCCACTCTCGTCACCGGCGGCCGAGGCGACGCCGGCGACCGTCAGTGAGGCGCCCGCGGCGATCACGGCGCCGGCGGCTATGCGCGCGACCCGGATCCGCGTCTTCTTTGTCATATGGTTGCTACCCCCAGTAGCTGATCGTCGATGAGGCCGCGCTCGGGACTGTGATCGACGGAGGTAGCAGAGATGCAGCTGGATTCCCCCGGTTCACATGCGCCCCAGAGATACGCATGCCACAGTGCACCCTCCCCATTTTTCAAAGCAGCGTCAAGGTCGTTGCGTACGCAATGTCCAAGTCAGGGCGCTTTGCGCGATGGTGGTGCTGTGAATGTGACGTAAAAGGTAACCGCCCCTGATCCAGGGGCGGTTACCTTGTCGACAAAACTACTTCTCTTGCTGCTTGCGCCAGCGAATTCCGGCTTCCAGGAACCCATCGATCTCACCGTTGAACACGGCCTCGGGGTTACCGACCTCGAACTCGGTGCGCAGGTCCTTGACCATCTGGTACGGGTGCAGGACGTACGAACGCATCTGGTTGCCCCAGGAGCTGCCGCCGTCCTTGAGGGCGTCCATCTTGGCCCGCTCCTCCTGGCGCTGCCGCTCCAGCAGCTTCGCCTGGAGAACGTTCATGGCGGTCGCCTTGTTCTGGATCTGCGACCGCTCGTTCTGACAGGAGACGACGATGCCGGTGGGCAGGTGGGTGAGGCGCACCGCGGAGTCGGTGGTGTTCACGCCCTGGCCGCCGGGCCCGGAGGAGCGGTAGACGTCCACCCGCAGCTCGGACTCGTCGATCTCGATGTGGTCGGTCTGCTCGACCACGGGGAGGATCTCGACGCCCGCGAAGGAGGTCTGCCGGCGCCCCTGGTTGTCGAAGGGCGAGATGCGCACCAGACGGTGCGTGCCCTGCTCGACGGAGAGCGTGCCGTACGCGTACGGGACCTGCACGGCGAAGGTGGTCGACTTGATGCCGGCCTCTTCGGCGTACGACGTCTCGTAGACCTCCGTCTTGAAGCCCTTCTGCTCCGCCCACCGCAGGTACATGCGCTGCAGCTTCTCGGCGAAGTCCGCGGCGTCGACGCCACCGGCCTCGGCGCGGATGTTGACGAGCGCCTCGCGGGCGTCGTACTCCCCGCTGAGCAGCGTGCGGACCTCCATCTCGTCCAGCGCCTTACGGACGGCGGCGAGTTCGGACTCGGCCTCGGCGCGGGTGTCCGGGTCGTCCTCCTCCTCGGCCATCTCGAACAGCACGGCGAGATCGTCGATCCGGCCGCGCAGCGCGTCCGCCTTCCTCACCTCGGCCTGGAGGTGGGACAGCTTGCTGGTGATCTTCTGCGCCTCGTCCGGGTTGTCCCACAGGGACGGCGCGGCCGCCTGCTCCTCGAGCACGGCGATGTCTGCCCTCAGCTTGTCGAGGTCCAGAACGGCCTCGATCGACTCCATGGTCGAGGAGAGGGACTTGAGCTCTTCGGATACATCGACGACTGCCACGCCTCCAGCGTAACGGCTCCGCCATGCGGCGGGCTCCGGCGGACGCCCATCATGAGCATCACGCGCTGTGCGGCCAGCACTTCCGCGACCCGACAAGCGGGAGCTGAACCCGGTTCGGACTGAAGAGCCGAAAGCGGCCCGCAAGTAGCGACGGCGGACCGCTTCGACCATCAGGGCCTCTCTCGCTTGATCCATTCGACCAGGATCGCCGCCCCGAGAAGCAGGGCTCCAAAGAGTGCGGACCAGGGAATACTCCGCGACATATCAATAAGTGGGCTGACCAGCCAAAACACGCCCGATAGCACTATCCATCCACCCACGAGCAGCAAGACTTGCGTTTGGGGTGAAATGGTTTCTGCTTCAGCCTGTCGGTCTTGCTGCCGTGCCACATCGAACCTACCGGTCCTCTCGTAGAAGGCATACTGCCATCGTGAAAGTCGACTGGCAGCCCAGCAGAAGAATCCCACACCAATACCGGTCAGGGTCGCCTGCAGCAACACCAAGGGATCACCACTATCAGACAAAGCCAAAGCGACCAACGCCGTCATCACGCCTCCGCAGATCACACCGACTCGCACGGGGTGACGAGCCACTGCCACCTCGAAACGGGTGGGAGGCTGGCCCGATCCGAGGAAGCGGTCAACCGCCAGCAACATCTTTTTCCAGTCCCGCATGACCAGCCCTCCTTCTGAAACCCTTTTTGTCACCGTGCCCGAGCCTACGGGCAGCATCATCCCGCCGACATATCGCGGAACGAGGCACAACCGACTCGTTCCCCGCGCGATCCACGCCCTAGCGCAGCGGCAGGGCGCAGATCACGAAGGGGCAATCACCAAGATCTTCTGGCAAGATCCCCAACTTCCCGGATCGAGGCCCACCGAGTCGCAAGCGGCGCGACGTACCGGTTTGCACCGAAGGAGATCACTGTCAGCACACCCTGTGTGAGAGCTGCCTCAGCGTAGCCCGCATATGTCTTGTTCTCTTCGTCGGACAGGGCATAGTCGATCGCCCCAGAGGCCATCGCAGCGACCACAACGCATCCGGCTGCGAGGGTGCCACCCGTGATGAACGCGCACCCCATCCCCAGGACCACGCCGGCCACCGGCCCTGCGGCCTTTTTGAGGATCCCAAGGGTCTTGTCCCAGCCACTCTCTTTCCCGAGTTGCTTCTTGTAGGTCTTCTGCACATCCTTCATGCAGCCGGTGCTGCCCTTAGCTCGGCTTATATAGCATCCGAAGAAGCTTGCGGCGGCTTCCTGGAGCTCCTTCGTTTTCTTGTCGTCCGCCAGTCCCTCGATCCAGGCTTTGGCCTCTCCATTTCCAAGATAGACACTGCCGCGATAACCAAGGTCCTTGGTCAGCCATTCGGCCACCTTCGGGTCCAGCTTGAGGCGTTCTTTCTCCGTAACGGACTTGCCCTTCCCAGAGCCCAGAATGGATCCGTCGCCTACTGCCGTTCCCTTGGTGTAGTCAGTCGTTCCCGTGTTTCGGTCATATCCGACGGCGTCCTGGATCGCTTTGTCGCAATACTCCAGCGAGTACTCGCAAGAGTTGGGCCGCGAGCCTATCTCGGTTCCCGTCGGATCCCAGAAAGTGACCGGGTTCTGGGCTCCGTAGCTGTACCCGTTCAGCGTCTGCGGCGCTTCGAGCTGCAGTACTGGGTCGGCACTGAGGAACTGGGCGATGGTCGGATCGTACTCGCGGGCTCCGATGTGGGTCAGGCCCGTGCCGGTATCGCGGGTCTTCCCGAGGAATCCCTTGTCGTCCGGCCAGGAACCGGAGACGGCCTTGCCCCGGTCTTGCCCGAAGGGCGTCGTGTAACGCTTGGTGAAGGTCTGGTTCGTGTCCGGGTTGAGCGCCAGGCTGGAGGTGCCGTGATGGTCGCCTGTGAGATAGGTGACCTTGTCGGTACCGGATTGGTTGGACCGGACGGCGGCCGTGATGCCGCTCGCTGAGTAGTTGCGCTTGGCCCAGGTGGTGCCGTCGGCCCGAAGGTGGAGTTCGGTGGCGCCGGTGTACAGGACGCTTTCACCGTTCTCGGTGGTGCGGATCAGCAGGGTGCCGGAAGCGTCGTAAAGGTAGTCGGTCGACGCTTCGTTCTCCGTCAGCTGGGCCAGCTTGCCCTCGTCGGACCAGATCAGGCTCTGTGTGGCGGTGTCTCCGGGGCGGCTGGTTGTGTTCCCGGAGGCGTCGTAGGCGTAGGCACGCTCCGGGTTGGTGCAGTCGGTGCCGGTTGTGGTTCCGGTCAGGGTGTGCGGCTGCGCAGAATTGGTGTAGCAGTAGTTCGTCTTCGTGTCGCTGGTGCTCTGGTGCACCGTCTCGCTGGTCCGCTGGCCGGCGTCGTTGTAGGCATAACTCGTCCAGTACGGTGCCGGACCCGACAGGCTGGTGGCGCTGCGGGTGTCGGCGCAGTTCTGGGAGGCTGGGGTCCAGGCCTCGGTCAAGCGTTGGTGGCCGTCGTAAGCGAAGCACTGCGTGTCCGCCGAACCGGAGCCGCCGAGCGTTGTCGGGTCACTGATCGACGTGACGTTGCCGGTCTGGTCGTAGCTGTAGTTGAGGTCCTGAAGCATGTAGCCGTGGGTCTGGTCCGTGACATGGCTGCGGGCCAGGCGGCCGGTGCCGTCCTCGTAACGGTTGGTGACATAGACACTCTTGTTGTCGCTGCCGCCCGCGCCCAGCGTCAGCTGTTGCGGCTGGGAGAGAGCGGAGTAGGAGACGTCGAGCACACCGCCGATTGTGGCCAGGTCGCCCAGGTCGTTATAGGTGAAGCCGATCGTCTCCGACTCCAGGCCGCCCATCGCGGGCTCACTGCTGTTCTGCAATGTGCCGTCGAGGTTGTAGAACGCCTCGGACTTCAGCACGGCCGCCTCGCCCGCCTTCACGAACGGATCGGTGGCGGGCAGTTCGAGCTGGGTCGCGGTGGCCCGGCCCAAGCTGTCGTAGGCGGTGACGGTCTGTGTGTACGCGTCGCCTGTCCTGCCACCCACGTAGCGGGTGGCGGAAGCGGGCAGGCCCTTCAGCACCGTGTCGTAGGTGTACCCGGTGAGCTGGTTGGCGTCCGTCCGTGCGCCCGTCCAGGTGCCGGTGACCCGGCTCAACTCGTCATAGCCCACGATGATGGACTTGCCGCGCGCGTCCGTGGTCTTGGTCACTCGGTCCAGGAGGTCGAATTCGGTGCTCGTCGCTCCCTTGTCGGGGTCCTTCGCGCTGTTCTGGCGGCCGAAGAGGTCGTAGTCGTACGACCATGTGGCGCCGTCCGGCCCGGTGATCGTCTTCTGCTTGCCGTCCAGGGTGTAGACGAACTTCGTGGAAGCGTACGAGGCACCAGGACTCGTCCCGAAGGCAGTGTCGGCCGGGCTTGCGCTCTCGTAGGCGCGGGTTTCCGTCGTCCGTCCGCGTACATCGGTGATGGTGCGCTGGGCTGATCCGCCCTGAAGAGCGGTCGTCGCCACGGAGTCGCCGGTGTAGCTGGTGCTGGTGGACCATTTCTCGACACCGAGCACGTACAGCGTGTTGGTGGTCGGTCGGCCCGCTCCGTCGAACACCGTAGCCGTCTGCTTCGGGGCCTCACCGTACTCGGCGCGTGTGTACGTGCCGTTAGGGGTGCTGGTGGTGTCGAAGATGTCGGCGTACGTCTCGTAGGCCAAACCCCTGGTGTCATAGCGGGTGTCCGTCAGCAGACGGCCACCCAGTGGAGTCGGCGACTGGATCTGCAGCGGGCGCAGGAGCGAGTCGTACAGCGTGTAGCTGGTGTTGTACGTCTTGCCGTCCTTCTTGAGGGTCGAGGTCGATACCCAGGATGGCTTGCTGTTGTCCAGGCGGTAGGCGAAGGTCACGTTGGCCGCATCAGAGCCTCGGATCCGGTTGGGCAGCCAGACAGCGGTGACCCGCCCCAGAGCGTCATAGGCGCTCTCGGTCTTGCTGTTGTTGCGGTCGTAGGTGCGCAAGGTCAGACCGCGCCGTGCGTCGACGAAGTTGATTGTCTTGAACTGCATAGGCGCGGCGTCGGTGACGATGGTCCTGGTCAGCGGTCCCGCGTCGGTCGGCGTGTACGCCGTCGTAGTGCTCTTGCCGTTCGCGTTCGTCACACTCAGCGGACGTCCCAGGACGTCGTACGTGGTGGTCGCCGTCGTCTGCCAGCCCGAGGGGAGCCTGTCGCCGTTGAGGTCCGACGTCGCGGCGTAGCCGGTGGCGCGGCCCGTCCAGGTCTGCTGGCCCTTGGTCGGCTTCTGGGCGGCCGACCACGTGGTGGCGTTCGCTGTGTCATAGACGACCGCAGTGTCCGCCAGGACGTCCCCCCGGGTGTCCTTGGTCGCTGGCAGTGTCAAGGCGGTGTCCGCCGTCGCACACGCGTCGGCTACCACGCGGGTGCGTGAGACCAGGCTTATCAGGCCGGCCTCGGTGTTGCGGGCATACCAGGTGCGGGTGCAGGTCTCGTCGTCGTTCTTGCCGACCTGGCCGGAGTCCTCGACGGTGACCGGCAAGCCGTAGCTGTCGAAGGTGGTGGCGGTCTGCCGCTCGCGCCACGTCTGGGATGCCGACAGGTACGTGTAGGCGTGCGTCTTCTGGGTTCGGACATAACGGGCCACGTGATCACCGGCATTGGGTACCGTCTGGCGGGCGGTCTCCCGCGACCATGGGTCCTTCACTGTTGCCGAGACAGCGATGTTGCCGTCGTACGTGACCTGTTGGCGCAGCTGACCGGCGTACTGGTCGGTGTCAGTGAGCGTCGTAACCCCTAGGGCTGGGGTGGCGAGGGGGGCGACCGAGGCCGTCTTTGCGGTGCCGTCCTCGTTCTTGTCGCCGTGCATGCCCTGCATATAGAGGGAGACGGTCCTGGAACGCGTGACATCCGTCGCGCCGGTCCATGAGGTGACCTGGCGGTAGCCACGCCAGTCCGACCAGGTGCGCTCGTCGGCCGGGGTGAACGGATTGTCGCTGTAGTGCCAGGCTGCGCCGCTGTAGGAGTAGGCATGCTCAACCGCCTCGTTGGCCGCCGCCGGGTCAGAGACGGTCACCGCCAGCACCCGGTACTTGTGGAACCAGTCGATCGACGCGTCCTCGGCACCATTGATGTGCCAGAACTGCGGAAAGCACGAGCGCGTGTTGGAACCCGGAGTGGCGCCCGTCACCTCGCTGCGCACACACTCCTCTCCGGACAGGGTCACTGAAGTGATCGCCCCCGTCTCCGAGGTGATCGTCGAGACACGCGGCCGGGTCAAGGGCAGAATGTCGTCCGTGGCGTCGACTCTGTTGGGGCGCATCTGGTACGTGAACAACATCGGGTTGAGCGCGATCGCCGAGTCGCCCGCCCTACCGGTCCGCTTGAGGGACTTCAGGGTCAGCGCCTGATCGGAGCTGTCGCCGATGTCCCCACCGTCCAGGTACTGCTGGACCATGTCCCAGGAGTCCACCGGGTCGTAAGTGGCCGTGGTGGCGTTGTAGGAATGGGTGTCGATCCCGGTCAGGCGTTTACGCGAGAAGAAGGACGGGCCCGTTGCCTTGCACTCGGCGTCTCCGCTCGAGCAGATCGCGTCGAACGGAACGTCCGGCCAGTTGTCCGCAGTGTCCTTCGTGAGGCTGGAGCAGTCGACGGCGGTGCAGCGCTCGGCGTGAGTGAAGGTGACCTTGGCGTCCGCCTTGTCGGTGAACAGTGCCCCGGCCCGCAGACCGTATTCGACGCGAGTCAGGTAGCCACCGCGCGTGTAGGCCGCGTTCGCCGTGGTTGCCTTGTTCTTCTTGTAGAAGTTCGACTCCTTTGTGTACCAGTACGTGGACGCGTTACCGCGGGTGTCCTCGACCACGTCGAGGTTCCACCGCCACGCCTGTGTGAGTGACCGGTCCGCGAAGGTGTCACCGGCCGAGTAGCCCGGCTCGCCTGCGTCGTCACCGAACACCGGCACCGTCCATACGGAGTTGGTGCGCTGGGTATCCGCACCAGCCAGCTTGTTCAGACCGAAGAGGTACTTCTTGCCGTCGCCCGTCGTCACGGTCCAATACTCGCCGTCGTCGTCGCCGTTGTCCCCGCCCGTGGAGCGGGTGACTTTGGAGGCGTCGTCGTTCTCCAAGCGCCACTGGCCACCGTCGCCGTCCTTGACCAGACGGGTGGACTTGCCGTTCAACACCAGGCGGGCGTTGTCATACTTCCAGCAGAGGTCGAAGAGGTCTGTGTGCCCGTCGTCGTCGCATACGCCGTACGAGCGCTCGATGTAGGACTCAGTGAGCGTGAAGCCCTCACCGACCGCCGAGCCCTGGTTGTTGGTCGCCGCGGTACGGCCGTCCACACTGCCCGAGTCGTACGACAGCGACAGCGGCGGCACCGGTCCCGCCGCAGCCGGTGGCATCGTGAAGTCGTACGACCACGTGAAGGAGCCTGCGCTGTTCCCCGACTGCCAGGAGGAGGATTCCGAGAGCGGGGTGGCGGAGTAGTCTCCAGCGCCCTTGGGCGACTGCCCCGAGCCCGTACCGGTCGCGGTGACGGCCAGCACGGTGGCAGTCGACGTGCTGTCAGCGGCCCGCAAGAGCTGCGTGGACCGGCCTACGGCGGATTCCGCAAGGCGAACCTTGGCCGACACCCGCTGGTGCGCGAAGTCGTTCTGCGAAGAAAGCGCAGTCTGTGTACGGCATTCCTGCTTCTGCGGTGCCGTCAGGACACAGGCAGGCAGTTGTACGAGCTTCAGCCGCTGGGACCAGTCACCGCCGACAGCCGAGGCGAATCCGCTGTAGTCGACGCTCACTTCAGCGCTGCCCCCCGTGGCCGCCTCGGCGGTCAGCAGCACTCCGGTGATTCCGGCCTCTCGGCCAGCCTTTTGATCCAGCACAGTGACACGTGCAGTACCAGCTGCGGCCTGGCCCCCGGCTTGCGGTACTAGCGCGACAGGCAGACCACCCGCCCTCGCCACGACCGTCTTGCCGGCCATCAGGGCGAGTGTCTCCTCGCCTTCCCCAGGCCACTCCGCCTGCCGTTCAGCCTGTGCCTGTTCGGCCTGCTCAGCGTTGGCTTTCTGCTCACGGGCGACCTGTTCCCGGACCTTCTTCGCACCCGGCCCCTTGACCACCTTCACGTCGCTGACTCGGGGCTTCGGCACATCAGGGCGTCCGAGTCCCGTCAATCCCGCAGTCTCGGCCGCCTGCGCCACACTCACAGGCACGACAAGCGCCAGAGCCAGTGACTGCAGCAGAAGCCTGCCGGCGCGACGCCGACCACTCCATCGCCATCTTGAGGTGCCCACGCCAAAGATCATCGCTTTTCGTCCCCCGCCCAGTTCCGTAAGAGATGTACGTCAAGTCGTTCTCAGGCCGTCACACAACGCCTGTCGACTGCGAGGGGAGAGCAGCCGAGAGCTGCCCTCCCCCACCGCCCGTCAGTCGCCGACGCTCTCGTCCAGCTGCGCGCTACTGGCCATGGCCCCGGCCCAGAGCCGCGCCTCCCATACCCTGCCGGGCAGGTAGTGCTTCCAGGCGCCGGCGACGAAGCCCTTACCGAACGTGAAGTCACCGCTGCCGAGCTTGACCGTGAAGGCTTGGGCACTGCCGTTCTGGTTGTGCCCAAGGTAGAGGCTGATCGTCCCGTCCAGCGCGTCGTAGATGCCGGTCAGCCGCACCGGGCTGTCCAATTCGGCGACATCGTCGGAGGCAACGGCCGAGAAGCTGCCGTCATCGTTGAGTCGCCCGAACTGCCACTTGCCGACCGGGACGGTCCGTTCCTCCAACGCCTCCTCGTCCCAAACGGTCTGTTTGCCGGTCAGCTGGTAGAAGAATCCCCACGCGGACCCGTCCGCGGTGCGCTGCCCCAGTACCTGCCCGATGTAGCCCACATCCTTGGTCAGGATCTTCGCGGCATCCAGTTGCACCAGGGTCGTCACCGTGAACGAGGCGTGCTCGTATACCACGGGACCCACTGTGGTCGCCGCGCCGTCGACCCCGTCGAACACGATGGTGCCGTCTTCCAGCGCCGCGCCGCCCGTCAGGGCCAGACTCTTGCCGTACCCGGAAGTACTGTCGGGTACGGTCGTGCCACTGCCACGTTCCGCGTTCCAGTCCGCCACCAACTCAACGCCGGCGAATTCCTCCCCGGACACCAGCAGCCGGGACTCTTCAGCAATCTCCTGTCCGGTCAGTGCACGCTGCCAGACGGAGACTTCGTCGACCGATCCCTGAAAGTAATAGCCGGGGCCTGTGCTGAACTGGTGCCGACCGAAATCCAATGGTGCTGTCGACGGGTACGAGCCCTCCACGCTCTGGCCCTGGTACTGCCTGCGGCCGTCCACGTAGAGCATGAGCTTGCCCGTCGCCGGATCGTAGGTACCGGCCAGATGCGTCCATACGCCGACCTGCGCCGGATAGACCGCGTACTGGCCGGCGTACCAGTCGGTTGCGCCCGGCTGACGGATACCGAAGAACCAAGTCTTCTTACTGGCCTCGTACTCAAAGAGGAACGGGCTGCTGACACTGTCTTTCGTCGAGAGCACTGCGGCACTGACGTCGTCACGTTCCAGCCGCACCCAAGCGGAGAGGGTGTAGGCCGAGCGGGTCTCGAGTACTGGGGCGCCCGTCTGTGCGTAGGCAGTGGACCCGTTGAGGGACAATCCCCTATCAGTGATCGACGTCTCCAGCGGAAGCCCCTGGGAGTCACGGGTGATCAGCCCACGGCGCCCTCTGTCGTCCCGCATTGCGTCACCGCCCAGTGTGGCGTTGTCCACTCCGTCGGATGTCGCCGAGTCCAGCGCAGCACCGCTCGCCTCGCCGAAATGCCACCGCCCGACCGGCCCGTCGCCGGCGCTCACCAGGAAATCGACCGCCATCTCCGCGCCGTAGCGGCCGGTGCCGACGTTGTCCTTGGCGCGCACATACAACGTGGTCAGGCCCGCCTTCTCCGGCGTGATTGCGACCGCCGTCGTCAAGCCAACCTGGTCTGCCGACCACGCATCCGTACGGGACAGCCTGTACTGGTAGGCAGCGATGTTTGTCTCCCCCGACGCAGGCGCGAACGTGAACATGCCCTTCACGCCCGGTCCGCCCTGCCCGGCGCATGCGTTGGTCGTGCACTCCGTGTACGGGGAACCGAAGGTCACCGTCGGCGCCTTGGGCGCAGTCGGATCGACCTTGAAGTAACAGGGCGTGCTGTAACCGGAGTTCAGGCGGTTACTGCCATCCTCGTAATAAGAAAGGGTCAGGGCCCTTAGCCGGTACAGAACACCTTCTTGTAGCGTCGGCAAGCTCCTCGACTGCTTGACCAGGTTCCCTACATAGCCGGAGGTTGGGCTGTCGATGTCCGTGTGGGCAAGCGTCCACGTCGTACCGTCGTACTTCTCCGTGTGCCACCGGATGCGGAGATTTGCCCCGACCGAACCGCCGACAGCGGTTCGCGGCTTGCCCTGTACCAGCGGCGTCGGATCGGACACCACATTCGGAGACGCCGAACTGCTGGAGCACACATAGGAAGAGCCCGTGACCGCGCCGACCTCAGTGGGCGTGGCCGGCAGACCCACGTACTTCACCGCGATCACGGCGTCGTTCCTGAACCGCTTCCACGCCGAGGCGTCGGCCTCGTCATGTGCCCGCACCTCGAACGTGAGCATGGAGAACTTGCCCGCCGCGAAGTTCTTCACCGTCGGCGTCAGGTTCTCGTTCGTCTCTTCCGGGTTGTCATTGAACTCGATAGGCGCGTCCGGCAGGTCCGGGTCGCACAGCGAGCCACGCCCGGCAGAGACATTGCGGTCCACCATCAGGTCCAGCTCCGCCGGCCGCGTCGACCACGTGGTGGAGGAAGAGATGTTGTTCGTACGGACCAGGTCCACCCAACGCGGATCACACTGGAACGCCCAGGGTTCCGTCACCCGAAACGTGGCGTCCAGAACGTTCTTGCCCTTCAGGCTGGCCGGCGAGAACTCGGCTCCGATCCGGAACCCGACGGCGCCGTCTCCCCCTGTTGAGCGGGCGTGACCAGAATCGCCAAAAGGGCGGCGAAAGCAGCCGTCGCAGCCCCGGACCTCCGCCATCGAGCATGCGCATGACATCTCGCTGACCGTCTGCCGCCCCGCTTGCCCTGCACTGAGATGCGCCCCCCACAGTCACATGTTCCTCAAGTTCCCCACATCCAAAGGCTCTCCGTCACCTCCCGTCAAGGCGGCATAACCATGCGCAGTGCCCTTTGTTGCGCAGAGAACATCCTGCGCCACTGGTAGATCCGGCAGGTATGGCGAGGGGAGCCGTCTCAAAATCGAATGCCAGAACAGGGCGATACTCCCGTTCGGGCCCTTCCTGGCGGTGGACACACCGTTTCCCGAGCCACCGCTTCGGGCGCTGATGTCGGCTCCGGACACGGTCCCCTGCTCGTCGAGCGCGCAGACCGAGAGGTGGGGGGGCCGGGACCAGTTCCCCGCAAGGCGGTGTGAGCCGAAACTGCCACATCCCCCAGCCGGACCGACTCCCGGCCTGCTCACCGGAGGAGCATCCGGCGCGCCGCCGCTCAGACACCGGCCGGCAGAGGCACGCCGGGCGGTGCTTCTACGGCGTTGTCGGAGAGGATGTGCTCGTCGTGTCCTGCGGGGTCGCTCCCGCGTCGTCGCCCGAGGTGGCCGCCCAGGTGCCGATGCCCGCGGCGGCGACCAGCGCCGCCGCGGCCACGCCCAGCGTGATCCGGCGCCGACGCGTGGCGGAACGGTTCCGTGCCGAGCCGGGGCGCGGTGCGCCGGCCGCCCTCGGCACCCGGGCCGTCCCGTGCGCCCCGCCCGCCAGCTCGTCCGGCGCGGGCACGCGCATCGACGTGTGGGTGTCGCGGTTGGAGTCCGGCTTCGCGCCCGGCACCAGCGGGACCGAGCCCCGCCGGACCCTCCCGGAGGGGGTCTCGGGGGCGGACGCGGCGGGCGCGGTCTCGTGCGGCTCGGCGCCGTCCTCCTGCTCGGGGTCCGGCGAGTCGACGTCCAGCGGCGGCATCCCCGCCAGCGTCGGCAGCTGCTCCCGCAGCCGTGCGGCCAGCTCGGACGCCCGCAGTCGGGAGGCCGGCGCCTTCGCCAGGCACTGCACGAGCAGTTGCCACAGCTCGTCCGGGATGCCGGGCAGCGGGGCGACGGACTCGGTGACGTGGCGGCGCAGCACCGCGCCCGGGTGGCCGCCGCCGAACGGGGTGAAGCCCGCGAGGAGCTCGTACAGCACCGTCGCCAGGGCGTAGATGTCGACCGAGGCGCGCGGCGGCAGACCCTCGACGATCTCCGGGGCGAGGTAGTCCGGCGTGCCGATGATCTTCGTGGCGCGGGTCCGTTTGGGGGTGTCGATGAGTTTCGCGACGCCGAAGTCGGTCAGCAGCGCGCGGTGCGAGCCGCCGGGGCCGAGCGGGCCCTGCATGTCGAGCAGGATGTTCTCGGGCTTCACGTCGCGGTGCACGATCCCGGCCGCGTGCGCGGCGGCCAGGCCCTCGGCGACGTCCGCGACGATCGCCACGGCGGCCTCGGGCGCCAGCCGCCGGTCCCGTTCGAGGCGGGTGCGCAGGTCGGTGCCCCGGACCAGGTCCATGACCAGCGCCAGGTCGTTGCCGTCGACCACCAGGTCCCGTACGGACACCACGTGGGGGTGTTCCAGACCGAGCAGTGCCGTGCGCTCCTGCACGAAGCGGCCCACGAGCTCCTCGTCGGAGGCGAGGTCCTCGCGCAGGAGCTTGACGGCGACGGGGCCTTCCGGCCCCTCGCCCAGCCACACCGTGCCGGCGCTGCCCCGTCCCAGGATCTGGTGGGCGGTGTACCGGCTGCCGATCTTCCGTGCCAAGACTGCTCCTACAGACGCGTGTTGCCCATCAAAGTACGCGTCCGAAGAGCCAACCTTCACCGCGGAGACGGAAATCACCCGTCAGATGTCGACAAGTCCACAAACTCGCGGTCAGGGAAGGTGCGAACCCGGTGCCGATCGGCATCCACCGGTGGCCGATGGCGGCCGCCTACGCCTCAGTTCCCGCCGGTGTCCGCGCCGCTCCCGCCCAGGTCGCTGATCCACCCGGTGACGTCGCCGATCCAACCCGTGACCAGCTGCCAGTAGCTCTTGCCTGTGCCGATCCAGCCCTGCAGCGGGCTGAACTCCCAGACCAGCCAGCCGGCCACGAACAGGATGACGATGGTGAACAGGCAGCCCTTGAGACAGCCCAGCCCGGGGATCCGCATCGGGTTGGCGCTGCGCTGCCGCGGCTCGCGCGGCTGCCGGGGCTCCGGCGCGGGCCGCTGCTGCGGCTGCTGGGGCTGAGGCGGCGGCGCGTACCGCTGGGGCTGCTGGTGAGGCTGCTGGGCTTGCGGAGGCGCGTACTGCTGCTGCGGCTGCCCCTGGTACCCGTAGCCGGGCTGCTGCTGGTGCGGACGCTGCGGAGGCCGCTGCTGCTGCGGTTGCTGCGGGGGATACGGCTGCTGCTGCGGCTGCTGGCGGTTGACCTGCCGCTGGGGGCGGCGGCGCAGCGGGTCCTCGCCGGGGTCGAGGTACTGCTGGACCTGGGTCTGCTCGTTGCGGGCGCGGGCGCCCTGCATCTGGGACTGCCAGGGGTGCGGCTGCTCGGGCTGCTGCCCCTGCTGTCCCTGCTGACCGGGCTGGTGCGGCGGCACCGGCGGCAGGACGGCCGTCGGATCGGCCGCGCCCTGCGGACCGCCCGTGTGCGGCAGGACGGCGGTGGGGTCGGCGGCGCCCGCCGGGCCGGTCGTGTGCGGCAGGACGCTGGTCGCGGCGTTCGGGTCGTAGGCGCCGCCGGGCACGGTCGCGGGCGAGGGGTCGGGCGCGAGCACATGGCCGACGCCCTCGGCGGCGGCGATCTGCATCGAGTTCGCGTGCACCCCGATGCCCTCGGCGACGATCCGCAGCCCGCGCGCGAGGTTCTCGGCGCTCGGCCGGTCGTCGGGGTTCTTGCGCAGACAGCGCTCGATGACCGTCCACAGCGGGTCGGGGACCGTGGAGGGGCGGCGCGGCTCGGCGCTCAGGTGCTGGTGGAGGACCTCCAGGGCGGAGCCGCCGGAGAACGGCGGACGTCCGGTGACCAGCTCGTACAGCAGGATGCCGGCGCCGTAGATGTCGACGGCGGAGGTCTGCGGGCGGCCCTCGGCGGACTCCGGGGCGACGTACGCGGGCGTGCCGACGAACTCGCTGGTGCGGGTCAGGCCCGGGGAGTCGGCGAGGCGGGCGATGCCGAAGTCGGTGAGCAGGGGGTGCATCTCCCCGCCGTTCTGCCGCAGCAGGACGTTGGCCGGCTTCAGGTCGCGGTGCACTACGCCGTCGGCGTGGCTGGCGGCGAGCGCGTCGGCGACCTGGGCGGTGAGCAGGGCGGCGGCGACGGGCGTGAAGGGGCCGTTCTCGCGCAGATAGCGGTGCAGGTCGGGGCCCTCGACGAGGTCCATGACCAGCGCCAGCAGATCGCCCTCGACGACCAGGTCGCGGACCTGGACGATGTTCGGGTGGGTCAGCCGCAGCAGCACGGACCGCTCCCGCAGGAAGCGCATCACGACGTCGGGGTCGTTGGCCAGCTCTTCCTTGAGGACCTTGATCGCGACGGTCTCTCCGGGCTGGCCGGGCACGGCCGCCTCGGCGCCCGCGGTCTCGCGCTGGCGGGCTCGCCAGACGGTGCCCGTGGCGCCGCGTCCGAGCGGCTCCTCGAGCAGGTACTTGCTGCCGACTGGCCGCACGTCACGCGCTCCCTGCTGCTTGCTTACCTGTCTGTCCGTGTTCCGACCCACTGTAGTGCCGACGTACGGACAGCGGGCTGTCGTCCTGGTGCGAAGGAAAGACGCGTGACTCGGTCTTCCTGGTTGCCGGAGCCGGACGTGACCGATCTCAACTGATCATCGGTGACGCACTTGTCAGGCACTTTTGCGGGCAGAGCCGACCAATCAAGATCACTTGCCAACGGGTGGTGGGCGCGTTGTCAGTGACAGGTGCGAGGATGCCTTCAGTACTGGCCGCTGTGCTCGTGTGGGGTGGGGGAAGTCCGCGCCCGTGCAGAAGGGACCGCTGACGGCGATGCAGATCCGGCTGACCGTCGTAGACCCGCAGGGCCCGCACCCCGAGGCGCGGGGCCGGGCCGCGAGCTGCGACGTGCTGGTCACGGCGCCCGCCGGCACGGCCCTGGCCGCGGTGGCGTCCGCGCTGGCCGCGGCGGTCTCCGGGGAGGGCGCCGCGTCGTCCTCGTCCGCCGCGGCGGTCGTGCTGTACGCGGGCGTGGAGCGGCTCGACACCCAGCGCTGCACGCTCGGCGAGCCCCCGCTGATCGACGGCGCGGTGTTGTCCCTGGGCGCCCCGGCCGACCCCGAACCGCACCCTGAGGTCGACGACGCCCCGGCCCGTCTGCACGTGGTGGCCGGGCCCGACGCGGGCGGGGTCCACCTCCTGCACGGCGGCCAGGTCCGCGTCGGCCGCTCCGCCGACGCCGACGTGCCTCTCGACGACCCGGACGTCTCCCGTCTGCACTGCGCGGTGACGCTCTCGCCCGACGGCCGCCTCACGGTCGCCGACCTCGGCTCCACCAACGGCACCGCCCTGGACGGCACGCCCGTACAGTCCCGCCCCGTCCGCCTCACCCCCGGCGCCCTGCTCCGCATCGGCGAGTCGGCCCTGCGCCTGGCCCCGCCCGGCGGCCCGGGCCCCCGGGTGGCGACGACCCCGGACGGCGAGGGTCATGTCCGGGTGCCCTGCGGGGGGACGGAAGCGGCGGAGACGCCTCACGCGCGCGTGACAGGCGGCAGCGCACCGGCCGCGGGCGGGCCGGGCGGCCAGGGGGGCCCTTCCGGTCCGACCGGTCACGCCTACGGCACGGTGGGCTGGAGCGGCACGACGGACACCCGGGGCGAGCGCCTGCGCGGCTCCCGGGAGACGCAGCTGGTGCCGGACCAGGGCGCCGCGCCGCGCATCGAGAGCCGACGCGGCGACAGCGAGGCGCGCACGGCTGACGCCGGACGCCGGACCCCGCCGGGAGTCGTCCCCTCGGGCGGCGCACCGGGTGCGGGGGGCGGCTCCATGGACGCCCCGGCGACCCACGGCGGCCGCTCGGGCCTCGGCTCGTTCGCAACGGCGGAGGACGACTTCCGCGGGCCGCACACCTCCCACGGCTCCCATGAGTCCCACGCCTCCCCCACCCCGCAGCAGCCGCCCGCCGCTTCCCCCGCTTCCCTCGCCTCCCCCTATGACGGCCCCGACGGCCCCGACGGCGGCCCTGACACCGACTCCCGGAGCGCCTCGCGCCGCAAAGGCACCCCCCTGCGCGGCACCGACGTGCCCCCGGGGGTGCGCAAACGCGGGGGGCTCTCCGCGTGGGCGCGGCGGCTGGCCGGGGGCCGCGGGGGCGACCAGGAGACGGCCGCCCCGGGGGACCACGACGACGAGCCGGCCGGCGCCGAGTCGCAGCCGTCGGCCGCCGTCCCGCCGCCCGCCCCCGAGACCTGGCCGGACCCGGCGGCGCTGCTGCTGACGGCGCTGGGCCCGGGCCCCAGGCTGTGGGAGCGGGGCCCGGGGCACCCGGAGGCGCTCACCGTGCGGCTGGCCACGGCCGACCGGCCGGCGCCGGACGGCTCGGGCCTGCTGCCCGCCGTCCCGGTGACGGCGGGGCTGCGCGAGGTCGGCGCGCTCGGTCTGGCCGGGCCGCGCCCGCGGCTGTCGGGGCTGGCGCGCGCGGTGCTCGCCCAGCTCGCCGCGCTGCACTCCCCCGACGTCCTGGAAATCGTCCTGATCAGCGCGGACCGCGCGCGTTCCGAGGAGGAGCGCATCGCCGAGTGGTCCTGGCTGGGCTGGCTGCCCCAGCTGCGGCCCGGGCACGGCCAGGACTGCCGTCTCCTCCTCGCCTACGACCGCGACCAGGCCACGGCCCGCACCGACGAACTCCTGCGCCGCCTTCAGGACCATCTCTCCGACAGCGCGAGCGGCGTGGACAGCGGTACGACGCCGGCGCAGGCGCCCCCGCCCCGCGGCACCGCCCGGCGTCCCTCCTGGGCGGTGGCCGACGACTCGACGGGCGGCGGCTTCCCCGGCCCGTACACGGTGGTCGTCGTGGACGGCGACCCCGGCGGCGCCGACCTGCGGGAAGCCGTGAGCCGACTCGCGGTGGCCGGTCCGCGCGCGGGCATCCACGTCGTCTGCCTCGCCGAGACGCCCGCGGCCTCCCCTGCCGCCCCGGTGACGGAGATGTACGAGGCGGCCTGCGCGGCGGCGCCCACGTTCCGCGCGTGCGGGGCGGTCGCGCTGCTCAGCGGGGACGTGGCGACGGCGCTGCGGCTGCTGCGGGTCGCGCGGGCCGGCGCGGAGACGGAGCGGCCCGGCCCGGTGGGTTCCGGCACGGTCGGCGCCGTGGACGCGGTCTCCCTGGCCTGGGCGGAACGCTTCGCGCGGGCCCTCGCACCGCTGCGCCCGGACGGCGCCGCCGGCGGCGAGCGGCACACGCGTGTGTCGGCGCCGCTGCCCCAGGCGGCGCGACTCCTGGACGAGTTGGGCCTCGCCCGGGCCACGCCCGCCTCCCTGATGGCCCGCTGGGCGGACGCGGCGGACGACTCCGACGCGCTCGGCGGCCGGGTCCGGGCCGTCCTCGGCGCCGGTCCGCGCGGCCCGGTCGGGGTGGACCTCGTCGCCGAGGGCCCTCATCTGCTGATCGAGGGCCCGACCGGCAGCGGGCGCACGGAGCTGCTGCGGGCGGTCGTCGCCTCGCTGGCCGCCGCCGAGCGCCCGGACCGGCTGGGCGTCATCCTGCTGGACGGCCGCGACACCGTCGGCAAGGGCAGCGGCGGCCCGGGCGACGGCCTTCAGGTCTGTACGGACGTCCCGCATGTCACCACCCACCTCACCGCCAACGACCCGGTGCGGATGCGGGAGTTCGCGCAGTCGCTGAGCGCCGAGCTGAAGCGTCGGGCGGAGCTGCTGGGCCGCTCCCACTTCGCGGAGTGGCACACGCACCGCGCGGTCTCCGGCCGCATCGTCCCGCAACGCACCCCGCACACCCCGCCCCCGGGAACCGGACCGGGCAGCACCGCCGGCACAGCCGGGTCCGGCGCCGCCGACCTGGAGGCGCCGCCCAGCACCACCCTCCGTCTGCGCCCGGGAGCGGCCGCCCGGCAACGCACCGAGACGGCGTCGCCGCTGCCCCGTCTGGTGGTCGTGGTCGACGACCTGGACGCCCTCGTCGCCCCCGCTCTCGGCTCCCCGGGCCGGCCCGCCGCCGGCTCCGTCATGCGCGCGCTGGAGGCGGTGGCCCGCGAGGGCGAGCGGCTCGGCGTGCACCTGGTGGCGGCGGCCGGCCCCGGAGGCCGTACGGCGGAGTCGGAGCCGGCCCGCATGTCCACCGTTCGGATCACTCTCGACCCGCCGGGTTCCGGCGCGGACGAACCGGCGCCGGGCCGAGGCCGCCTCAAGGGCGCGGACGGCCGCCTCACCCCGTTCCAGGGCGGCCGGGTAACGGGCCGTATCCCCCGCACGGCGACGCTGCGCCCCACGGTGGTCCCCCTGGAGTGGCCCCGGATGGGCGACCCCCCGACCCGCAGACCGGTCCGAGAACTGGGCAACGGCCCCACGGACCTGGCCCTGCTGGCCAGCGCCCTGGAGCGGGCGGCACGCCAACGCGCCCCGTTCAGCCCGTCCGGCGTGTGAGGAGCGGCGCCCGCCGATCACGACGCGGTCACGATCCCCCGCTTGACAGCGGGGGCGCTCTTGCCGAGGCATGGGTCCCGGCGTAGACCAGTGCCCACGGGACAGCGCTCAACGTTCGACGAGGAACGAAGAACGGGGCAGTGATGCGCAGCACCAGCGACGACACCATCCGGACACGCAGGACCGTGAAAGCAGCCGCGGCACTCCTGGCGGGGGCCCTCGCACTCTCGGCCACGGCGTGCAGCAGCGATGACGACAAGAGCGGCGGAAGCGACAGCAGCACCGGGACCAAGGAGTCCGGCAGCACTCTCACCCTCCCCAAGCTCGACGGCACCACGCTCGAAGTGGCCGCCGTCTGGACCGGCACCGAGCAGGCGAACTTCAAGAAGGTCCTGGCCGAGTTCGAGAAGCGCACCGGCGCGAAGATCACCTTCGTGCCCGCACAGGACCCGATCATCAACTTCCTGGGCTCGAAGATCGCGGGCGGCTCGCCGCCGGACGTGGCGATGCTGCCGCAGCCCGGCGCCATCAAGCAGGCCGCCGACAAGGGCTGGGCCAAACCGCTGGGCGCCGAGGCCCAGGCGGAGCTCGCCAAGAACTACTCGCAGGGCTGGCAGGACATCGGCAAGGTGGGCGGCAAGCAGTACGGCGTCTACTACAAGGCCGCGAACAAGTCGCTGGTCTGGTACAACGCCAAGGTCTTCGAGAACGCGGGCGCGGCTGAGCCCAAGACGTGGAAGGACCTGCTGGCCACCGCGCAGACGGTGTACGACTCCGGTGTCACGCCGTTCTCGATCGGCGGCGCCGACGGCTGGACGCTCACCGACTGGTTCGAGAACGTCTACCTCTCCCAGGCGGGCCCGGAGAAGTACGACCAGCTCGCCCAGCACAAGATCAAGTGGACGGACCCCTCCGTGAAGGAGGCGCTGACCACGCTCGCCCAGATCTGGGGCAAGAAGGACTGGGTGGCGGGCGGCGCGAAGGGCGCGCTGCAGACCGAGTTCCCGGCCTCGGTGACCCAGACCTTCACCGGCGGCGACCAGCCGAAGGCGGCCATGGTCTACGAGGGTGACTTCGTGCAGGTCAACATCGCCGACACCAAGTCGAAGGTCGGCACGGACGCCAAGGTGTTCCCGTTCCCGACGGTCGGCGCCACCGCGCCCGTGGTGTCCGGCGGCGACGCGGCCGTCATCCTGAAGGACTCCAAGGGCGCGCAGGCGCTGGCCACCTTCCTGGCCTCGCCGGACGCGGCGGAGATCCAGGCCAAGCTCGGCGGCTACCTCTCGCCGAACAAGAGCGTCGACATCTCCGTGTACCCGAACCAGGTGCAGCAGACGATCGCCAAGGCGCTGATCGCGGCCGGCGACGACTTCCGCTTCGACATGTCCGACCAGGCCCCGCAGGCCTTCGGCGGCACGCCCGGCAAGGGCGAGTGGAAGGACCTGCAGGACTTCCTGAAGAACCCGACGAACGTGGCCGGCACCCAGGCGAAACTGGAGTCGGACGCGGCGACGGCGTACGGGAACTGACCCGGCGATGGCGACGCCCGCGGCGGCGGGGGCTCCCGGAGCCCCCGCCCCTCCTCGCTCACGCAAGAGCGTGACCGGCACCCGCAGGACCGTGGCAGCGCTGTTCCTGCTGCCCGCCCTGGTGCTGCTCGGCGCGCTCGTGGTCTACCCGATCGGGTACTCGGTCGTGCGCAGTTTCTACGACCAGTCCGGCGACGGCTTCGCCGGCGTCGACAACTACAAGGCCCTCTTCACCGACGACGGCATCCGCACCGCGCTGAAGAACAACGTCATCTGGGTGGTGTTCGCGCCGACGGTCGCCACCGCACTCGGGCTGATCTTCGCGGTGCTGACCGAACGGGTGCGCTGGGGCACCGCGTTCAAGCTGGTCGTCTTCATGCCGATGGCGATCTCCATGCTGGCCGCCGGCATCATCTTCCGGCTGGTCTACGACCAGGACCCGGACAAGGGCGTCGCCAACGCGGTGTGGGTGGGCGTCCACGACACGTTCGCCCAGGCGTCGGCGTTCCCGAAGGCCCATCCGGGACGCGAGTCGCCGCTGCGGGCCGACCAGGGCGGCTTCATCACCAGGACGCCCGTCCAGGCCGGCGTCCCGGTCGCCCTCCCCCTGGTCGGCGTCGCCCCCGACCAGATGCCCGACGACGCGAAGAAAGCCGTCCGGGCCCAGCCCGAAGGCGACAAGGTCACCGGCACGACCTGGCAGGACTTCACCCGCGGCAAGGGCGTGGGCACGCTCGGCGCGCCCGACCCGTCCGAGCTGGGCTACGCCGGGATGAAGATCGAGGCGGTGAAGGACGGCAAGGTGGTGGCGTCCACGAAGGCCGCCGCCGACGGCGCCTTCAGCCTCCCCGCCAAGGCCGACGGCGCTCAGCTCCGGCTCCCCGCGAGCAACTTCAAGGAGGCCTACAACGGCCTGGACTGGCTGGGCCCTTCGCTGGTCACGCCGTCGATCATCGGCTCGTACATCTGGATGTGGGCGGGGTTCGCGATGGTGCTGATCGCGGCCGGTCTGGCGGGTGTGCCGCGGGAACTGCTGGAAGCCGCGCGCGTCGACGGCGCCAGCGAGTGGCAGGTGTTCCGCAGGGTCACCGTGCCGCTGCTCGCACCGGTCCTCGCGGTCGTCACCGTCACCCTGATGATCAACGTGCTGAAGGTGTTCGACCTGGTCTTCATCATCGCCCCGGGCTCCTCGCAGGACGACGCGAACGTGCTCGCCCTGGAGCTGTACCGCAAGGGCTTCTCCGAGGACCAGCCCGGCATCGCCAGCGCGATCGCGGTGTTCCTGCTGCTGCTGGTGATCCCGGTGATGTGGTTCAACGTGCGTCGGCTCAGGCGGGAGGTCAGGCGGTGAGCGTGCTCCTGTCTTTCTGCTGGGGGTCTGAGGGTCGTCCCCCAGGTGAAAGCAGTAACGTGCGTCGGCTCAGGCGGGAGGTGCGGCGATGACGAAGCGGCTCGAATGGGTCATGGACAAGCTGAACGGCGGTCTGGTCCGCGTCTTCCTGATCATCGTCGGCCTGTTCTGGCTCGTGCCGACCATCGGACTGCTGATCTCCTCGCTGCGCGCTCCCGAGGACATGAGCGCCAGCGGCTGGTGGAAGGTGTTCTCCCAGCCCTCCCAACTCACCTTCGACAGCTACCAGAAGCTCCTGGAGAACAGCGACATCACCAACTCGCTCGTCAACACCGTGCTGATCACGGTGCCGGCGACGGTCCTGGTCGTCGTCATCGGCTCGCTCGCGGGCTACGCGTTCGCGTGGATGGAGTTCCCGGGCCGCGACTGGTGGTTCCTGGGCGTCGTGGGGCTGTTGGTGGTGCCCGTGCAGGTGGCGCTGATCCCGATCGCCGAACTGTTCGGCAAGATCGGTCTGTTCGGGAACATTCTGGGCGTGATCCTGTTCCACGTCGGGTTCGGGCTGCCCTTCGCGGTGTTCCTGCTGCGGAACTTCTTCGCGGAGATCCCCCGCGAACTGCTGGAGGCGGCCCGCCTCGACGGGGCCGGTGAACTGCGGCTGTTCGCCCGGGTCGTGATGCCGCTGGGCGGCCCGGCGATCGCGTCCCTGGGCATCTTCCAGTTCCTGTGGGTGTGGAACGACATGCTGGTGGCGCTGGTGTTCACCAACGCCGACAGCCAGCCGATCACGGTCGCCCTGCAGACGCAGGTACGGCAGTTCGGCAACAACATCGACGTGCTCGCGCCCGGCGCGTTCATCTCGATGGTGATCCCGCTGGCCGTGTTCTTCGCGTTCCAGCGGCAGTTCGTGTCCGGCGTGATGGCGGGCGCGGTCAAGTAACCCCGGAAAGCCGGAAGGGGCGGGCCGAGTCATCGGCCCGCCCCTCTCCGTTCACCCACGATCCCCTCACGCACAATCCCCTGTATGCCACACGAACCGTAACCAATTCACCCCATTGGCCGTTTCCGGGCAAGGCCCTGTCCCCCGCCCGCGCCGACCCATGGATGTGCCTTGCCCAGGTTCAGTGTCATCGTCCCCGCGTACAAGGTTCAGGCGTATCTGCACGAGTGCCTCGAATCGGTGCTGTCCCAGTCGTACGCCGATCTCGAACTGATCGCCGTCGACGACCGTTCGCCGGACGCCTGCGGCGAGATCATCGACGAGTTCGCGGCCCGTGACGCGCGGGTGCGCGCCGTGCACCTGCCGCAGAACGTGGGTCTGGGGCAGGCCCGCAACGCGGGGCTGGCGCAGGCGGGCGGCGACTACCTGCTGTTCCTCGACGCCGACGACACACTCACCCCGGACGCCCTGCGCACCATCGCCGACCGGCTGAAGGAGACGGGCGAGCCGGACGTCCTGGTCTACGACTACGCGAGCACCCACTGGACGGGCGAGACCGTCCGCAACGAGTGCGCCGACCTGCTCTCCGAGGAGGGCCCGGCGCCGTTCCGGCTGGCGGACCGCCCGGGGCTGCTGAGCGTCCTGCCGGCGGCCTGGAACAAGGCCTACCGGCGGGAGTTCGTCGAACACGAGGGCCTCACGTTCCCGCCCGGCCGCTACGAGGACGCTCCGTGGACGTACCCGGCGCTGCTGGCGGCGCGGACGCTGGCGACGCTGGACCGCGTCTGCGTGCACCACCGCCGGCATCGCCAGGGCACCGCCCTGTCCACCACCAGCCGGGGGCACCTCGACATCTTCGAGCAGTACGACCGGGTCTTCGCGTTCGTCGAGCGGCGGCCCGAACTCGCCGAGTGGCGGCCGGTGTTGTTCCGCCGCATGGTCGACCACCTGTCGACGGTCTTCACCAGGCGCGACCGGCTCCCGCGCGACTCGCGCGCCGAGTTCCTGCGCAGGGCCCGCGCCCACTACCGCCGTTACCGCGTCCCGGGCGCGTCGGTCCCTCCCCCGCTCTCGGCTCCGCTCAAGTGGGGGCACCCCCACCGCTCGCGGCTGCGCCACGCCCTGGTCCACTTCGGCGTGCACCGCACCTACCGGCTGTTGCAGGTGTCGATGCGCGTGCGCCGGCGCACGCACAAGGCGGTCTCGAAGCTGTCCCGCGCCCTGCGGGCGGCCGTCCTACAGGCCTACTACCGCGTCCAGTTGCGGCTGCCGCTGCGCGCCGACCGGGCCGTGTTCGCCGCGTACTGGGGGCGCGGGCACAGCTGCAACCCGGGCGCGCTGGAGGAGGCGTTCCGCACGTTCGTCCCGCAGGTGCGCACGGCGTGGATCGCCCGGCCCGAGCACCAGGGGGCCGTCCCGCCGGGCCCGCGCCAGGTGCGCCCCGGCACGGCCGCCTACTGGACGGCGCTGGCCCGCTCCAAGTACCTCGTCAACAACGTCGACTTCGACCGACGGCTGGTCAAGCGGCCCGGCCAGGTCTTCGTGCAGACCCAGCACGGCACGCCCCTCAAGCACATGGGCCTCGACCTCCAGGAACGCCCGGCGGCAGCCCGTGACATGGACTTCGACGAGCTGCTGAAGGGCGTCGACAAGTGGGACTACGTGCTGTCCGCCAACCGCCACACCAGCCTCACCTGGGAGCGCGTCTACCCGGGACGCTACGAGACCCTGGAGTACGGCTATCCCCGCAACGACGTCTACCAGAAGGCGACGGCGGCGGACGTGGCCCGGCTGCGCGAGTCCCTCGGCATCCCGCGCGACACGGTCGCCGTCCTGTACGCGCCGACCCACCGTGACTACCGGCGCGTCCAGCGCTCCCACCTCGACCTGGAACGCGTGCTGCGCCGCCTGGGCCCGCGTTTCGTGGTGCTGTCCCGCGCGCACCACTGGCAGGAGGCCCCCGTGGTCCGGCGGGTGGCCGGCGTCATCGACGTCAGCGACCATCCCAGCGTCGAAGCCCTCTGTCTGGCCTCGGACGCCCTGATCACCGACTACTCGTCCCTGATGTTCGACTACGCCAACCTGGACCGCCCGATCGTGATCCACGCCGACGACTGGGAGGCGTACGAGGCGGCCCGCGGCACCTACTTCGACCTGCGGACCTTCGCCCCGGGCGCGGTCGCGCGCAGCGAGGACGAGCTGATCGACATCTTCTCGACCGGCCACTGGCGCGGCTCCCGCTCGGCCCAGCTGCGGACCGCGTTCCGCGAGCGGTTCTGCGCCCACGACGACGGCCGCGCCGCCGAGCGGGTCGTCCGGCGGATCGTGCTGGGCGAGTCGGAGCTGCCCGCGGTGGTGCCGCTCGCCGAGCGCCGCCCGGCGCCGTCGACGGCGCAGTCGGCGACGGCGACGCAGCGGGCTGAGCAGCCGGCGGCGGTGCCTTCGGCGCGCACCCCGCTCGCCCCCGCACCCCAGCCCTCCGCCACCGGCCCCGTCACCGACCCGGCCACCGACCCGGCCACCGGCCCCGTCGCCGACAGCCACTGAACGCCGTTCGCGCTTCGAGGTTCGCGCTTCGAGACAGAGAAAGAGGCAGACCGATCGGCGCGTCTTTGGGAGTACGGCTGATCTGCGCACGGGGGAGCGGTGGGCGCCCGGGGGCGCCGGGAGTGCGGCGGGACGGCGTCCGGATCCGCCGTGCGGCCTAGCCGCCGGGAGCAGGAGGCCGCGAGGGGGAAGACGCGAGGAATGCGCCCCACTGCCCGCCTCTTCCGGCCTCCGACGCCGTACCAGTTCTTCGGCACCCTGGTCTGGCTGGCGATGTCGCTCGCGTACTGGCGGGACCCGCTGGGGCGCGCGGCGGTGACCGGCCCGTTCAACCTGCTGGTGTTGCTGACCGGGATCGGCCGTTTCACGCGTGTGCTGACGGACCGTCGCCGGGCCGCGCTCCTGGGCCTGGGCCTGTTCGCCCTGGCACTGCTGTGGGGCGGCGACGGGTCCTGGCCGGACGGCGGCGGCCTCGGTCATCCGTCGACCTTGGCCGTCGGGCTGACCTGCTGGGCGTGGGCGTGGACGGGCACGCGCGCGGGCGCGGTGCGGTGCCCGGTCCGGTTCGTCGGTCCGAGCGGCCTGCCGAGCTGGTGGGGGTACGCGTGGGTCGGGGCGCTGTACGCGCTGGTCCTGCTCGTGCACCCGATGACGTTCGTCGCCGCGGCGGTCGGGGCGGCGGCGCTCGTCGCCGGGTGGGAGCGCGAGCGGCGGGCGGCCGCGATGAGCCGGTGGGCGCTCACGGCCGCGGTGCCGTTGACGGCGGCGTACTTCAGGCCCTACCTGGACGCGCTCGCCCTGACGACCGGGATCGCCGGCGCGGATCCGCTGCCCGAGCGGCTGCCCCAAGGGGTGCCCGGGCACTTCTGGCTGGTGCTGGTCTGCGTGCCCGCGCTGTGGCTGCGGGCGTGGCGGGTACGGCGGGGGGGGGGGGCCCGGGCCCCGGGGCCCCCCCCCCCCCCCCCCCCCCCCCCCCCGCCCCCCCCGCGGCGCCGGGGGGGGGGGGGGGGGGGGGGGGGGGGGGGGGGGGGGGGGGGGGGGGGGGGGGGGGGGGGGGGGCGGCCCCCCCCCCCCCCCCCCCCCCCCCCCCCGCCGCTGACGTCCCGCCGGAGAGGCCTGGACTGCCGGAGGGGCCTGGACTGCCGGAGGGGCCTTGACTGCCGGAGGGGCCTTGACTACTCGACGACGAGGTCGACCTCGATGTTGCCGCGGGTGGCGTTGGAGTAGGGGCAGACCTGGTGGGCCTGCTCGACGAGCTTGCGGCCGGTCTCCTCGTCCACGGCGTCGGGCAGCTCCACGCGCAGCGTGACCTTCAGGCCGAAGCCCTCGCCCTGCTTGCCTATGCCGACCTCGGCCGTCACCGCGGCGTCGCTGACGTCGACCTTCGCGGCGCGACCGACGAGGCCCAGGGCGCTGCCGAAACAGGCGGCGTAACCGGCGGCGAACAGCTGCTCCGGGTTCGTGCCCTCGCCGTTGCCGCCGAGCTCCGCCGGCATGGCCAGCGCGAGGTCGATCCTGCCGTCGGAGGAGACGGCGCGACCCTCGCGACCGTGGGTGGCGGTGGCGACAGCGGTGTAGAGCGCGTCCATGGAAAACCATCCCTCTCAGATCTTGTTCCGGCGGCCCGGTCCGGCCGCCCGACGGAGATAAGTAGAGCACACAATTTAATTGGGCACAACTAAATTGCGGGTAAGAGCTATCCTGGAGACATGACCGCCTCCGTCCCCACCCCGCTGCCCGCCGTCGGCCAGGAGTACGCCACGGAGAACTGGCTCCGCCTGGACCGTCAGATCTGCTTCTCCCTGCACGCCGCGTCGCGCGCCTTCAACGGCGTGTACCGCGTGATCCTCAAGGATCTCGGGCTGACCTATCCGCAGTACCTGGTGATGCTGGTCCTGTGGGAGGAGGGTCCGCTGCCCGTCAAGAAGCTGGGTGAACACCTGCGCCTGGACTCCGGCACGCTCTCTCCGCTGCTCAAGCGGCTGGAGACGGCCGGTCTGGTACGCCGTGAGCGCAGCGCTCGTGACGAGCGCTCGGTGGAGGTGCGGCTCACCGAGGAAGGCACGGCCCTGCGCGAGCGGGCCCTGGAGGTGCCGCGCAGCATCCTCGGCGCCACCGGCCTCGAACTCTCCGAGATCGGCGTCCTGCGCGAGCGTCTGGACCAGCTCACCGTGGCGCTCGACGCGGCGGCCTCGCACGAGACGGAAGAGACCCAGGAGCTGCAGGAGACGCCGCAGAACCGGTAGCCGAACGACGGACCCAGAGCCGGCGCGAGCGCAGCGCGTACGGCTCGGCGACGACCCACGGCCGGTTCTCGGCGACGACCACAGCCGGTTCCCGGCGGCGACGCCGACACCCTGGCCGCCGTGGACGGCCGTCCTGCACGTCCCTCTGCCGGGTGACGGCGACCGTGTCCTGCGCCTGCCGGAACTCACCGCCCTGGCGCACCGGCCGGCCGGAGCCCCGGTGCACCCAGGCCTGTCCTAGGCGTTGTTCAGGTACGCCAGCACCGCCAGGACGCGCCGGTGGCCGGTGTCGCCGACCGGGAGGCCCAGTTTCAGGAACACGTTTCCGATGTGCTTGCTGACGGACCGCTCGGTGATGACCAGGGTGTCGGCGATCGTCGTGTTGTCGCGGCCCTCGGCCATGAGCTTCAGCACCTCGCGCTCGCGGGGCGTGAGCGAGTCCAGGGGCGAGTCGCGGCGGCGCGTCATCAGCTCGGTGACGACCTCGGGATCCAGAGCCGTACCGCCGGAGGCGACCCGCTCCAGCGCGTCCAGGAACTCGTCCACCCGGCCCACGCGATCCTTCAGCAGATAGCCGACCCCGCTCGCGCCCCCGCCCAGGAGCTCGGCGGCGTAGGACTCCTCGACGTACTGCGAGAGCACCAGCACCGGCAGGCCGGGGATCTTCCCGCGGGCCTCCAGGGCCGCCCGCAGCCCCTCGTCGCGGAAGCCCGGCGGCATCCGCACGTCGAGCACCGCCACGTCCGGCCGGTGTTCCAGCAACGCCGGCAGCACCTCGGGGCCGGAGCCGACGACAGCTGCCACCTCATGCCCGGCAGACGTCAGCAGCAGGACCAACCCCTCCCTGAGCAGGGCGTTGTCCTCGGCTATCACGACTCTCATGCCACCTCGACTCCTGCAGCGCCTACCGCGTCTCGATGCCTGCAGCACCCCAAGGCGCACCGCGTCTCGATGCCTACAGCGCCTTGATCGCCTCGGCGGTCGCCCGAGCCAGCGCGCCCAGATACCCCTTGGGCAGCTTCGGGCTGCGGATCACCACCGAACGCCAGTAAAGCGGACCCGAGATCAGGTCGAGCGCCAGCTCCTCGTTGAACCCCGCACGGATCTCCCCGCGCTGCTCCGCCGCCGCGACGATCTTCAGGGCGACCCCGTCCTGCCCCTCCTTCAGCGCCTTCTGCATGGCCTCGGCGATGTCGGGGTTGCGGGCCGCCTCGGCCTGGAGGTCCGGGATGATCTGCGAGGCCACGGGGTGGCGCAACGCCCGCGAGGTCACCTCGTAGAGCATGCGCAGGTCGCCCTCCAGGCTGCCGGTCTCCGGGGCCGGCAGGCCCTGCACGGCGATGATCGAGACGATGTCGAGGACCAGGTGCAGCTTGGAGCGCCAGCGGCGGTACACCGCGGTCTTGCCCACTCCGGCGCGGCGGGCGATGCCCTCGATGGACATCCGGGCGTAGCCGACGGTCGCGAGCTCCTCGAAGACGGCGGCCCGGATGGCTTCCGTCACCTCCTCGCGGAGCACGGCCGCACCCGCGGGCGCCCGGCGGCGCGGGCGCACCTGGGGTCCTTCGGCGTTCGTCGCGTTCGTCGTCATGCCGACCAGCATAGGGCGTTACGACGATACGGTTGCGTTCCGACGTCAACTCGGCCTACTCTCACGTTGCGACGATACGGTCCCGTCCTGACGTAAGAAAACGTGAAGAGAAACGTAAGAAAACGTCGGACGACTTAAGGAAACGGCGCCCGCAACCCCCCTCCCCCGAGTGAAAGCAGCGGATGTGAGTCAGGTCCTCCACACACCGCCCCAGACACCGGCCTACGGTCCCGGCGAGCTCGCAGCCCTGGCCGAGCGGCACGGCCTGGCGGTCAGCGGCGCCCGCCCTCCCCTGCCGGAGTACATCCGCCAGCTCTGGGCGCGCCGCCACTTCATCACCGCGTTCGCCACCGCCAAGCTCACCGCCCAGTACAGCCAGGCGAAGCTGGGCCAGGTCTGGCAGGTGATGACCCCGCTGCTGAACGCGGCGGTCTACTACTTCATCTTCGGTGTCCTGCTGGAGACCAAGAAGAACGTGGCGGACTTCATCCCGTTCCTGGTCACGGGCGTGTTCGTGTTCACGTTCACCCAGAGCTCGATCATGACGGGCACCCGCGCCATCTCCGGCAGCATCGGCCTGGTACGGGCCCTGCACTTCCCCCGGGCCGCGCTGCCGCTCTCGTTCTGTCTGCAGCAGCTCCAGCAGCTGCTGTTCTCGATGGCCGCCCTGGTGATCATCCTGTTCGCGGTGGGCGTGCCGCCGGCGCTGTCCTGGGTCCTCGTCATCCCGGCGCTGACGCTCCAGTTCGTCTTCAACGCGGGCGTCTCGATGATCATGGCCCGGGCCGGTGCGAAGACGCCGGACATCGCCCAGCTGATGCCGTTCGTCCTGCGCACGTGGATGTACATCTCGGGCGTCATGTGGAGCATCGACAACCTGATCGAGAAGCACCACGGCATGCCGAACTGGGTCGGCGACCTGCTGCGGGCCAACCCCGCCGCCGTCTACATCGACCTGATGCGCTTCGCGCTGATCGACAGCTTCCACGCCAGCCAGCTGCCGCCCCACGTGTGGCTGATCGCGACCGGCTGGGCGGTGCTCGCCGGCGTCTGTGGCTTCATCTACTTCTGGAAGGCTGAGGAGACGTACGGCCGTGGCTGACATCGCAGACAACGCAACACGCACCGCGCCCGCCGCGCCCGTCGACGAGCGGGCCCCCACCGTCATCGCGGACAACGTCGACATCGTCTACCGGATCAACGGAACCGGCAGCGGCCGGGGCAGCGCCACCGCCGCCCTCAACCGCATCATGCGCCCCAAGCAGGCCGCGAAGGCCTCGGGCATGCGGATGGTGCACGCCGTCAAGAAGGTCTCCTTCGTCGCCTACAAGGGCGAGGCGGTCGGCCTGATCGGCACCAACGGCTCCGGCAAGTCGACCCTGCTCAAGGGCATCGCGGGTCTGCAGCCGGTGGAGAACGGCAAGATCTACACCGACGGCCAGCCCTCCCTCCTCGGCGTCAACGCGGCCCTGATGGGCGACCTGACCGGCGAGCGCAACGTCTACCTCGGCGGCCTGGCCATGGGTATGACGCCCGAGCAGATCAAGGAGCGCTACCAGGAGATCGTCGACTTCTCCGGCATCAACGAGAAGGGCGACTTCATCTCCCTGCCCATGCGCACCTACTCCTCCGGCATGGGCTCCCGGCTGCGCTTCTCCATCGCCGCCGCGAAGGACCACGACGTTCTGCTCATCGACGAGGCGCTGTCGACCGGTGACGCGCGGTTCCAGGCGCGATCGGCGGCCCGCATCCAGGAGATGCGCCAGCACGCCGGCACCGTCTTCCTGGTCAGCCACAGCAACGCCGCGATCCGCACCACCTGCGACCGCGTGCTGTGGCTCGAGCGCGGCGAACTGCGCATGGACGGCCCCACGGAAGAGGTCCTGTCCGCGTACGAGGAGTTCACCTCGGGCAAGAAGAAGTAGCCGTACGGTCCTCGACCCGACGGAAGGGCGCCCCCGATGGTTCGGGAGCGCCCTTCTGTCGTGCCTGAGACCGTGCCTACCGGCCTACGAGTGCGTCCTCAGCAGCGTGCGCATCGTCCGCATGGCCACCGACAGGTTGGCCAGGTCGAACGTCTCCGAGCTCTGGATCTCCTCCAGTGTGATGCGCGCCCGGCCCAGGATCGCCGCGTTCTTCTCCTCCCACGCCTTGAACCGCTGCTCGGGCGTCGACGTGCCGTTGCCGACGGCCAGGACGTCCGCGGTCAGCGCCGCGTGGGCCGCGTACAGGTCCTCGCGGATGGAGGCGCGGGCCATGGACTGCCAGCGGTCCGCGCGCGGCAGCTCGACGATGCGGTCCATCAGCTGGGTGATGCGCAGCCGGTCGGCGAGGTCGTAGGAGACCTCGGCGACGTCCAGCGGGTCCTTGCCCATGCGGTCGGCCACCGAGACGATGTCCAGCGCCGGGAACGCCGAGGAGAACCCGGCCACCCGGGTCGCCAGCTCGTCCGGGACGCCCGCGTCGGTCAGCTCGTCGTAGATCTTCTGCCACCACTCCAGGTCCGCGCCGCGCAGCAGCTTCGTCAGCTGTGCCCACACCTGCTCGACGCGCTCGGCGAAGAAGTCGACCGTCTCGGCGAGCTGGAGCGGCTGCGGCCGGTTGTTCAGCAGCCAGCGCGTGCCGCGCTCGACGAGCCGCCGCGAGTGCAGCCGGATCCGGGTCTGCACGGCCGCCTCGACCTGGTTGTCGAGAGCCTCCACCGCGTCCCACACCGGCGCCGACCGGAAGATCGCCCGGGCCGCGGTCTGGGCCCGCACGATCTCCTCCAGCGACGCCCCGGTCTCCTCGCGCAGCCGGTGCAGATACGTCGTACCGCCCGTGTTGACGGTGTCGTTGACCAGGACCGTCGTGGTGATCTCGCGGCGCAGCGGGTGGCTGTCGATGCCCTCGGGGAACCGCTCGCGCAGCGCCGTCGGGAAGTACGCGTGCAGCAGCGTGCGCAGGTAGTCGTCGTCGGGCAGCGAGGTGCGCAGCAGCTCGTCCGACACCGTGATCTTCGTGTACGCCAGCAGGACGGCCGTCTCCGGGCTGGTCAGGCCCTGCCCGGCGCCGAGGCGCTCGCGGATCTGCCGGTCGGTGGGCAGGAACTCCAGGGCCCGGTCCAGGTGCTTCTCCCTGACCAGGTGGCGCATGAAGCGCTGCTGGGCGTGGAGCATGTCCTTGGACTGTGCGAGGGCGTTGGCGATCGCCGTGTTCTGCGCGTAGTTGTTGCGCAGGACGAGAGCGCCGACCTCGTCGGTCATCTCCGCGAGCAGCTTGTTGCGCTGCTTGACGGTCATGTCGCCCTCGGCGACCAGGCCGTTGAGCAGGATCTTGATGTTCACCTCGTGGTCGGAGGTGTCCACGCCCGCGCTGTTGTCGATGGCATCCGTGTTGATCTTGCCGCCGTGCAGTGCGAACTCGATCCGGCCGAGCTGGGTCAGCCCCAGGTTGCCGCCCTCGCCGACGACCTTGACCCGCAGGTCGGCGCCGTCCACCCGGATCGGGTCGTTGGCCTTGTCGCCGACGTCCGCGTTCGACTCCGTGGAGGACTTCACGTACGTGCCGATGCCGCCGTTCCACAGCAGGTCCACCGGCGCCCGCAGGATCGCCTTCATCAGGTCGGCCGGGGTCAGCTTGGTGACGCCCGCCTCGATGCCGAGGGCCTCCCTGATGTGCCCGTTCACCGGGATCGCCTTCGCCGTCCGCGGGAAGACGCCGCCGCCGGCCGACAGCAGGCCGGTGTCGTAGTCGGCCCAGCTGGAGCGGGGCAGCTCGAACAGGCGGCGGCGCTCGGCGTAGGAGGTCGCCGCGTCCGGCTTGGGGTCGATGAAGATGTGCCGGTGGTCGAACGCGGCGACCAGGCGGATGTGCTCGGACAGCAGCATGCCGTTGCCGAACACGTCGCCGGACATGTCGCCGATGCCGACGACCGTGAAGTCCTCGGCCTGCGTGTTCACGCCCAGCTCCCGGAAGTTCCGCTTCACGGACTCCCAGGCGCCGCGGGCGGTGATGCCCATGCCCTTGTGGTCGTAGCCGGCCGAGCCGCCGGAGGCGAAGGCGTCCCCGAGCCAGAAGTTGTACGACTCGGCGACCTCGTTGGCGATGTCGGAGAACGTCGCCGTGCCCTTGTCGGCGGCGACCACCAGATAGGTGTCGTCCTCGTCGTGCCGGACGACGTCGGCCGGCGGCACGACCTCCCCGGCGACCATGTTGTCGGTGATGTCGAGCAGCGCCGAGATGAACGTCTTGTAGCTGGCGATGCCCTCCGCGAGCCACGCGTCACGGTCGACGCCCGGGTCGGGCAGCTGCTTGGCGACGAAGCCGCCCTTGGCGCCGACCGGCACGATGACGGTGTTCTTCACCATCTGCGCCTTGACCAGGCCGAGGACCTCGGTCCGGAAGTCCTCCCGCCGGTCCGACCAGCGCAAGCCGCCGCGCGCGACCTTCCCGAACCGCAGGTGTACGCCCTCCACCTGCGGCGAGTACACCCAGATCTCGAACGCGGGCCGCGGCGCGGGCAGGTCCGGGATGGCCTGCGGGTCGAACTTCATCGACACGTAGTCGTGCGGAAGGCCGCCCGCGCGCTCCTGGAAGAAGTTCGTGCGCAGCGTCGCCTTGATGACGGTGAGGAAGGACCGCAGGATGCGGTCCTCGTCGAGCGAGGCCACCTGGTCGAGCGCGGCGTCGAGCTCCTCCAGCAGGGCGTCGACGATCTCGAGCCCGGCGCGCTGCCGGTCGGGCGACATCCGCGCCTCGAACAACGACACCAGCAGCCGGGTGGTGTGGACATTGGTCCGGAGGGTGTCCTCCATGTAGTCCTGGCTGAACGTGGACCCGGCCTGACGCAGGTACTTGGCGTACGCGCGCAGCACCATGGCCTGCCGCCAGTTCAGCCCGGCGCCCAGCACCAGCGCGTTGAACCCGTCGTTCTCCGCCTTGCCGGTCCAGGTCGCCGAGAACGCCTCCTGGAACCGCTCGCGCCCGTCGTCCCCGAGGAAGTCGCCGCCGGGACCGGCCAGCGACTTGGGGATGCGCAGCCCGAAGTCGTAGATCCAGGCGTTGCTGCGGTCCGTGCAGCGCAGCTCGTAGGGCCGCTCGTCGATCACCTCGACGCCGAGCCGGTTCAGCACCGGCAGCACCGCCGACAGGGAGATCGCGTCACCCTTGCGGTAGATCTTGAAGCGGCGCTCGTCCGGCCCGGCGCCCACCGGCTCGTACAGGCTGAGCGAGAAGTTCCGCTCCTCGGTGAGCCGCTCCAGATGGACCAGGTCGGCGACCGCGGCCCGCGGGGTGTGGTCGGCCTTGTAGCCCTCGGGGAAGGCGTTGTTGTAGCGCCGCAGCAGCTCCGCGGCCCGCTCCTCCCCGCACTCGGCGTTCATCGCCTCGCCGAACGCGTCGGTCCAGGACCGCGCCGCCTCCACCAGCCGCGCCTCGATGCGGTCCTTGTCGGCGTCGGACAGCTCGGACAGCTCGGTGCCCTGCGGGACCCGGACGACGAAGTGCAGCCGGGACAGGATCGACTCGGTGTTCCAGGCGGTGAAGTCGACGCTCGTCCCGCCCAGCTCCTCCTTGAGGATGTCGATGATCCGCAGCCGCACGCCGGTGGTGTAGCGGTCGCGGGGCAGGTACACCAGCGCGGAGTAGTAGCGCCCGTACTCGTCCTGCCGCAGGTAGAGCCGCAGCCGTCGCCGCTCCTGCAGATACAGCACGCTGGTCACGATGGACCGCAGCTCGTCCACCGGCGTCTGGAACAGCTCGTCGCGCGGGTAGGTCTCCATGATCTGGACCAGGTCGCGCCCGTCGTGGCTGTTCGGCGAGAACCCGGCGCCCTTCAGCACGGCCTCGACCTTGCGCCGCACGACCGGCACCCGCGCCACGGACTCGGTGTAGGCGGCGGAGGAGAACAGCCCGAGGAACCGCCGCTCACCGACGACGTTCCCGTCGGCGTCGAACCTCTTCACACCGACGTAGTCGAGGTAGGAGGGCCGGTGCACGGTGGCCCGGCTGTTCGCCTTGGTCAGCACCAGCAGCTTGTGCTCGCGGGCCTTGGCGCGGGCGTCGGCGGACAGCCGCTCGAAGGAGGGGCTGACGGGGTGGCTCTCGTCGCCGGAGTGGTGCGGGTCGGAGCGCAGGATGCCCAGGCCGGTGCCCGGCACGGCGGCGAGGGCGTCGTCCGCGCGCAGCTGGTACTCCCGGTAGCCGAGGAAGGTGAAGTGGTCGGCGGCCAGCCAGCGCAGCAGCTCACGGGCCTCGTCGACGTCGGGCCGCGCCAGATCGCCGGGGACCGGCTCCTCGGGGAGTTCGTCGGCGACCCGCAGCGCGGTGTCCCGCATCTTCTCCCAGTCCTCGACGGCCTCCCGGACGTCGGACAGGACCCGCAGCAGGTCGGCGGTGATCTGCTTCAGGTCGGCGCGGTCGGTCTCCCGGTCGATCTCGACGTGGATCCAGGACTCGACGTGCGCGTCGTGCGGAAGGTCCCCGGCGGCGGGCGGCGCGCCGAGCACCTCGATGAGCCTGCCGGTCACATCCCGCCGCACCGCGATCTGCGGATGGATGACGAGGTGGATCCCCCGCCCCTGCCGGCTCAGCTCATTGGTGACGGAATCGACCAAGAACGGCATGTCGTCGGTGACGACCTCCACGACGGAGTGACTGCAGGTCCACCCGTTCTCCTCGACGGTGGGGGTGTGGACCCTCACGTTGGCCGTCCCCTGCGGCCGGCTCTCGGCCAGCCGGTAGTGCGAGAGTGCGGCTCCGAAGACGTCGACCGGGTCACGGTCGGTCAGGTCCTCCGGGGCGGTGTGCAGGTAGTACCGCTGGAGGAACGCGAGGAGGACTGCGTGGTCCGGGGTCCCCGGAGTGCCCTCACCCGTCGTCCCAGTCGGTAGGTGCCCCCCGACCGGGCTGTTCTCAGCGACCCGCGCCGCCCTGTCGAGCAGCTCGGCCTTGGCTTCGTCCAGCTTGGTCTGCATTGTCCTCTGGCTCCTGTCGCGCGCCGTTGCGTGACGTAGAAGGAAGTACGGTCTCTTCCCCTGCGGCTCGACGCCACGACCCGGGGTCTCCGGGCTGCTCCGACGCTATGCCGCAAGGCGAGATGAGCGGGGGGATATCGGCCATGTTCGACACGTCCCCGGCATGTGACGCTGCTCTCTGCGGCGCCTGCTCCCCGGGTGTGTACGGCGTCCAGGGGTCCCATGCGGCCCCGTCCCGCCCGCGCCGACCAGCGTCCACCGCCCGGCCGCGGAGATGGTCCGCACACACCGGGCGCAGGGCAGGAGCAACCACACCCCCGCGAGCTATCGCGCTGATCACGCCACCAAGGCTATCGCTCCTCACGGGGCCCCCGTCATGAGCCGTATGTGTACAAAACAACGACCAGAAGTTTGACGTTCTGCACAGGACCAGGACACGGAACACCATGAAAGAGACGGCTTCGAGGGAACGCCACGCGCAGAAGCGACCCGCCTACGCCGACGCCGCCGACGCGGGCCACCGAAACCCCGAGGGGCGCAGGGGACGCGGTCCCCGCCGGGGGCGAGAAAAAGTCGACGCCAGCCCCACCCCGCGGGACGCTGAAAGCGGCCCCTCTTGGCAAGCCCACCCCCAAGAGGCACCTTGCCCATGACATTGCCCGCCCGAGAGGAGCCGCCACCATGACCGCGAAGATCCTCATCGTCACCGGCGACGCAGCGGAATCCCTGGAAGTCCTGTACCCCTACCAGCGCCTGCTCGAGGAAGGCTACGAGGTCCACATCGCCGCCCCCACCCGAAAGAAGCTCCAGTTCGTCGTCCACGACTTCGAACCCGGCTTCGACACCTACACCGAGAAGCCCGGCTACACCTGGCCCGCCGACCTCGCCTTCTCCGAGGTCGACCCCGGGCAGTACGCCGCCGTCGTCATCCCCGGCGGCCGTGCCCCCGAGTACCTCCGCAACGACCCCGAACTCCGCAAGATCCTCAAGTCGTTCTTCGACGCCGACAAACCCGTCGCCCAGATCTGCCACGGCCCCCTGGTCACCGCGGCCGCCGACGCCCTCCGCGGCCGCCGCGTCACGGCGTACCCGGCCCTGGAGATCGACATGCAGTCCGCCGGCGCCGTCTTCCAGGACGCCGAGGCAGTGGTCGACGGCGCCCTGGTCTCCGCCCGCGCCTGGCCGGACCACTCGGCCTGGATGCGCGAATTCCTGACGGTGCTACGCGCAAAGGCGCCGGTGACCTGACCCAACCCTGCCGGCGCTCCCCGGTGCGGCGCCCTCAGGACGCCGCACCCAGGCCTCACGCCGCCGCAGCCAACTCCCCCGCGACCTCCACCGCCTCCCCCAGCGTGTCCACCACCGGCACCCCCACCCCCTCCAGACTGGCCCGGCTGTGCGAACCGCCGGTGTACAGCACCGCCCGCGCCCCCACATGCAACGCGGCCACCGCGTCGTCCGCGGCGTCCCCGATCACCACCGTGCGCGCCGCCTCCACCCCGCCCAGCGCCTTCAGGTGCCGCACCATGTGCTCGGCCTTGCTGCCCCCGGACGGCCCCGTCCGCCCGTCGACCCGTACGAAGTGCGCCTCGATCCCGAACCCCCGGACCAGCGGCACGAGTTCCTCGTGCACGTACATGCTCAGCAGGGACTGACTGTGCCCCGCCGACCGCCACCCCGCCAGCAGCTCCACCGCGCCCTCGGTGAGCCCGCACCGCACCCGATGCTCGGCGTAGTACCGGTGGAAGACCTCGTCCATGACCTCCCACTCGGCGTCGGTGGGCAGTCTTCCCATCAGCCGCTCGTAGAACTTCGGCACCGGCACGCAGTACAGCGCCCGGTAGCGCTCCAACGTGAGCGGCTCCAGCCCCAGCTCCGCGAACGCCGCGTTCGTCGCCCCGATGATCGCGTCATTGTCGTTGAGCAGCGTCCCGTTCCAGTCCCAGACGATGTGCGCCGCTTCCTGCTGCATCCCCATACCGGAAAACGTACCCGCCGCCACTGACAATCAAGTGACCGACCGAAGCCGACCGGCGACGGCGGGTTCAGTCCCCCGACCCGACCAGGTTCGGGATCTCCTGCGGGGCGAACCACAGCAGCTCGTGGTCCTCGGCTCCGTCCACGACGAACTGCGCGTCGTCGTCCCCGCCGTCCGCCGCCGCGAGCGCCTGTGCCGCGGCGGCCACCTCCGTCTCCGCCTCACCGGCGTCGACGTGCACCGCCGCCGCCTTCGACAGCGACACCGCGCCGGTCACCCGCACCTCGCCCAGCGCCGCCGGATCGAGCCCCCGGTCGGGGTCCACGGCGGCCGCGCGGTCGGGCACGTCGACGGCGACGACGACCCGCCGCCGCGGGGCGCCCGGGTCCGCCGCGAGCAGGCGCAGCGAGGCGAGCGCCGCCCTGCTGAGTGCCGCGTACTCCAGCTCCTCGATGTCGTCGGAGAGGTACCACTCGCGCAACGCGGGCGTGACGGCGTACGCGACGAGCGGCTCGGCCCCCAGCTCACCCGTCTTGTGCGCCTCGGCGAGGCCGGGGAGGGTCAGGGGGACGTAGACGCGCATGGCTGGCCGCTCTCTTCGTGGTCGATTCGTGGGTCGCAGGGCTCGGACTCGGCCCCCCCGGGAGGGTGGTTCCGCGCCTTCCCGAGCGCCTTCAGGATACGTGCGGGCGTCCCCTTTCGTGCCCCTGCCCACACCCCCGCGGGCGTCAACCCCACCCCCGAAATTCACCCCGCCCGCCCCCACGGCTTCGGGCTTTCCGCACCCTCGACCACCCCTGATAGGTGAACCTTCCGACCCCTCACCCTCGGCGTCCCGCTTCCTTGCCGCCACGGACCGCGACCCCGTACAAGATCCACAACGGCAAGTTACCGCCCGGTAGTCACTGGGCCCACCGAACGGGGACACCCATGAACAAGGTCATGACGAGGATGCAGGCACACCCCGGAACCCGCCCTCCCGGCCGCCGCGACACCCGCCGTCCCGCAGGCGCCCCACCCCGCACCCCGGGCAGCGGCAGCCGCCCACCCGGAACCCCTGGCACCGGCACCGGCACCGGCTCCCCCACCCGCACCCGCCCCGCCGACACCCGCCCCACGACCGCCCAGCCCCTCACAGCCCACTCCCCCACCGTCCCCGTCCAGACCCCGCGCCGACCCGCCTCCCAGCCCCGCCCCACCGACCTCTTCGCCGACCGCCTCCTCGCCGTCCTGACCGGCCGGCGCCCCGTCCACTTCATGCTCCGCCACACCCTCGGCCGCGCCTACGACGACCTGGCGCACCTCGCCGAAAGCGGCCCCCTGCGCACCGCCCACGGCACCCGCCCCGTCGTCCGCGACATCGGCTACTACGTCCCCCGCCCCGATGCCATCGAGGCCTTCGCCCGCATCGGCGCCGGAGACCGCCTGCGCGCGATGGCCTTCCGCCTGGAACGCGGCACGGACCACCGCTGGCGCTGCACCGCGGTAGAACTCGACGGCCCCCGCAGGCCCCACCCACAGGACGACTGAACGCCCCCAGAGCCGCTCAACACGAGGGCTTGAGCGGACTGACCCCACAAACCCTCCGCACCCCTCCTCCCCGCCCACAAGAGCCGCCCAGGACCGCGGAAGGCCCACAAGCCGAGAACACCCAGCAGGCTAAGAAGGCCCCGAAGGCGCAGCAGGCGCAGCAGGCGCAGCAGGCGCAGCAGGCCAGTGGCCCAAGACCGCGGAAGTCCGCTTCCCCCACGCCAAAGGGCCGGGCCACCCACAGGTGACCCGGCCCCGAAGCCGCTACGAACTGCCTATCCCCGAGCCCTACTTCTTACGGCGCCGCCCGGCCTTCGCCTGCTTGCGCCGCTCCGCGCGCGTGAGGCCGTCGGCCTCGGAGCGGACGGGCTCGTCGTCGTCGCTCTCGAAGTCACCCTCGATCGTGCCGCCCTCGCCGTCCACCGTCGGAGCCGAGAAGTGCAGCTGACGACGCTGCGGAGCGTCCAGACCCTTCGCCCGGATCTCCGGACGCGAACCCGCCTGCGCCGGCACCACGTCCTGCTTCTCCATGTCGACCGGCTCGGCGTCCTCCACCGGAACCTCCTCGACCTGCTGCTCGACCTGGACCTCCAGGTTGAACAGGTAGCCGACGGACTCCTCCTTGATGCCGTCCATCATCGCGGAGAACATGTCGAAGCCCTCACGCTGGTACTCGACCAGCGGGTCCTTCTGCGCCATCGCGCGCAGACCGATGCCCTCCTGGAGGTAGTCCATCTCATAGAGGTGCTCGCGCCACTTGCGGTCCAGGACCGACAGCACGACCCGGCGCTCCAGCTCACGCATGATCTCCGAGCCGAGCTGCGACTCCCGCGACTCGTACTGCTCACGGATGTCGTCCTTGATGGACTCCGAGAGGAACTCGGCGGTCAGACCGGCCCGGTCACCGGCCGCCTCCTCCAGCTCCTCGACGGTGACCTTCACCGGGTAGAGCTGCTTGAAGGCGCCCCACAGCCGGTCCAGGTCCCAGTCCTCCGGGAAGCCCTCGGCGGTCTCCGCACCGACGTACGCGTCGATCGTGTCGTCCATGAAGTGGTGGATCTGCTCCTGCAGGTCCTCACCCTCCAGAACACGACGCCGCTCACCGTAGATGACCTCACGCTGACGGTTGAGGACCTCGTCGTACTTCAGGACGTTCTTACGCGTCTCGAAGTTCTGCTGCTCCACCTGCGACTGCGCCGACGCGATCGCGCGCGTGACCATCTTGTTCTCGATCGGCACGTCGTCCGGCACGTTCGCCATCGACATCACACGCTCGACCATCTGCGCCTTGAACAGCCGCATCAGGTCGTCGCCCAGCGACAGGTAGAACCGGGACTCGCCCGGGTCGCCCTGACGGCCCGAACGACCGCGCAGCTGGTTGTCGATACGCCGCGACTCGTGCCGCTCGGTACCGAGGACGTAGAGGCCGCCGAGGTCCTTGACCTCCTCGAACTCGGCCTTGACCGCCTGCTCGGCCTTCTCCAGGGCGGCGGGCAGGGCCTGCGCCCACTCCTCGATGTGCTCCTCGGGGTCCAGACCCTGCTGACGCAGCTCCGCCTCGGCGAGGTCGTCGGGGTTGCCGCCGAGCTTGATGTCCGTACCACGACCGGCCATGTTGGTGGCGACCGTCACAGCGCCCCTGCGGCCGGCCTGGGCGACGATCGACGCCTCACGCTCGTGGTGCTTGGCGTTCAGCACCTCGTGCTGGATGCCCCGCTTGGAGAGCTGCTGCGACAGGTACTCCGACTTCTCGACCGACGTCGTGCCGACGAGGATCGGCTGACCCTTCTCGTGCTTCTCGGCGATGTCGTCGACGACCGCCTCGAACTTCGCGACCTCGGTGCGGTAGATCAGGTCCGACTGGTCCTTGCGGACCATCGGCCGGTTCGTCGGGATCGGAACCACGCCGAGCTTGTAGATCTGGTGGAACTCGGCGGCCTCGGTCATCGCCGTACCGGTCATGCCGCAGAGGCCGGGCTGTTCCTTGCTGTCGTGGTCGTGACGCTTGTAGAGGCGGAAGAAGTTCTGCAGGGTGATCGTCGCGAGCGTCTGGTTCTCGTCCTTGATGTCCACCCCTTCCTTCGCCTCGATCGCCTGGTGCATGCCCTCGTTGTACCGGCGACCGGCGAGGATACGACCGGTGTGCTCATCGACGATCATGACTTCGCCGTCCATGACGACGTAGTCCTTGTCCTTCTTGAAGAGCTCCTTCGCCTTGATGGCGTTGTTCAGGTAGCCCACCAGAGGGGTGTTCACCGACTCGTACAGATTGTCGATGCCCAGCCAGTCCTCGACCTTGCTGACACCGGCCTCGTGAATGGCTACCGTGCGCTTCTTCTCGTCGACCTCGTAGTCGCCGGTCTCCTCGATGCCCTTGAGCGGGTTGCCGGCCTCGCCCTTCTTCAGGCGCGTCACCAGCTTCGCGAAGTCGCCGTACCACTTCGTGGCCTGGTCGGCCGGACCGGAGATGATCAGCGGCGTACGGGCCTCGTCGACGAGGATGGAGTCGACCTCGTCGACGATGGCGAAGTTGTGGCCGCGCTGCACCAGCTCGTCCTGCGCCCACGCCATGTTGTCGCGCAGATAGTCGAAGCCGAACTCGTTGTTCGTGCCGTACGTGATGTCGCACGCGTACTGCTCGCGACGCTGGGCCGGCGTCATGTTGGCCAGGATGCAGCCGACGTTCAGCCCCAGGAACTTGTGGACGCGGCCCATCATCTCGGAGTCGCGCTCGGCCAGGTAGTCGTTCACCGTGATCAGGTGGACGCCCTTGCCGGACAGCGCGTTCAGATACGCGGGCAGCGTGCCGACGAGCGTCTTGCCCTCACCGGTCTTCATCTCGGCCACATAACCGAGGTGCAGGGCGGCGCCACCCATGATCTGCACGTCGTAATGACGCTGACCGAGGACACGCTTGGCGGCCTCACGCACGGTGGCGAACGCCTCCGGCAACAGGTCGTCCAGGCTCTCACCATCGGCGTACCGCTGCTTGTACTCATCGGTGAGGGCCCGCAGCTCGGCGTCGGAGAGGTCGACGAAGTCCTCTTCGATGGAGTTGACCTGGTCCGCGATGCGGTGCAGCTTGCGCAGGATCTTGCCTTCGCCTGCACGCATGATCTTCGAGAGGACGGACACGGGGGTTGGTCTCCTTGCCGGTCGGGCCTGGGACGGTCGGTTTCCTTGTGACTTGCTGAGCAACGGCCATCGTATGCGAGGACCCCACCACGCCGGGAGGCCTGCCGTACGAGGACCGCACACTGCTGCGCACCTGCTCCAAAAACTTCTTCACACAGGACAACGGCCGGGCCCCGCCGATGGTGCCGCGTCCGCCACACGAATTGCGCGAATTGTGATCACGCGCTCACGCACCGCAAAACAATGGCGCACGCCGCGCACGCACACGCAGAATCGGCCGATGGAGCCCGCCCCCGTCACCCTCACCACCACCCGCCTGGTCCTTCGCCCTCTCGGCCCCCAGGACACCGCCGCCGTCTACACCGCCGCCCAGGACCCCGACATCCAGCGCTGGACCACGATCCCCTCCCCCTACCTCCCCGAACACGCCCAGAACTTCACCGAAACGCTCGCCCCCGAGGGCTGGACGACCGGCTCGATGTTCACCTTCGGCGTCTTCCTCCCCGACGGCGCCCTCACCGGCCTCCTCAGCCTCACCCTGCGCTCCCTCGGCACGGCCGAGGTCGGCTTCTGGGCCACCAAGGAACACCGGGGCCGCGGCTACACCACCGAGGCCACCCTCGCCGCCGCCCGCTGGGCCTTCACCAACCTCTCCATCGACCGCGTCGAATGGCGGGCCGAAGTCGGCAACACCGCCTCCCGCGCGGTCGCCGAAAACGCCGGCTTCACCCTGGAAGGCACCCTGCGCTCCTCCATCAACAACAAGGGCGTACGACGAGACTGCTGGCTCGCCTCCCTCCTCCCGTCGGACCTCGGACTGCCGTCGACGGCGCCCTACGTGCCCGCCCCTCCCCGCCCGCCCGGCCCCTGAAGCACCCCGCCCGACGCTCGAGAACGAAGCCCTGCGAGCCCGAAACCCCAGCTCACCCTCCACTGTCAGACCCACCCCCTATCGTGCGAGCCATGACGACCCCGCACCCCGCCACCGAGCTCTCCGCAGACGAAGCCCGCCGCATCGCCCTACGCGCACAAGGCTTCCTCGGCACGCCCGACCGCAAGGCCGGCGTCCGCGGCGTCCTCCGCCACCTGGGCGCGGTCCAACTCGACACCATCTCCGTCCTCGCCCGCTCCCACGAACTGATCCCCTACGCCCGCCTCGGAGCCGTAGGCCGCAAGACGGTCGAGGACGCGTACTGGAAGGACACCCACGCCTTCGAGTACTGGTCCCACGCCGCCTGCATCCTCCCCATCGAGGAATGGCCCCACTTCGCCTTCCGCCGCCGCGCCTACCGCAGCCGCCCGCACTGGAACCACACCCTCCCCGACGGCACGTACGACCAGGTCATCAAGCAGCTCCGCACCGAAGGCCCCCTCACCGCCACCGAGCTCGGCGGCGCGAAGAAGACCAGCGAGTGGTGGGACTGGTCCGGCACCAAGGTCGCCGTGGAACGCGCGCTGATGTACGGCGAGGTGGTCTGTGTCGACCGCCGCGGCTGGAAACGCGTGTACGACCTCGCCGAACGCGCCGTACCCGCCGACCTGTTGCACGACGAGCTGGACGACGCCGAGTGCCTGCGCCGCCTCGTCCGCCTGGCCGGCGAGTCCCTCGGCGTGGGCACGCGCGCGGACATCGCCGACTACCACCGCCTCAAGGGCGAGCAGGTCGACGCGGTGATCGCCGACTCGGGCCTCGTCCCCGTCGCCGTCGAAGGCTGGGGCAAGCCCGCCTGGGCCGACCCGACGGCCCTGGACACGCCCCCGCGCGGCCGCCACCGCACCACGCTCCTGTCCCCGTTCGACTCCCTGATCTGGGAACGGGCACGCACCGAGCGGATCTTCGGCTTCACCCACCGCCTGGAGGCCTACGTCCCCAAGCCGAAGCGGGTGCACGGCTACTTCGCGATGCCGGTCCTGGCCGGCGGCCGACTCGTCGGCCGCGTGGACCCGGCCCGGGAAGGCCGCACCCTGGTCGCCCGGCAGGTCACCCTCGACGGCCCGAAGGCGGTCCCGGCGGTCGCCCAGGCCCTGCTGGAGGCCGCGACCTGGGTGGACTGCACGGACGTACGCGTGGAACGCGTGGACGCCCCCGACCTGCGCGAGCCGCTCACCAGAGAACTCACCCGCGCACTCGCCTGACCGGCCTGCCCGACCCGCTGACCCGCTGACCCGCTGACCGGCTCGACCCGAGTCAGCGGATCTCGAGGATCTTCTCCCGCATCGCGTATACCACCGCTTCCATCCTGGAGTGCAGCTGCAGCTTCTCCAGGATGTTGCGCACATGGTTCTTCACGGTGTTCTCGGAGATGAACAACTCCTTGGCGATGTCACGGTTGTTCATCCCCGTGGCCACCAGCTTGAGCACCTCCAGCTCACGGTCCGTCAGCCGCGGCGCGGGCACCAGGCGGCGCTCGTCGGTCCGCTGGATCATCGACTTGAACTCGGTGAGCAGCTTCGACGCCATGGAGGGGCTGATCTGCGACTGCCCGTCGGCGACCGCGCGGATCGCGGTGGCGACCTCGTCCGTGGAGATCTCCTTGAGGAGATACCCGGTCGCGCCCGCCTTGATCGCCTCGTAGAGGTCGGCCTCCTCGTCGCTGATCGTCAACATGATGATCTTCGCGCTGGGGGCCACCTCCTTGATGGAGGTGCATGCCTCGATACCGCCGCGCTTGGGCATCCGTACGTCCATCAGCACGATGTCCGGCAGCAGGTCGGCCGCCTTGTCCACGGCCTCCGCGCCGTCCCCCGCCTCACCGACGACCTGGATGTCCTCCTCGGCCGCGAGCACGATCTCCAGTCCGCGACGGAACAGGGCGTGGTCGTCCACGACAAGGACTCTGATCGGCTCCTTGCGTGGAGTGCCCTCGTCCGGGCCCATGCCGACGACGCCGTCGTCGGCGCCCTCGTCCCGCATCGGTCCGAAGCTGTCCGCCATCGTTCCTCCCCCTGAAGGCTGTGGCCGTGGTCCTGAGCCATCGCCAACCCAAGGCAACGACCCACCGGTTGAGCCGCCCTGCCATGATTCCATGCCCGGACGACAACGCGGTGACAGAGCGATGCCCGAAGGGGTCGCACACGGATGCCCCTGGGGGCGCACACCGCGCTCCAGGGGCACACCGCTCAGCTGTCACCGCTCACTGTCACCGGGCAGCGTCAGCCGCCCAGCGCGCCGCCCGCCTCGGGTGAGTGCGCCTGCGCCACCATCGGGTCGGTGTCGAGGTAGATCACGCCGTAGTCATAGGCGTGACGCCGGTAGACGACGCTCGGCTGCTTCGTCTCGGAGTCGACGAACAGGTAGAAGTCGTGTCCGACCAGTTCCATCTCGTAGAGGGCCTGGTCGAGAGTCATCGGAGCGGCCACGTGCGTCTTCTCGCGAACCACGAGGGGGCCGTCGCCCTGCACCTCCAGCGAGCCGATCTTCTTCGTCGGCACACTCTCCGCCTCGCCGGCCTGGACGGGGTGGCCGTTGCCGTTGAGCGTCGCCACACCCGGGACGTGGTCGGGAACCTCAGCCGCGGAGAGCCTGCGGGCGCCGCGGCGCGTGTAACGCTTGTCGTGCTGCTTGCGCAGCTGGGCGTCGAGCTTCTCCGCCGCCAGGTCGAGTGCCGCATACGGGTCGTTGGCCGATGCCTCCGCCCGGATCACCGGACCGCGGGAGCGGAGCGTGATCTCCACTCGGTCACAGCGGTCGGCCTGTCGGGGGTTGGGCTCCTTGGAGACCTCGACGTCGAGGCTGATCACCTTGCCGTCGAGCTTCTGGATCTTCTCCAGGTTCAGCTTCTCGGCCACGTGCTTGCGGAACCGCTCGGGCACCTCGGTCTTGCGGCCCTTGACGACGATGTCCACGCAGAACTCCGTTCCCGGATCACTCCGCTTCGCCGGCGGAGCATCTCCCTTTTGCACCAGGCTCCGGTGAGCACCGGAACCGCGGACTTGGTGACTTCCACCTCCTCCTCCCCCATGGGCGAGATCTACACCCCAGGCGCTGCGGGCGATTACGCAAACCGCAGCACGGCATTCGGATATGAGAGGTGTGGCCTGCGGCTTTCCCTCACAACCGAACATATCTCGCCCGGACGGATGTCGTCACCCTCTACTGCGGCGTACCTCCGTTCAGGTGAATTGACCCTCTCATTACCTGCAACGACGCAAGTTCTCACTCAGTTCCGGTTTATTTCGAAAGAGCCCGGCGAGGCCGCGACCACGGCCGCGCACAGCACGTCAGCGACACCTCCCACGCCTGTCTCCCTCACTCCGGACGACTTCACCTGTCTGCCTTCCCTGGTGACACCCACGTACACCGCCGCCGCCCCTTCACCACCCATCCCGCCCTCCATCTGCCCCTGCCTGTCCTCCGTCCGCGTCCGCCCCTCCCGATCCGCCGACATCGACGGCATCGGCGACAGCGCCGTCGACACCGACGCCCGTACGGCACGCGCCGCCTCCGCCAGCGAAGCACCCGTCGTCACCAGGTCGTCGACCAGCACCACCGGACCACCGCCCAGCACCCGCGCACCCCCGGGCACCACCGCCAACGCACCCACCAGGTTGGCCAGCCGCTGCCGGGAATCGAGCCCCGACTGGTCGGCCACGGGCCGCCGCTGCCGCAACACCGCGGCCACCCGTGCCGGCATCCCGGCCCGCCGCAACTCCCCGGCCGCCGCAAGCGCGATCCGACGCGCCGGGTCATGCCCACGGGCACGCACGGCGGCACGGGCGGAGGGGACGGGGACGAGCAGCAGGCTTCCGGGGGGCTGGGGGCCCTCCCCCACCCCCACCCCCTCCCCCGCCTCCCTCACCCCCGCCCGCACAGCCCCCGCCAACGCCGCACCCAACGGTCGCGTCAGCGCCAGCGCGCCGCGTTCCTTGTGGGCCAGCAGCGCGGCCCGGACTTCGTCCGCGTACCGGGCCGCCGCGTGCACGGCGGGCAGCCCCGGCGGTTCCGGGGCCGGCCGTACTCGGAACGGCGCGGCCCCGCTCAGCGCCGCACGGCATTGCGGGCAGAGCACGGTACGTGCGCTTCCGCAGCCCCCGCAGTCGGCGGGCAGCACCAGGCCGGCGAGTTCCTGCCACCACCTGCGAACGCTTTCCACGTCGACCACTGTGCCAACGTGCGAAGCGGCTCACCACCCCTGTGGAAAACCCTGGACGCGAGGATGCCGAGAGGCTGCCGAGAGGCTGTGGAAAACTCCTGGGAAGGCAGACCGAAGGCGATCCCACGGTCTGCCCCGCATCATCCCCGCAGGAAAAAAATCATCCCGGGTAAAACACCGCGGAAGCGGTTTCCTTCAGTGTCCGCCACCCACTCCCGCCGGGCAGCCACAGCAGTCCGTCCTTGGAGGTGGCGAACAGCGGGGTGTCGCTGTCCTCGGAGGCGGCGATGCTGGTGACCTCGGTGAGGCCGGGAAGTGTGCCCGCCTCGGGGATCGAGCCGTCGCACTGCACGTACTGGACCTGCTCGACGCCGCCGGCCTCGCGTCCGACCACCACGAGCCGACTGTCCCCGGCCCATGCCATGGCCCTGACCTGTTCCAACTCCGGTGTCGCCGAGCGCAGTTCCTGGACCGACACGGACGGCTGCTCGCCGCTGCCCGCGCCGCGCTCGATCCGCCCGATGAGCAGGGACTGCTTGCCGCCGTTGTCCACGACGAGTGCGATCCGCACCCCGTCGGCGGCCACTCGTACGGCGTTGATCCGGCCGTCCAGCCCCGGGGTGAGGACCTCCAGCGGCTGGCCGCCGCCCTTCGCCAGCAGGAGCAGCCGAGGGCGTTCGGGGTCGCGGTCGGCCACCCACAGGTCGCCCTGGGCGTCCCAGCTGGGCGTGGTGAGCCGGTCGGTCTCCGTCTTGCCCTTGCTCTGCAGTACGGGGTCGCCGATGGAGCTGCCCGACACGGTGGAGGTGACGTAGAGCGTCTTGCCGTCGAGGGCGACTCCGGCCGCGCTGTGTTCGTCGCGGGCCACGGCGACGGAGCGCAGTGCCTTGGCGCCGTCGCCGAGCGCTCCGGGGACGGGCTCGGCCCTGGTGTTGCCGCTGCCGCTCGTCATGCGGACGAGGCGGTGCTGGCCGTCGATGAAGTACAGGTAGCCGGGGTTGGTCTCCGAGCCGCGTGCGGCGACGGCTGCGGCCCGGTCCGCGGCGAGGCTGCACAGTTGTGTGCCGCCCGCGCGCAGTGCGATCTCTTCGATGGTGGGGGCGAGGCTCTGCAGGGAGAACAGCAGCTGGGCGGCCATCTCGTCGCACTTGCCGCGTCCGATGTGGGCCGCCTTGTCGTTCAGCGGCACGGTGAGCTTGTTCTGGTCGTCGGGGGCGAGCGAGGTGCCCTTGGGCAGTGCGGTGCCCGTGGGGAAGCTCGATCTGACGACGTGGCGCAGCCAGCTGGTGGGTCCGGTGAGCACACTGCGCACCATCTGCGTCATGGGGTCGACGCGTTCCCGTACGTAGACGGGGTCGGCGACGGCCATGGGCTGTCCGGAGCCGTCGGCGGTGGTGTTGGACGCGAAGTAGTACTTGTTGACGGACACGTAGTTGCGCTGGAAGTCGGACTTGCCCATGACGACGCCCGCGGGGAGGGCGTCGATGCGCCACTGTCCGGTCTTCTTGTCGCGGGTGAGGTGGACCGTCTGGCCGTAGTTGCCCGAGGCGGGCGCGTACGACTGCTGGGCGTCGACGACGGCGACCCTCGTGCCGGTCAGGACGTATGAGAAGTCGTCGCCGTCGTCCCGGCTTCCGGTGGGTCCGGCCACGGTTGTCGGTCCGTCGGCGAGGACCGTCGTGGACCGTTCGGGCTGCCATTTCTGGGCGGCTTTGTTGGTCAGGTACTGCCGTGCCGTCGAGTAGCTCGGGTCGTCGCTGGTGAGCGCCTCGAGGAAGCCCTGGACGATCTCCTGGGGCTGTGCGTCGTCCCGGGGCGGCATCGCGAACACGCGCACCTGGGTGTCCTGGCGCGGTGTGGATTCGACGCCGCGCAGGTCGCCGCTGTCGGGCATCGAGGCGCACCCCGCCAGCAGTACGGCGCCACAGGCGGCGTACGCCACCGTGCGCCCCGGCGTGCGCCGGGCTCCCCCCTTGCGCCGTTCAGCGCCCACGGAATGCCTCCCCTTGCTCGTCCGAGCTCTCCGTCGCGGCTCCCCGCCGGTCCGGAGTCCCCCTCGGTGCGGTGTCGCCCTGGTCCGTCGTTTCGGGCGGCTGCGGGTCCTCGGCGCGTGCCGTCTCCGTCGCTGCCCGTGTGGTGGACGGTTCGTCGGGTCGCCGTCCGTTTCCCGTGCCCGGGGCGGTCCGGGGCACGACGCGTGCGCCGTTGCCGGGCAGGGCCGTCGGGTCGGCCGTGGGCGCCACGGTGGTCATGCGGGGCGTGAGCGGGGCGCGGGCGGCCGACAGCTGCTCACTGGCGGGCTGCACCGGCACCGTGGCGCTCTTCTCGCCTCCGCCGCGTGGCTGGCCGGCGTCGTCGCGTTCGCCGCGGTTGCGGCGGGAGTCCTTGGGTTCGAGCGGTATCGGCGAGCCCCGCAGCGGCTCGTCGGCGGTCCTGGGCAGTGTCAACCGGAACTGGGAGCCGCCGCCGGGCTCGCCCCAGGCCTGCAGCCAGCCGCCGTGCAGTCGGGCGTCCTCCAGGGCGATGGACAGTCCCAGGCCGGTGCCGCCGGTGGTACGCGCGCGTGCCGGATCGGCACGCCAGAAGCGGCTGAAGACGCGGGTGGCCTCGCCGGGTTTGAGTCCGACGCCGTAGTCGCGTACGGCGATGGCGACGGCGCCGCCCGCGGCGGCCAGTTTGACGATGACGTCCTTGCCCTCGCCGTGTTCCACGGCGTTGACGACCAGGTTGCGCAGCACCCGCTCCACGCGCCGGGCGTCGGCCTCGGCGACGACGGGCTGCTGGTCGCCGATGACGCGTACGGTCGTGCCCTTGCGTTCGGCGAGCGGCGCGGCCCCGCTGACGACGCGCCGCACGACCTCCCTGAGGTCGATCGGCTCGGCTTCCAGGGCGGCGGCGCCGGCGTCGAAGCGGCTGATCTCCAGGAGGTCGGCGAGGAGCGTCTCGAACCGGTCGAGCTGGTCGGCGAGGAGTTCCGCGGACCGCGCGGTGACGGGGTCGAAGTCGACGCGGGCGTCGTGGATGACGTCGGCGGCCATCCGGACGGTCGTCAGCGGCGTCCGCAGCTCGTGCGAGACGTCGGACACGAAGCGGCGCTGCATCCGCGACAGGTCCTCCAGCTGCTGGATCTTCAGCTGGAGGTTCTGGGCCATCTTGTTGAAGGCCTCGCCCAGGCGGGCGATGTCGTCCTCGCCGGTGACCTTCATCCGTTCCTGCAGCCGCCCCGCGGAGAGCCGTTCGGCGATCCCGGCGGCCATCCGCACGGGTGTGACGACTTGGCGCACCACGAGCCAGGCGATGGCCCCGAGGAGGACGACGACGAAGAGTCCGGCGGTCGCCAGCGTGCCCTTGACCAGGCTCAGCGACTTCTCCTCCTGGGTGAGCGGGAAGAGGTAGTACAGCTCGTACGGGTCCTCGTTGGGGTCGTTGACCTGCTTGCCGATGACCAGGGCGGGCTGGGACTCCTTGTCGCTGAGGTAGATGATGCGGGAGTAGCTCTGGACCGCGCCGGTGCTGGTGTTGACGCGTTCGCGCAGGTTCTCCGGGACGCTCTTGTTGGGGTCGACGAAGCCGGAGGCCCGCGGTCCGTAGCCGCCGCTGTCGTCGCCGGAGGGCAGGGTGACCACGTCGAACGCGCCCTGGCCGCCGCTGGACAGCGACAGCACGAGCTCGCTCATCCATTCGCTGACGTTCCGCGAGGCGCGGCTGCCCGGCGGGGTCCCGTCGTCCGCGACCGCGCTGGAGGCTTCGTCGGCTTTCTGCTTGGCGACGGCGAATCCGCCGGTGGCCTGGCTCTGGGAGGCCTTCACCTTGGCGTCCAGCAGGCCGTTGCGGACCTGCCCGATGACGACGAAGCCCAGCAGGAGGACGACGCCCAGCGACATCAGCAGTGTCGTGACGACGACCTTGAGCTGGATGTTGCGCCGCCACAGCCGCATGACGGGCAGCAGCGGCCGGCGCACCCAGCGCAGCAGCAGCCGTAGGACGGGGCTGCCCTGCACCCCGCCTTGCAGCAGTCCGCCTTCGAGGAGGCGTGCGAAGCGTGAACCCGGTGTCTTACGGCCGACAGGCCGCTCCGGTCGGGCCCCGGACCGGCCGGGAGCCGAAGCGGCACTGTCCCCGGACATGTCAGCTGGGTCCTGCCTTGTATCCGACGCCACGGACGGTCACCACGATCTCGGGCCGCTCGGGGTCCTTCTCGACCTTGGAGCGCAGTCGCTGGACGTGCACGTTGACCAGGCGGGTGTCGGCGGCGTGCCGGTAGCCCCACACCTGTTCCAGGAGCACCTCGCGGGTGAACACCTGCCAGGGTTTGCGCGCGAGCGCGACCAGCAGGTCGAACTCCAGCGGCGTCAGCGCGATCGACTGCCCGTCCCGCTTCACGGAGTGGCCGGCCACGTCGATGACGAGGTCGCCTATGGCGAGCTGCTCGGGCGCCGGCTCCTCCGACCTCCGCAGCCGAGCCCGGATCCGGGCGACCAGCTCCTTCGGCTTGAACGGCTTCACGATGTAGTCGTCGGCGCCGGACTCCAGGCCGACGACGACGTCGACGGTGTCGCTCTTCGCCGTGAGCATCACGATCGGCACCCCGGACTCCGCCCTGATCAGGCGGCACACCTCGATGCCGTCCCGGCCGGGCAGCATCAGGTCCAGCAGCACCAGATCGGGTTTCGCCTCCCGGAAAGCAGCCAGCGCCTTGTCGCCGTCAGCTACGAAAGACGGCTCAAAACCTTCACCACGCAACACGATGCCGAGCATCTCGGCCAGTGCGGTGTCGTCGTCGACGACAAGGACTCGTCCCTTCATAAACGACATCATCCCATTCTCGTAACAGTGACAGAGGCGCTGGTGAGCAGGGTCACTGGCCCGTGACGATAGTCGTACGCGACCGTCACTGTCTGCCCCCGTCCTCCGTAGCCGATGTCGGCGACTGTTGCCGGCACCGCTGTGGGTAGCGATGCCCGTGGTGGCACCGGTGGTGACACCGGCGAAAATCTCGGTGCGGGGCGGCGGTCTCCGGTGGTGGGATGCGCGGATGAGCGACCCGTTGCGCGACCGCATCGAGCGGTACTACGCCGCCGTGCCCCTCCTCTTCGCCGACGCCGAGGACTTCGGCCCGCTGCGACTGTTCGTGCGCAAGGCGCCGGGCGCCCCGTACTACGGCGGTCCGAGCCACGCCCAGCCGACCGCGGAGGGCGCGGACTGCGTCGACTCCGCCGACATCGCCCGGGTGCGGGCCCGCCAGCGTGAGCTCGGTGTGCCGGAGGCCTTCGAATGGCTGGCCGAGTCGGCGCCGACGCTGCAGGCCCGTATCGAGGCCGCCGGCCTCCCCGTACTGCGCCGCCCGCTGATGGTTCTCCCTCCCCGTCGCTCACTCCCGCCACAGCCCCTTCCGAACGGCGTGGCACTACGCGCGCTGGCTGCCGACGATCCCGCCCTCCCCGCGGCCCTCGCCCTGCCCCGCCTGGCCTTCGCCACAAAGCCCATCCCCACCACGGGCCCATCGGACCCAGCGGACCCGGCGCGCCCCGCGGACCGTGCGGAGCTGTCGAGGCTGGCCGAGGAGCTGACGGAGGACGGCACCGTGGCCACGGCCCGTCCCACGATCCGCGCCGGACACAAGACGCTCGTCGCCGCCCTCGCCCCGGACGGCACTCCGCTCGCCACCGGCCACTACCACCCGGCGACCGGCGCCACGGAGATCGGCGGCGTCTGCGCCCTGCCCTCAGCCCGCCGCCAGGGACTGGCCGCCGCCGTGACAGCGGCCCTGACCGCCCACGCCCGCGACCACGGCGTCGACACGATCTTCCTCGCCTACGCGAAGGAGACCGTCGCCCGCATCTACGCCCGTCTCGGCTTCCGCCCCGCCGGCACGACCCTCCTGATCGCCAACCAACCCGCACGCTCGTGACACCGGCGGCGGTCGGCCGTTCCGGTCAGAGCCGGTCTCCGCCCTGGCGCGCCCTGCCGTACAGCTCGGCAAGGGCATCGGCCGTCACCGGCGATATCGCGCCCTCCTCCGTGACGATCGCCGTCACCAGCTCCGGCGGCGTCACGTCGAACGCCGGGTTGTACGCCTGCGTCCCCAAGGGGGCCACCGGGATCCCTCCTCCCGCTCCCGTCACCGGCGCCTGGGGCGCCGTGACCTCCGTCACCTCGAACCCGGGACGCTGTTCCACCTCGATCGAGGCCCCGTCCGGCGTCTCCGGATCCACCGTCGTCACCGGCGCCACCACGATGAACGGCACATGGTGGTAGCGCGCGAGCACCGCGAGCGGATAACTCCCCACCTTGTTCGCCACCGACCCGTCGGCCGCGATCCGGTCCGCCCCGATCAGCACCGCGTCCACCTCGCCCGCCGCGAAGAGCGAACCCGCCGCGTTGTCCGTCAGCAGGGTGTACGCCATGCCGTTGCGCGCGGCCTCGTACGCCGTGAGACGTGCGCCCTGCAGCAGCGGACGCGTCTCGTCCACCCACAGCCGGCGAAGCCGCCCCGCCCGGTGCGCGGCGAGCGCCACGGCGAACGCGGTCCCCTCCCCGCCCGACACCAGCGAGCCGGTGTTGCAGTGCGTGAGGACACGGTGTCCGCCGCCGGGCAGCAACTCGTCGAGGAGCGCCAGCCCGTGCCCGGCCATCCGGGCGCTGGCCTCGGCGTCCTCCCGGTGCAGCTGCCGCGCGGCCGCCAGCGCCGCCAGCGCCCCCTGTCTCGGGTCGCCGCTGCGGGCGAGTTCCGCCTGGTACGCGGACCGGGCGCGGCGCACGCCGACGGACAGGTTCACCGCGGTGGGCCGGGCCCCCGCCAGCGCGTTCGCGGCCTCGTCCACGTCGAAGCCGCGCGCGGCGGCGAGCGCGACACCGTACGCCCCGGCGATCCCGAGCAGCGGCGCTCCCCGCACGGCCAGCGAGCCGATCGCCTCCACCAGCGCGGACGCGTCCGTACACACCAGTTCGACTTCCTCGGTCGGCAGTCTCGTCTGGTCGAGGAGAACCAATACGGGACCTTCTGGCGGCTCCTCCCAACGAAGCGCCGGTGCCTCGGTCGGCCGCTTGCCCTCGCCGGATTGCGCGTACTGATCAGCCATGCGGTCAGTCTGCCCACTATCCGGCGGACCATTGAAGATGTGCGGCCCATACCGCGGCCGGTCCCCCGGTCGGCACCCCATGGCACGATGGCTCCCAACCTGCCGCCGCGACCGCGGACGGGCACCGTGAAGGAGCGACGATGAAAGACACTCCGGGCTGGGCCTCGCCCGGATCCGCCCCGTCCGACGGACAGGAGCCCGGCGCGTCCCACCCCGCCGAGCCGTCCGACCGGCCCGCCGGGCAGCCGCCCGCGGACCAGCCGGACGCGAACCCGCAGAGCCCCGGCACGAAGTGGTCCAAGGAACAGCCGCCGCCCGGCCAGTGGTCGGCGCCCGCAGGCCCCCAGAACCCCGGCCAGACCCCGCCACCGCCGCCGCCCCCGCCGCCCGGCCCGGGCTGGGGCGCCCACCCGCCCGCCGGACCGGCAGGCAGACACCCCGGCGGCCCCACAGGCCCCGGCGGACACGGCTACGGCGGCTACGGCCCTCCCGGGGGCTGGGGCGCCGGCTGGGGCGGCCCGCCGCCCGCCGCGAAGCCCGGCGTGATCCCGCTGCGCCCGCTCGGCGTGGGCGAGATCCTCGACGGCGCCGTCGCCACCATGCGCACCTACTGGCGCACGGTCCTGGGCATCTCTCTGACCGTAGCGATCGTCACCGAGATCTTCGTCGTCCTGCTGCAGGGCCTGATCCTCGACGGCTCCACGGACACGACCGCCCTCGGCGACCCGGCCGCCACCGTCGACGAGCAGCTCAACGCCATGGGCGACGCCATGCGCGCCTCCGGCCCCGTCCTCCTCATCACGCTCCTCGGCACCATCACGGCGACCGCCCTGCTCACCGCCGTCACCAGCCGCGCCGTGCTCGGCAAACCCGTCACTCTCAAGGAGGCCTGGCGCGACGCCCGCCCCCAGGTGCCCCGGCTGTTCGGGCTGATCTTCCTGCTGATGCTCATCACCGCCGGCGTCGTCCTCGCATGCCTGCTGCCGGGCATCCTCGTGGGCGCCGCCGGAAACTCCGACGCAGGTGACGCGCTCATGGCCTTCGGCATCCTCGGCTCGATCGTCCTCGTGCTGTGGCTGCTGATCCGGCTCTCCCTCGCCTCGCCCGCGCTGATGCTGGAGAAGCAGGGCATCAAGAAGGCGCTCGCCCGTTCCGCGAAGCTCACCCGCGGCTCCTGGTGGCGCGTCTTCGGCATCCAGCTGCTCGCCCTGATCATCGCGAACATCGTCGCGATGATCGTCGTCGTCCCCTTCGCCCTCCTCGGCGCCGCGCTGAGCGACGGCGGCGTCGGCGGCATGGTCGAGGCGAGCAGCGACTACGGCTGGACCTACCTGATCGTCAGCGGCATCGGCTCGGTCATCGGCTCCATGATCACATTCCCGATCGCGGCAGGCGTCATCGTGCTGCTCTACATCGACCAGCGCATCCGCCGCGAGGCCCTCGACCTCGACCTGGCCCGCGCCGCAGGCCTCCAGGGCCACGGCTCCCCCGCTCCCGGCACCACCCCGGGGAGCTGATGCGGTGATCCCGGCGGGGGGAGTTCTCACAGCGGTACCGCCCCCGGGCAGCTTGCCCGTCCGGGCGCTGCCCGGCATCACCGACGCACCCGCGGCGGCCCTCTCCCGCGCTGCCGACCGGGCCGTGCAAGCCCTGCTGCGGGCGGCCGGCGACGCCACCGTGCTGTCAACGGCCCGCTCGGGCGACGAACCGCCGGTGACCATCCCACGGGACCCCGCGCGGGAGGCGGCCCGCCGCGAGCTGTCCAAGGACCTGTACCACCAGAACGACCCCAGCCTGCTCCAACGCGCCCTCGACACCTTGTGGGACTGGATCGGCGACCTGTTCGACACCGCTTCGACCGCCACCCCCGGCGGCACGCTCGGCGTCCTGGTCGTCGTCCTCGCCGTCGTGGCCGTCGTGGCCGCCCTGTGGTGGCGCCTGGGCACCCCGCGCCGCCAACCCTCCTCCGCCGCCGCCCTGTTCGACGACCGCCCCCGCAGCGCCGCCGAACACCGCGCCGCCGCCGAGGCGCACGCCGCCCAGGGCCACTGGAACATTGCCGTCCAGGAACGCATGCGCGCCATCGTCCGCTCCCTGGAGGAACGCGCCCTCCTCGACGCCCGCGCCGGCCGCACGGCCGACGAAGCCGCCGCCGAGGCCGGCCGCACCCTGCCCGCCCACACCGACCGACTGCGGGCCGCCGCCCGCGACTTCGACGACGTGACATACGGCGGCCGCCGCGCGACCGAGCAGGCGTACAGGCGGGTGGCCGAACTCGACCTCGACCTGGAACGCACCAAGCCCCAACTGGCGGCGAGCAGCACCCACTCCGCGGCCCGCCCCGCCCGCCGGGGAGCCGCCGAATGACGACCGAGGTCCCGCTCCCCGCCACCTCGGCCTCGCCCACCGCCCTGCGGCTGTGGACCCGCGCGCGCGGACTCACGCTCGCCCTGGTGCTGCTCTTGGCGGGGGCCGTCACGCTCGCCGCGCTCCAGTCCGACGCCCGCCGCGGGGCCCTCGACCCGCGCTCCGCCGACCTCTACGGCAGCCGCGCGATCGCCGAACTCCTCGCCGACCACGGCGTGTCCACCCGCGTGGTCGCCGCCCTGGCCGACGCCCGCACCGCCGCAGGCCCCGACACCACCCTCCTGGTCGCCACCCCCGACCTGCTGACGGAGCGCCAACAAAAGGAGCTGCACTCGGCGATCGCCGGCTCCGGCGGCCGCACCGTCCTCGTCGCCCCCGGCAGCTGGTCCGTGGGAACCCTCGCCCCCGGCGTGACAGCGGACCCGGCCACCAGCCGCGGCTCCACGCTCTCCCCCGACTGCGCCCTGCCCGCCGCCCGCGGCGCCGGCGCCGCGGAAACCGGCGGCATCCGCTACACCACCCGCCACCTCGGCGCCGACGAGTGCTACCCCAGCGAGCGCCTGGCGACCCTCCTCCGCATCCCGGACGCCTCCGGCGACGGCGACACCGTCGTCCTCGGCGCGCCCGACATCCTCTACAACAACCGCCTCGACAAGCAGGGCAACGCCTCGCTCGCCCTCCAACTCCTCGGCTCCCGCACCCATCTGGTCTGGTACCTCCCCTCGCTCTCCGACACCTCCGCCGCCGACCCGGACGACGAAAAGGGCTTCTTCGACCTGCTCCCGTCCGGCTGGATCTGGGGCACACTGCAGCTCTTCGTCGCGGCAGCCCTCGCCGCCGTCTGGCGGGCACGCCGACTCGGCCCCCTCGTGCCCGAAAAACTCCCCGTGGCGATCCGCGCCTCCGAAACCGTCGAAGGCCGCGCCCGCCTCTACCGCAAGGCAGGCGCCCGCGACCGCGCGGCCGCCGCTCTTCGCTCCGCCACCCGCACCCGCCTCGCCCCTCTCCTAGGCGTCCCCGTCACCCAGGCGCACGCGCCCGAGGCACTCATTCCCGCCCTGTCCGCCCACCTCCACGGCGACGGACAGTCCCTGCACTCCCTCCTCTTCGGCCCACCCCCCGGCGACGACGCGGCCCTGATCGCCCTCGCCGACCAACTCAACGCCCTCGAAAGAGAGGTACGCCGTCCATGATGGACCCGACCACTGACAACGCCGGGACCACCGGGGACCCGGGTCGCGCCCGAGCCTCCCTGGAAGCCCTGCGCGCCGAGATCGCCAAGGCCGTGGTCGGCCAGGACCCCGCCGTGACCGGTCTCGTCGTCGCCCTCCTCTGCCGCGGACACGTTCTCCTCGAAGGAGTCCCCGGAGTGGCCAAAACGTTGCTCGTCCGCGCCCTCGCATCCGCACTCGAACTCGACACCAAACGCGTCCAGTTCACCCCCGACCTCATGCCGAGCGACGTCACCGGCTCCCTCGTCTACGACACCCGCACCGCCGAGTTCTCCTTCCAGCCCGGGCCCGTCTTCACCAACCTCCTCCTCGCCGACGAAATCAACCGCACCCCGCCGAAGACCCAGTCGTCCCTCCTCGAAGCCATGGAGGAACGCCAGGTCACCGTCGACGGCACCCCGCGCCCCCTCCCCGACCCGTTCCTGGTCGCGGCAACCCAGAACCCCGTCGAGTACGAGGGCACCTACCCCCTCCCCGAAGCCCAACTGGACCGGTTCCTCCTCAAACTGACGATCCCTCTCCCCTCCCGCCAGGAGGAGATCGACGTCCTCACCCGCCACGCCGAGGGCTTCAACCCACGCGACCTGCACGCCGCCGGCGTACGCCCCGTCGCAGGCCCGGCCGACCTCGAAGCCGCCCGCGCGGCCGTCGCAAAAACAACGATCTCTCCCGAGATCACGGCCTACGTCGTCGACATCTGCCGCGCCACCCGCGAATCCCCGTCCCTCACCCTGGGCGCCTCCCCGCGAGGTGCGACCGCCCTCCTCGCCACAGCACGCGCATGGGCATGGCTGACCGGTCGCGATTACGTCATCCCCGACGACGTCAAAGCCCTCGCCCTCCCCACCCTCCGCCACCGCGTACAGCTCCGCCCCGAGGCCGAGATGGAAGGCGTCACCGCCGACTCCGTCATCAACGCGATCCTCACCCACGTCCCCGTCCCACGCTGATGGCACTCACCGGACGAACCGCGCTCCTCGCGGCCCTCGGCTCCCTCCCCGTCGGCATCTGGGACCCCAGCTGGACGGGCATCCTCGCGGTCAACGCCCCCCTGGCCGTGGCCTGCGCCTGCGACTTCGCCCTCGCAGCCCCCGTACGCCGCCTGGGCCTGACCCGTTCCGGCGACACCACCGCCCGCCTCGGCGAACCGGCGGGCATCACCCTCACGATCACCAACCCGTCCCGCCGCCCCCTGCGCGCCCACCTCCGCGACGCCTGGCCCCCCAGCAGCTGGCAGCCGGGAACGGAGACGGAGGCCTCCCGCCACCACCTCACGATCCCGCCCGGCGAACGCCGCCGCATCACCACCCGCCTACGCCCCACCCGCCGCGGCGACCACCACACCGACCGCGTCACCATCCGCTCCTACGGCCCCCTCGGCCTTTTCTCCCGCCAGGGCGCCCACAAGGTCCCCTGGACCGTGCGCGTCCTCCCCGCGTTCACCAGCCGCAAGCATCTCCCGTCGAAACTGGCCCGCCTGCGCGAACTCGACGGCCGCACCAGCGTCCTGACCCGCGGCGAGGGAACAGAATTCGACAGCCTGCGTGAATACGTTCCCGGTGACGACACCCGCTCCATCGACTGGCGTGCCACAGCCCGGCACTCCACGGTCGCGGTCCGCACCTGGCGCCCCGAACGGGACCGCCACATCCTCCTGGTCCTCGACACCGGACGCACTTCAGCAGGACGCGTCGACGACGCCCCCCGCCTGGACGCCTCCATGGACGCGGCCCTGCTCCTCGCCGCACTGGCATCACGCGCCGGCGACCGAGTCGACCTCCTCGCCTACGACCGCCGAGTACGTGCCCTGGTCCAGGGCCGGACCGCACGCGACGTCCTTCCATCCCTGGTCAACGCCATGGCCACGCTCGAACCCGAACTGGTCGAAACGAACGCCCGCGGCCTCACCGCAGCAGCGCTCCGCACGACTCCCCGCCGCTCCCTCATCGTCCTCATGACCACGCTCGACGCCGCCCCGGTCGAGGAAGGCCTCCTCCCCGTCCTCCCTCAGCTCACCCAACGCCACACAGTCCTGGTGGCTTCGGTCGCCGACCCGCACATCGCCCGGATGGCCACCTCCCGCGGCGACACGGACGCTGTGTACGAGGCCGCAGCCGCCGCCCGGGCGCAGGCAGAACGCCATCGCACAGCTGAGCAACTCCGCCGGCACGGCGTCACCGTCGTCGACGCAACACCGAGCGAGCTCGCTCCTACACTGGCTGACGCCTATCTGGCACTAAAAGCAGCGGGCCGCCTATAACGCAAAACGGGCTCCCCCGAAGGAGAGCCCGCCCAAACAACAGTGAACGCAGAAAGCCCCCGTACCGAATGGCACGGGGGCTTTCTCAATATTTGTTCGGCGGTGTCCTACTCTCCCACAGGGTCCCCCCTGCAGTACCATCGGCGCTGTAAGGCTTAGCTTCCGGGTTCGGAATGTAACCGGGCGTTT